>NZ_JBELIE010000004.1:0-48065 GCF_042091075.1 Sphingomonas sp. | reverse complement strand
ATCTTCAACGCAGCCTGGCCCGCCAGCCACGCGAGGCTGGTATAGTCGTCTCGTTCGCCATAGGGGCGCGTCGACACGTTGGTGCCGGGGGCATAGGCATCGTCCACCTGCCGCGCGATGTCATAGGCGGTCTGCCACTGATTGTCCGCCGCCGCGCCACGCGCGTTGACCAGCAACGCTTCGTAGAATTTCTCGACATTGCCGGGGAGTGCCATGCCGTTGCGGCTTCGCGCCAGCCAGCCGCGCGCGCTGGGGGAGGCGCCGCTGGCGCGCAGCCACAACGCCTTGTCGGCGATATAGCCGGGATCGCGCGCGCCGATCGCGTCCATCGCCGCCGCCCGCGCCGACGCATCGGGCGCGTTGCTGCGAAACGCCAGTCGCGCGGCGAACAACTGCTGCGCCGCCGGGCTGGTTATCGGCAGCAATCGTGCCGCCGCGGCGGTTGCCCCCTGCCACAGCAGCGCATCCATCCGGCGGTCATGATCGGCCGACGACAGCGCGCCCGCAAACTGGCCGAGGATCGTCGCCTCATCCTGTGGCGCCAGCGTGCCCAGCCGCCACGCGGCGCGCGCGGCATTGTCCGCCTCGGCGCGTGCGCCCGTCGCGGCGAAGGCGCGCGCGCAGGCGACCCGCCCGGCGCTCGTCAATGGCGTCCAGCGACGGCAGAAGGCGGCGACGCTGGCGGGCGCGATCGTGGGATCGGTCGCCGCCTTCCGTTCCGCGGTGCGGCGGATCGCCGCCTCTCCGGGCCAGCCGGGATGCGTGGTGATGAACGAGGCATAGCTGTCGAACGGCAGCGCGTCGGTCTGTTGCAGCACTTTCCATTGCGCGATCGGCTGCGCCAGATCGGTCAGCGGGGCGGTATAGGCCGGCGCGGAGCTGGGCGCTGGCACCGGGTTCGAAGGCGGGGCGACCGGGGCGCCATATTGCGATGCGACGAGGGCGATCGCGCCGGATGCTGCAACGAAAAGGATCAACGCACCTGCCTTCACTGACATACCTGTGGTGGACAGACTAGCGATGCTAGCCGTATCTGCGCTGAACGACAGCCCGCGCATACGGGTCCAGGGAGCGACACGCCTATCATGTTTTCCGGTTCCATTCCCGCGCTGGTGACTCCGTTCGACCCCGATGGTCGGTTCGTCGAGGCGGCCTATCGCGATCTGATCGAATGGCAGATCGCGGAGGGATCGTCCGCACTGGTACCGTGCGGCACGACGGGCGAGGCGGCGACGCTGACGAAGGATGAGCAATTCGCGATCGTGCGGGTGTGCGTCGATCAGGCGCGCGGTCGCGTGCCGGTGATCGCCGGCGCTGGATCGAACGATACGCGGGTCGCCGCCGCCAACCTGATCGCCGCGAAAGAGGCCGGGGCGGATGCCGCGCTGATGGTTCCGCCATACTATAACCGCCCGTCGCAGGAGGGGATTTTCCGCCATTTCGCGGCGCTCGCTCCTGATGCGCCGCTGCCGATCGTCCTGTACAACGTTCCCGCGCGCACCGTTACCGACATCCAGCCCGATACGCTGGTACGGATCGTCAAGGCGTTCCCGGAGGTATTCGTCGCGGTGAAGGATGCGTCGGGGGTATTGCAGCGCGTGTCGCAGCATCGCGCCGCACTGGGCGCGGAATTCTGTCAATTGTCGGGCAACGACGATCTGGCGCTGGGTTATAATGCGATGGGCGGGGTGGGGTGCATTTCGGTGTCCGCCAACGTCGCCCCACGGCTGTGCGCCGATTTCCAGGCGGCCTGCGCGGCTGGGGATCAGGCGACCGCGCTGGCACTGCACGACCGGCTCTTCGCGCTGCATGTCGCGCTTTTCACCGATGCGTCACCCGGCCCGGTAAAATATGCGATGACGAAGGTACGGCCCGGCTTCCCCGATGGCCTGCGCCTGCCGATGACCTGGCCGTCCGAGGCGAGCCGGGCGGCGGTGGACGCGGGGCTGGCGGCGGCAGGACTGATCTGAGGCGCCACGTCTCCGCGCGTCGTGAAAGGCATTCGCCACGACGCGCCGTCCTCGACCGTGTGTCGAAAGCCCCTTTGCCCCGCGCTCATCCTGCGCCTACATCGCATCGGTATGCCGCGTCCCAAACCCGCCACCTTCGACAAGAAAAAGATCGTCGCCGAAAATCGCCGTGCGCGGTTCGATTATGCGATCGATACCACCTATGAAGCCGGCATCGTGCTCACCGGCACCGAGGTGAAGAGCCTCCGCTTCGGCGAGGGGTCGATCGCGGAAAGCTATGCCGAAGTGTCCGGCGACGAGGTGTGGCTGGTCAATTCGAACATTCCGGAATTCAGCCACGGCAATCGCTTCAACCACGAACCGAAGCGTCCGCGTAAACTGCTGCTTCACGAGCGCGAGATAAACAAGCTGCACGGGGCGGTGGCGCGCGAGGGCATGACGCTGGTCCCGCTGACGGTCTATTTCAACGGGCAGGGGCGCGCGAAGGTTGAGCTGGCATTGGCCAAGGGGCGCAAGGCGCACGACAAACGCGAGCATATCAAGGAGCGCGACTGGAAACGCGAGGCTGGTCGCGTCCTGCGCGACCACGGGTGACATGGCGTCGCGACCGATGACCGGCTGGGAACGGATCGCGGCGTGGAGCCGCCGCAATCTGCCGACCCGCGAGTCGATGGAGAACAGCCGGCTGTTGCGCCCGGTGGCGCATCGCGTGCTCGCCCCCGAATTATGGCGTTTCACGCGCCGCTCGGTGCCGCGCGGCGTCGCGCTGGGGATGGTCGCGGGGATCCTGTTTCCGGTCGCGCAGATCGCGATCGCTGCGCTGATCGCGCTGCCGTTTCGCGCCAACGTGCCGGTCGCCGCACTGGTGACGTTCATCACCAATCCGTTCACGACGCCGTTCATTCTCTTCGCCGCCTATCAGATCGGGGCATGGCTGCTTCGCTCGAACGCGCCCGCGGTGGCGCAGCCGGTGACGGAGGCGGCGACCGGGTGGTTGCAGTGGATCTGGGACGCGGGACCGCCGCTGGTGCTGGGCCTGCTGATCCTGACCGCGGTGGCCTCCGCGCTGGGCTATGCCGCGGCGGCGCTGGGTTGGCGGCTGTGGATTGGCCGCAAGTGGCGGCATCGTCACCAGCGGTGACGACCACGATGCGCGTTCCGTTGGACGGGTTCCCTCCCCCGTCGCCGCGTTCTAGGATGCTCGCTTTCGGGCGAGGGGCTTATGGAAGTGATGGGTTTTATGCGTCCCCACCGTCCTGCCCCACGGCCGATCGGCTGACATGCCGTTCAGCGTGATCCGCGGCAGCGAAGGGCTGCGCAACGGCCGGCGGCTCGCCTGGGCGGCGGCGATCGTCGCGGGGGCCGCGACCGGCGGCCTGATCCTGTGGTTGCTGGCCGACGTCGCGATCGCGGCGGGGTTTGCCGGAGCCACCGTCATATTGCTGGCGGTGCTAATCATCGCTTTGTCGATCCGTCGGCCCGTGGCGATCGATACGACAGGCGATCATGACTGGGAGTTGATCCGCGCCACCGCGGAGGCGAGCGGCGACGGTGTCGCGGTGACCGACCGTACCGGGCGGCTGGTGTGCGCGAACGACCGCTATGAACAATTGTTCGCCGGCTTTCCGACGCCGCCGTCGTTGCCGCTGGCGGGGGACGGCGCGGGGCAGTTGGCGGTGGCCGGGCGGTCGGCGTGGCGCGACGGCAAGGCGCGTGCGACATTGCGCGGCGCGGCGGGGCCGATCGAGGCGATCATCAGCCGCGCCGGGCAGCAACAGGATATCCTGATCTGGCGCTTCGCCAGCGGTGCGGTGCCCGGCGGGCAGCCGACCCGGCTGGCGGACGCGATCGACGGCACGCTCGGTGTTCAGCTTGGCGCGGCGGGGGTGATGGCCGCGCTGGTGACCAATGACGGGCATGTGCTGGCGGCGAACGCGGTGTTGCGCACACGCGCCACCGGGATGACCGACGGGATGCTGGCGGGCGAGGATCTGGCGCGTTTCCTGGTCGAGGATCAGGGCGGCACGGTCCGTTTCGTCGCGGAAGGCAATGGCGCCAATCCGATGCGGCTGTTGCAGATCCCGCTGGGCGACGAACTCGATTCGCCGATCCTGATCGCGATGGTCGATACCGATCCGGGAATGAGCGGCGGCAACGAGATCGACGGCTTGCTGATGCTGATGCCGTTTGGGGTCGCGCTGGTCGATCGGGAAGGGCGATTCGTGCAGATGAATCAGGCCTTCGCGCGCGCCGCCGGGGTGGAGCTGGGTTCGCCGCCGGTCTATCCCGGTGACCTGGTCGTGCGGGAAGACAAAGCGGCGGTGGCGGATGCGGTGCGGCGGTTCGCCGGGGGTGCCGCGCGCTCGACCGACCTCGCGGTGCGGCTGAAGGATCACCCGGACGAGCCTGTCGCGCTGACCATAGCCGGCGCGCGCGGGCTGGGCGATGCGGCGGTATTGCTCAGCCTGAAGGACAATAACGAGGAGAACCGGCTGAAGCGCGAGGTGGCACAGGCGACCAAGATGCAGGCGGTCGGCCAGTTGGCGGGCGGCGTCGCGCATGATTTCAACAATATCCTGACGGCGATCATCGGCCATTGCGACCTGATGCTGATGCGCCACTCGCCGGGCGACAGCGACTATGACGATATTCAGCAGATCCGCGCCAATTCGAACCGTGCCGCCAGCCTGACCCGGCAGTTGCTCGCCTTCTCGCGGCAGCAGACGTTGCGCCCGCAGGTGCTGCAACTGCCCGATATCGTCTCGGAGGTGTCGAACCTGCTGCGCCGACTGATGGGTGAGACGGTGACGCTGGAGGTGAAGCATGGCCGCGATCTGGGGCCGGTACGCGCCGATCCGGGCCAGTTGGAGCAGGTCGTCGTCAATCTCGCGGTGAATGCGCGCGATGCGATGCTGGCGAAGGGCAATGGCACCAGCGCGGGCGGCGGCAAGCTGATCATCCAGACCCGCAGCGTCCCGATCGCGGAACTGCGCCGGCGCGGCAGCGACATCATGCCGCCGGGCGATTACACCGCGCTGGAGATCACCGACACGGGCACCGGCATCCCGCCCGACGTGCTGCCCAAGATCTTCGAGCCGTTCTTTACCACCAAGGAAGTCGGCAAGGGCACCGGGCTGGGCCTGTCGACCGTCTATGGCATCGTCAAACAGTCGGGCGGCTATATCTTTGCCGACTCCAAGCCGGGGCAGGGCGCCACGTTCACCATCTATCTGCCGGTCCATACAGCGGGCGCCGCCGATGTGATGCCGGCCGCCGCCCGCCCGGCACCGCGCCAGCGCGGCAGCGACCTGTGGGGCACCGGGACGATCCTGCTGGTGGAGGACGAGGATATGGTCCGGGCGGTGGCGGAGCGCGCCCTGACGCGACAGGGCTATACCGTCCTTGCGGCGGAGAATGGCGAGGTCGCGCTCGACCTGCTGGCCGGGGTGGAGCGCCCGACGCTGGTGATCTCCGACGTGATGATGCCGGTGATGGACGGCCCGTCGCTCGCGCGGCAGGTGCGTCGCGTGCATCCGGATATCCCGATCCTGTTCATGTCGGGCTATGCCGAGGAGCAACTGCGCAAGTCGATCGATCTCGACAATGTTGCCTTCCTGCCCAAACCCTTCTCGGTCCAGCAACTGGCGGAGGCGACGCGGGACGTGCTGGCGGCACAAGCGCATGAGGCCGCTTCGGTACGATCCTGATCATTTGCGCGCACCGTATTGCACGCTATGGCGGACGGATGACGATGCGTGTGCTTCTCGTCGAGGACGAGCCCCTGATCGCGATGATGCTGGAGGATTTCCTCGACGCGCTCGACAAACGGCACGCCGGCACGGCCGACAGCGTCGCCGCCGCGCTGCCGATGATCGCGGCGGGCGGGATCGACGCGGCGATCCTCGACGTCAACCTTCGCGCCGGTGAGAAGAGTTTCGCCGTCGCCGACGCGCTGGCGGCGAAGGGAATCCCGTTCGTCTTCGCCACCGGCGGAGGGGGGGACGAGATCGCCGCCGAGTATCGCGATCGTCCGCGCCTGAGCAAGCCGTTCACGATGGACGGAGTGGAAAAGGCGCTGGCCGACCTGACGTGAAGTGGGTGCCATCCGCTCGGCCGTCCCTACGCGGCGGCGGAGCGAAGTGGCGTTTGTTCGTCCACTGATCGCTAATATCCTTGCGCCACCCCGCCTCTTCGCGACATAGGCGTGCGCGTTATGACCCAGACCTTCGACAAGAACCGCCTGCCGAGCCGTCACGTGTCGGTGGGCCCCGAGCGCGCCCCGCATCGCAGCTATTATTATGCGATGGGGCTGACCGAGGAAGAGATTGCGCGGCCCTTCGTCGCGCTCGCCTCGGCGGGCAATGACAGCGCACCGTGCAACACGACGCTCGACGCACAGGCCGATGCCGCGCGGCGGGGGGTGGAGCAGGGCGGCGGCATGCCGCGGCGCTTCAACACGATCACCGTCACCGACGGGATCGCGATGGGGCATCAGGGCATGAAGGCCAGCCTCGTCAGCCGCGAGGTGATCGCGGATTCGGTCGAGCTGAGCGTGCGGGGGCATTGCTACGACGCGCTGGTCGGCTTCGCCGGCTGCGACAAGTCGCTGCCCGGCATGATGATGGCGATGCTGCGCCTGAACATCCCGTCGATCTTCGTCTATGGCGGGTCGATCCTGCCGGGGCGGTTCGAGGGGCGGGACGTGACCGTCAAGGATGTGTTCGAGGTGGTCGGGCGCTACGCCGCCGGCACCTGTCCGATCGATGAGGTGCATGCGCTGGAGCGTGTCGCCTGCCCCGGTCATGGTGCGTGCGGCGGGCAATATACCGCCAATACCATGGCCTGCGTCGGGGAGGCGATCGGCCTCAGCCTGCCGAACAGCAATATGGTGCCGGCGCCCTATACGACGCGCGAGCAGATCGCGGTCGCGGCCGGTGCGCAGGTGATGGAATTGCTGGCGAAGAACATCCGCCCGCGCGATATCTGCACGCGCGAGGCGTTCGAGAATGCTGCCCGAATCGTCGCGGCGACGGGCGGCTCGACCAATGGCGCGCTGCACCTGCCGGCCATGGCGAACGAGGCGGGGATCGCGTTTGATCTCTTCGATGTCGCCGACATCTTCAAGTCGACGCCGTATTGCGCCGATCTTCAGCCGGGCGGTCGATATGTCGCGAAGGACATGTACGAGGCGGGGGGCACGTACATGCTGATGAAGACGCTGCTGACCGAGGGCTTCCTGCACGGCAATTGCCTGACGGTGACCGGCAAGACGCTCGGCGAGAACATCGAGCAGGTCACCTGGAACCCCGATCAGAAGGTGATCTACGACGCGAAGACGCCGATCACGTCGACGGGCGGGGTGGTCGGCCTGCGCGGGTCGCTGGCGCCCGATGGGGCGATCGTCAAGGTCGCCGGCATGCATCGCCTGCAATTCGAAGGGCCGGCGCGATGCTTTGATTGCGAGGAGGATACGTTCGCGGCGGTGGAGGCACGCCAGATCCGCGAAGGCGAGGTGATCGTGATCCGCTATGAAGGGCCGAAGGGTGGCCCCGGCATGCGCGAGATGCTGTCCACCACCGCCGCGCTCTATGGCCTTGGCATGGGCGAAAAGGTCGCGCTGCTGACCGACGGGCGCTTCTCGGGCGCGACGCGCGGTTTCTGCATCGGCCATGTCGGCCCGGAGGCGGCCGATGGCGGGCCGATCGCGCTGGTCGAGGACGGCGATACGATCCGCATCGACGCGGAGGCCGGCACGATCGATCTGTTGGTTGACGAGGCGGTGCTGGCCGCGCGTCGCGCGCGCTGGCAGGCGCGACAAAACAATTATGGATCAGGCGCCTTGTGGCGCTATGCGCAGAATGTCGGACCGGCCTATCAGGGGGCGGTCACCCATCCTGGCGCATCAGCGGAGCGGCATGTCTACGCGGATATCTAACCTTCTGCTGCTGCTCGCGCTCGGCGCGTGTCAGGAACCGCGTACCGATACCAAGGTGCTGGCGAAGGTGGAGGCGGCGCAGGACGATGCCGCCGTCGAGGATGGGCGCGTCAAGTGCGCGCTCGCCGGGGCGGCGGCGTTCCGTCGGGTCTGCACCGTCGATCGCGAACAGGGGCCTGAGGGGCTGATCCTGACGATCCACCATCCCGACGGCGGCTTCCGCCGCTTGCTGGTCACCCGCGATGGCCGCGGGGTGGTCGCTGCCGATGGTGCGCAGTCGGCGACGGTGGCGATCGTCGACGCCAACGAAATCGAGGTGGCGGTGGGTAGCGACATCTATCGCCTGCCCGCCACGATACGCGGGGCGACCGGGGCATGATCGCGCTCGACGGCACGCCTGTGTTGACCGTCGCGCAGATGCGCGCGGCGGAGGAAACCGCCTTTGCTGCTGGCACGCGCCCGATGGCGCTGATGCGGCAGGCCGGCGCGGCGGTCGCGGTCGCGGTGGGGCGGCTCGCGGGTGCGAATGAGATCCTGGTGTTGTGCGGGCCGGGCAACAACGGTGGTGTTGGCTATGTCGCGGCCGCTCGGCTGGCGGCGATGGGCAAGAAGGTGCGCGTCGCGGCTTTGGCGGATCCCGACAGCGAGCAGGCGTTGGAAGCGCGAGCGGGCTGGGCCGGGCCGATCGAACCGCTGGCGGACGCACGGCCCGCGCCGGTGGTGGTCGACGCGCTGTTCGGCATCGGCCTGTCGCGTCCGCTGGCAGATGAGCATCTTGCCGCGCTGCGTCGCCTCGTGGCGGCGGCGATGCTGTCGATCGCGGTCGACGTGCCGAGTGGTGTCGGAACGGACGACGGCACGGTGCCGGGCGATCTGCCCCGCTTCGACGTGACGCTGGCGCTGGGCGCGGCCAAGCCCGCGCACGTCCTGCAACCCGCCGCTGCTTATGCCGGGGAGGTGCGATTGTTGCCGCTGGCGATCGATGTCGGGTCGGATGTCTCGATCCTGTCGGCCCCGCAGCTGTCGCCGCCCGCCGTCGATGCGCACAAATTCTCGCGCGGGATGGTGGCGGTGGTGCGCGGACGGATGACGGGTGCCGCGCAGCTGGCGGCGGAAGCCGCGATGCATGCAGGGGCGGGCTATGTCGCGCTGCTCGGCGCGACGATTCCTGAAGCGCCGCATGCGCTGGTCCGGCGGCGCTTCGATCCGGCGGCGCTGTCGGATTCGAGGATCGGCGCGCTGGTGGTCGGGCCGGGCCTTGGGCGTGATGATGCGATACGCGAGGTGCTGGCCGCCACGCTGGCGACCGATTGGCCGCTGGTGGTGGATGGCGATGCATTGCATCTGGTCAGCGCGGAGACGATCGCGGCGCGGCGCGCGATGACGATCCTAACCCCGCACGCCGGGGAGTTCGCCGCGATGTTCGGCGCGGTCGAAGGATCGAAGCTGGCCGCCACCCGGGCGGCGGCGCGGCGCAGCGGCGCCGTCGTCGTCCACAAGGGGCCCGATACGGTGATAGCCGCGCCTGACGGTCGGATCATCTGCGCGATGGCGGCGAGCAGCTGGTTGTCGACCGCTGGTTCCGGTGATGTGCTGGCTGGCGCGATCGCCGCGATGCTGGCGGGCGGCCGTGATGCGATCGACGCGGCCGCGGCGGGCGTATGGTTGCACGCGGCGGCGGCGCAATATCTGCGCGGGCCGTTCATCGCGGACGATCTCGCGCGGGCGCTGGCGGCGGTGCGGGCATGAGCGAGGTGATCCGCCTTGCCGCGCGAGGTGACGGCGTCACCGCGGATGAACGCCATATCGCGCTGTCCGCGCCGGGGGATCGCGTCGCGGACGATGGCACGATCACGCCGGGCCCGCATCACCGCACCCCGCCGTGCCGCCACTTCCCGGCCTGTGGCGGCTGCCAGTTGCAGCATCTCGACGATCCGAGCTGGGCGGATTTCATCGTCGAGCGCATCCGTTCCGGGCTGGAGGCGCAGGGTCTGGCGAGCACGATCCGCCCCCCGGCGCTGTCACCACCACGCACGCGGCGCCGCGCGACGCTGCATTTCGATCCCTCCGGGCGGCTCGGCTTCGCGGTGGAGAAAAGCCATCAGCTGATCGATGTGCAGGAATGCCATGTTCTCGCCCCCGAATTGTTTGCGCTGATACGGCCGCTGAAGCGCCTGTTGCTGGGGCTGCGTGCCAAGCGGCGGCTGGACGTGGCGATGACGCTGGCGGACCAGGGGGTCGATCTGCTGATCACCGGGGCCGCGCCGGAGGGGCTGGCCGCGCATGAGGCGCTGACCGCTTTCGCTCAGGAGCACCGCCTCGCGCGGATCGCATTCGATGCCGGCATGGGCGCGGAGACGCAATGGGAGCCCGACGCACTGACCATCACGCTGGGCGGTGTCGCGGTGCCGTTGCCGCCTGCCTCGTTCCTGCAAGCCACCCGCGAGGGGGAGGCCGCACTAGTGGCGGCGGTGCGTGAAGCGGTCGGCGAGGCGCCGACCGTGGCCGATCTGTTCGCCGGGCTGGGCACGTTCGCCCTGTCGCTGTCGTCGCGAGTCTATGCCGCCGAGGGCGCACGCGACGCGATTTTCGCGCTGAAGGCGGCGGCGGGGCGGGCGCAACGCCTCGTCTTCACCGAGCATCGCGATCTGTACCGGCGCCCGCTGACCACCGCCGAACTGGATCGGTTCGCGGCGATCGTCCTCGATCCACCACGCGCGGGCGCGCGGGAGCAAGCGGCGCAGCTGGCCGCGTCACGCACGCCGGTGATCGCTTATGTATCCTGCAATCCCAGCAGCTTCGCACGGGATGCGAAGATGTTGTGCGAGGGTGGCTATCGGCTCGATTGGGTTCAGCCGGTCGGGCAATTCCGCTGGTCGACGCATGTCGAGCTGGCCGGGCGGTTCGTGCGATAGGCCGGCGCGCGGGCACACGGACCGCGAATGTCCTCCCGTCCAGGGGAGAAGTGTCGCGGGCCGCTGAACGGCGCGCCGCCGTCAATATCGAGCGTCGGTGAAGTAGAGCCCGTCGGGCGGCGCGTTGAGCGCCAGCCGCTGGCGATCCGCCGCGTGCAAGGCGTCCGCCAGATCGTCGCTTGTCCAGCGACCGAGCCCGACCATCGCGAGGCATCCCACCATCGACCGCACCTGATGATGCAGGAACGAGCGCGCCGCGGTGGAGACGATCACCCGGTCCCCGTCGCGCTGCACATCGAGACGATCCAGCGTCTTCACCGGGCTGGCCGATTGGCAGTGGACCGAGCGGAAGGTGGTGAAATCATGCCGTCCGACGAGCAACTGCGCCGCTGCGTGCATCGCGTCCGCATCCAGCGGCTGCGGCACCTGCCACGCCAGCCCCCTCGCCAGGGTGAGCGGTGCCCGGCGGTTGACGATGCGATATTCATACGCCCGGCCAAGGCACGAAAAGCGCGCATGCCAGTCATCCGCCACCACCTCGCACGCCAGGATCGCCACCGGGGCGGGGCGCAGACGGGCGTTGAGCGCCTCCATCAGGCGGAAGGGCGCGATCGGGCGCGCGATGTCGAGATGCGCGCGCATCGCCAGCGCATGCACCCCCGCGTCGGTTCGCCCCGCGGCTTGGCACGAAACCTCCTCCTGCACGATCGATGCGGCGGCTTCTTCGATTGCCTGCTGTACGCTGGGGCCATGCGACTGCCGCTGCCAGCCCATGAAGGGGCGGCCGTCGAATTCCACCGTCAGCGCGAAGCGCGTCACAGGCGCGTGCCCGGCGCCACCGGCATGCCGCGCAGCAATTCGTCGGTGGTCACCACCCCCCGACCGGCGCGTTGTACCAGCGTCGGGCGGATCGCCGCGGCGTCGCCGCAGGCGATCGTCAGGTGGGTGTCGATCACCGTGCCGGGGGCACCGCCACCCTCCACCACCTCGGCGGCGAGGATGCGGCAGCGCTCGCCGCCGATCTCGATCCATGCTCCGGGTGCCGGATTGAAGGCACGGATCGCGCGTTCCAGCTGAGCGGCATCGTGCCGGAAATCGAGCCGCGCCTCCGCCTTGTCGATCTTCGCGGCATAGGTGACGCCGTCCTCCGGCTGCGGCACCGCCGGATGTGCGCTCAGATCGGCCAGCACCCGCACCATCGCTTGCGCCCCCAACTCGGCCAGTTCGCTCGTCAGTTCGCCCGCCGTCTTGTGGGCGATCGGAATACGCTCCTCGCGGCGTACCGGCCCGGTATCGAGCCCGCGTTCCATCTGCATGATGCCCACCCCGGTGTCGGCATCGCCGGCGAGGATGGCGCGCTGGATCGGTGCCGCCCCGCGCCAGCGCGGCAGCAGCGAGCCGTGGACGTTCAGGCAGCCGTGCCGCGGCGCATCCAGAATCGTCTGCGGCAGGATCAGGCCATAGGCCGCGACCACCGCCACGTCCGCCTCCAGCGCGGCGAAATCGCTTCGTGCCTCGTCCGCGCGAAACGACACCGGGGTATGGACGGGGATGCCGAACGCCTCGGCACGGCGATGGACGGGCGTGGCCACCAGATCGCGGCCACGCCGTCCGCCCGGCCGCGCCGGTTGGGTAAAGGCCGCCACCACCTCGTGCCCGGCCGCGACCAGCGCCTCGAGCGTGGGAACAGCGAAATCGGGCGTGCCCATGAAAATGATCCGCATGCCTGCGCTTCAACGCGCTGGCGGGCGGCGGCGCAACCCCCTATCTGTTCCTGATGGCATCCCCCGAAATCGAGGCGCTGACCAGCGCGCTGGCGCGGCTTCCCGGCTTCGGTCCGCGATCCGCACGCCGCGCGGTGCTGCACCTCGTCAAGAAGCGCGAGGCGGCGCTCGCCCCGTTGCGTTCGGCGCTGATGGCGGTGGAGGAGCGGCTGTCGACCTGCTCGATCTGCGGCAATGTCGACACCAGCGATCCCTGCGCGATCTGCGCCGACCCCCGGCGCGATGCGCGCGCATTGTGCGTGGTGGAGGATGTCAGCGATCTGTGGGCGCTCGAACGGTCGCGGCTGTTTCCGGGCCGTTTCCACGTCCTCGGCGGCCGCTTGTCGGCGCTGGAGGGCGTGCGACCGGACGATCTGGCGATCGATTCGCTGATCCGGCGGATCGACCAGGGCGGCATCGATGAGGTCGTTCTGGCGATGAACGCGACGCTGGAGGGGCAAACCACCGCGCATTATCTGGCGGAACGGCTGGAGCGCTTCCCGATCCGGCTGACGCAACTGGCGCATGGCCTGCCGGTCGGGGGCGAGCTGGATTATCTTGACGAGGGCACGCTGGCGCAGGCGCTGCGCGCGCGCCGTCCGGTGGGGTGAGGCGCGGTCCGCTTGCTTGACGGGCAGCGTCACGACACTTAGCTCGCGCCGATGGCCATTCTTCCAATCGTCGAAGTTCCCGACGCGCGATTGCGCGAAACCTGTGCGCCCGTTGATGCGATCACCGACGAGGTGCGCGGCATCGTCGCCGACATGTTCGAGACGATGTACGATGCGCGCGGGATCGGGCTTGCGGCGATCCAGGTCGGCATCATGCAACGGATCGTCGTCATCGACCTGCAGGATCGTGAGACCGAGGAGGAGGATCCCGCCCCGGAGGCGGTGCGTGCGCCGCACGCCTATATCAATCCGGCGATCACCTGGGTCAGCGACGAGCTGTCGACCTATAGCGAAGGCTGCCTCTCGATCCCCGAGCAATATGCCGAGGTGACACGCCCCGCACGGTGCCGCGTGACATGGCTCGATCTGGCGGGGGAGCGTCATGAAGCCGAATATGACGGCTTGATGGCGACGTGCATGCAGCATGAGATCGACCATCTCAACGGGGTGCTGTTCATCGACCATATCTCGCGGTTGAAGCGCGGCATGCTGATGAAGAAACTCGACAAGCTGCGCCGCGGGGGGTGAGCGCGACGCGCGGACCATCGGCCTGACGCATATTGCATGCGATGCCCCGTTCGATCTATGTTCCGGTGATGGCCGACATTTTCCTCTTTGCGTTGCTGGCGCTTGCCGCCGGACTGATCCTGGGCTGGTTGTTCGGTCGTCGGGAAGCGACGGGGTTCCGCGCGGAGCGTGATGCCCATGCCGAGCAGTTCAAGCGCGCGATCACCGACCTTGCCGCCGCCGAGGAGCGGGTGCGTCACGGCGACGCGCTTCGGCAGGAAGTGGCGGAGTTGCGGCAAGAGCGGGATGCGGCGCGGCTGGATGTCTCGCGGCTGATGGCCGAGGGGCGCGCCGCGGAACAGCGTATCGCCGATCTCAAAGCCGCCTCAGACGAGATGACGCTACGCTTTCGCGAGGTCGCGCATCAGACGCTGTCGGATGCGCAAAAGGCGTTTCTGGAGCGCGCCGATGCACGGCTGCGCCAGTCCGAGGAAAAGGCGGGGCAGGGCCTGAAGGCGCTGTTGCAGCCCGTCAATGATCGTCTGCAACGCTATGAGGAAGGCGTGGCGAAGATCGAGGCGGAGCGGCGCGACGCCTTCGGTCAGCTGCACGGCCAGATCGAAGCGATGCGCGTCGGGCAGGAGCGCGTCTCGGGGGAGGCCGCCAAACTGGTCAATGCGTTGCGCAATGCGCCCAAGGCGCGCGGGCGCTGGGGTGAACAGCAACTGCGCAACGTGCTCGAAAGCTGCGGTCTTGCCGAGCATACCGATTTTCGCATGGAAGTGTCGGTCGCGGCGGAGGATGGGGGGCGGTTGCGCCCCGATGCGATCGTCCATGTACCGGGTGGCAAGTCGCTGATCATCGATGCGAAGGTATCGCTCAACGCCTATCAGGACGCGTTCGGGGCGGTGGACGAAGGAGAGCGGCAGATCGGCCTGGCGGCGCATGCCCAATCGATGCGTAGCCATGTCAATGCGCTGGGCAATAAAGCCTATTGGACGCAATTTGACGATGCGCCTGAATATGTGGTGATGTTCGTGCCCGGCGAGCATTTCCTGTCCGCCGCGCTGGAGCATGATCCGTCGCTATGGGATTATGCCTTCGATCGCCGTGTCCTGCTGGCGACGCCGACCAATCTGATCGCGATCGCGCGCACCGTTTCGGCGGTGTGGCGGCAGGAGAAGCTGGCCCGTGAGGCGCAGGAGATCGGCGCGCTGGGCAAGGAATTGTATCAGCGACTGGCGGTGATGGGTGGGCATGTCGCCAGGCTGGGCAAGAATCTCGATACCGCGATGGGGGCCTATAACGCCTTCGTCGGCAGCCTCGAAAGCCAGGTGCTGACCAGCGCGCGCCGGTTCGAGACGCTCAATATCGATACGGGCAACAAGTCGATCGACACGCTGCCGGTCGGCGAACAGGCGGTGCGGCCGTTGACCAAGCTGTCAGTCGTGGAGGATGCGGCGGAATAGCGCGATGGTGGGTCGCCTGTAACCGACAGCGGCGAGCGGATCGATACACACACGCGCCCACACATATTCTGGCGACAACCGCTGAAGGCCGGGGGCGTTGGTGGTACTCCAGCGATGGCCTTTCGGGCGGTCGGTCCCCAGCCGCCACTGGGGTTCGATGGGATTACCCCTTGTGGCGTGCCAGCACCTCATAGGCCATCACCGCGGTCGCGACGGCGGCGTTAAGGCTGTCGGCCTTGCCGCGCATCGGCAATTTCACCAGCAGGTCGCACGCCGCCTCATAATGTTCGGGCAGGCCCTGCGCCTCGTTGCCGGTCAACAGGAAGGTCGGCGCGGTGTAAGGCGCGTCGCGATAGCCCTCCTCGGTCTGCAGGCTCAACCCGACCAATTGCCCCGGCCCCGAGCGCAGCCACGTGATGAACGGGTCCCATGGCGTGCGCACGATCGGCACCGTGAACAGCGCGCCCATGCTGGCGCGCACCGCCTCGGTGGAAAAGGGATCGACGCACTCATCGACCAGGATCAGCGCGCCGGCACCGACCGCGTCGCCGGTGCGCAGGATCGTGCCGAGATTGCCCGGATCGCGCAGCCGCTCGGCTACCAGCCACAAGGACGCACGGCGGCGATCGAGGTCGGCCAATTGCGCCTCGAAGGTGGCGAACACACCGACGACCGCCTGCGAATTGTCCTTCCCCGATAGTTTGGAGAGGATGTCGGGGGTGGTCTCGATCGCCTCGCCGCCATGATCCTCCACCGCGGTGACGAGCGCGCGTACCAGGGGATGCGCGGCGCTGGCGGCGGCGAAGAACAGAAAGCGCGGGATGCGGCCAGTCTCCCGCGCCTCGGTGAGGATCCGCAACCCCTCGGCAAGGAACAGCCCTTCCTCGCGACGATGGCGCTTGTCGCGCAGCGCCTGCACCCGTTTGACGAGCGGATTCGAATAAGCGGTGATCGTGCGGGGCATAGTCGAGCGTCGGGCGGATCACTCCTCCCCGAACTTGCCCTCCACCAGCGCACACATTGTCGCCACCACATCCTCGGCGGCGTCGCCCCGCGCGCTGATCGTGATCAAGTCGCCCTTGGCGGCGCCCAGCATCATCAGGCCCATGATCGACGTGCCCGTCACCTCCGACGCGCCCTTCGCCACCTGTACCGGGATCGGCTGGCTGGCGGCCAGCGTCACGAACTTGGCGCTCGCGCGCGCGTGCAATCCGCGACGGTTGGTTACCTCGACGGTCCGCGAGACGGTCAAGCCGCGGCCTCGCCGAGCACCTCGGACGCGACCGAGATATATTTGCGTCCCGCCTCGCGGGCGGCGGCCACCGCGGCGACGACGGTCATCGCCTTGCGTGCCGATTCAAGCCGGATCAGCATCGGCAGGTTGATCCCCGCAATCACCTCGACACGGCCACGTTCCATCAGCGAGATCGCGAGATTGGAGGGCGTCCCCCCGAACAGATCGGTCAGCACGATCACGCCGCGCCCGTCGTCCACCTCGGCGATCGCGCCGGCGATATCGGCGCGCCGCGCCTCCATATCGTCGTCAGGGCCGATCGCGACCGTCCGCACCTGCTTCTGCGGGCCGACGACATGCTCCATCGCGGTCACGAACTCGTCCGCAAGACGGCCGTGGGTGACAAGCACCAGACCGATCATGGGTCCGATCATAGCGTTAGAATTTCCGTTCATTGACCCTGCGGCCGTTCCTCGATCGCATCCTGCGCATGGCCCGGCAGGTCGCGGTGCGTAATGGTGGGGGAAAATCCGGCGTTACGCAACCGAAGACCGACACGTTCGGCGACATGAACCGAGTGGTGTTTCCCTCCGGTACAGCCGAAGGCGATCGTCACATAGGGTTTGCCCTCAGCATGATAGCGCGGCAGCAGCAACAGAAGCAGATCCTCGATCCGCGTCAGCGCCTCGTCATAGGCGGGGTCCGACGCGATATAGTCCGCCACCACGGCTTCCTTGCCGGTGCGCGCGCGCAAACCGGGTTCCCAATGCGGATTGCGCAGGAACCGCATGTCGAACACGAGGTCGACCGCGGTCGGCACCCCGCGCGAGAAGCCGAACGATTCGACGATCAGCGTCGTCGTGCCGCCGCTGTCGCGCTCGAAAGCGCGGCGAATGTCCTGCGCCAGCGCATTCGCCTTCAGCCGCGTGGTGTCGATCAGCCGGTCGGACCAGGAGCGCAGCGGCGCCAGCAAGGTGCGCTCCTGCGCGATTCCTTCACTCGCAGGCCGGTCCTCCGCCAGCGGGTGACGGCGCCGCGTTTCGGCATAACGCCGCGCCAGTTCGCGCCCCGAACAATCGAGAAACAGCACCTCGACGCTGACGCCGTCGATCGTGCGCAACTGCTCCACGCGGCGGATCAGCGCCTCCGGGTCGAAATCGCGCGTGCGCGCACCGACCCCAAAGGCGATCGGCCGCATCGCGTGCTGCGACGGCTGTGCGTCGGGCCCGAGAACCACCCGCGACAGCAGGGACAATGGGATATTGTCGACGGTTTCCCACCCCAGGTCCTCGAGCGTCTTGAGCACGGTGGTCTTCCCCGCACCCGCCATCCCGGTCACGAGCAGCACTTCGGTCATGCGTGCGGTTCCTTCAGGTGGGTCAGCGCCCATTCCACCTTGATCGGGGCGCTGGGCCAGCGTGGGTCGATGGTGATCTCGGGCACATCGATCCCCACCAGCGTCAGTATGCGCGCATCGGGCATGCGTTCGTTCTCGACGCCGAGCACCACCGACAGCGCGACGGGGGCGATCACGCGATAGGGCCAGTCGACGATGCCGACGCCGCGCACCTCCATCCGGCCGGCGATCGTCGCCGGTGCCCCGGCGGCGAGTTGTGCGCCGTCGCGGGTGATGATCGTATAATCGTCAGCCACCAGTTCCGCGCCGCGATCGATCAGCCGCAACGCGAGATCGGATTTGCCCGCCCCCGATTCGCCACGCAGCAGCACCGCGCATCCACGGATCGCCACCGTCGTCGCATGGATCGTCACCGCGTCGTTCATACCGCATCCTGCACCGCCAGCGGTAAACGGACCACGAAGCGCGCGCCGCTCAAACGATCCTCGCGCGCCTCGACCACGATCTCGCCCTGATGCGCCTCGACGATCGTCCGCGCGATCGCAAGGCCGAGCCCGGAATGCTGCCCGAACTGCTCCTCCGTGGGACGAACCGAATGAAACCGGCGAAAGATCGCTTCATGCGCCTCAAGCGGTACGCCGGGCCCTTCATCCTCCACCCGCACCTCCAGAGAGCCAGATACGCGGCGCGCGGCGATCGTCACCAGCCCCCCGTCGGGCGAGAAGGAGATCGCATTATCGAGCAGATTGGCGAACACGCGCTCCAGCCGAGAACCTTCGCCGAGCGCCCATAAACGGTGGGGATCGCTGGCATCGAAATGCAGGCGAACCCCGTTCGGCAGGCCGCGCTCATGGCGTTCGTCGACCATCGCCCCGATCATCGCCTCGACATCGACCGGCTCGAACGTCGCGCGGCTAAGTTGCGCGTCGAGCCGCGATGCATCGGAAATGTCGCTGATCAGCCGGTCAAGGCGGTGGACGTCATCCTTGACGATCGCGAACAGCCGCTGCCGCAGGTCGGGGTCCGCCACCCGTTCCAGCCCGTCCACCGCGGAGCGAAGCGAGGCGAGGGGGTTCTTCAGTTCGTGGGTCACGTCGGCGGCGAATGCCTCGGTCGCGTCGATGCGCGCGCGCAATGCGAGACTCATGTCGGACAGCGCGCGGGCGAGCATGCCGATCTCGTCGCGGCGCGCTGGCAGGCGCGGCACCACCACCTCGCGCGCGCGGCCGAGGCGCACCCGCACGGCGGCACGCGCCAGTCGCCGTAGTGGCCCCACGATCGTCCGGGCGAGGAACAGCGACAAGGCGATCGAAATCACCGCCGCCACCAGCACGACGACGCTCAGGCGGAACCGCTCCTGCCGCACCCGCTCCGTGACGTCGCGCGCGTTGACCGTCGACATCAGCGCCAGGCCGGGGGCGAGTGGCGCGGCGGCGGTGATCACCGGGGTCCGATCGGGCGCGCGCCAGACCGTCACCGACGTGGCGCCGCGCCGCTGGGCCTGCGCGACATCGGGCCAGTCGCGGCCATCGCGTCGCTCGCGATAACCGGGGGCAAGCGGGGCGCGCACGATCGTGTCGATCGCGGCGTCCAGCCAACGCGCACTTCGTCGGCTCAGCCCGTCGTTATCGGGATAGCGCAGCCGGAAATTGGCGACGCCCAGCGATCGGCTGTCCGCCAGCAGCGCGCCCGCGCGATCGTAAAGGCGCAGCCGCGTGCCGGTATCGCGCGCCATTCGCGCGATCAGCGCCGCGCGCTGGCTGGCATCCGCCGCCGCCAGCGCCTCCGCCATCAGCCGCGCCTCGCGTTGGGCCTGGTCGGCGCGCGTGTCGAGGATACGGGTACGAAACGAATCGAGGTAGAAGAATCCTCCCGCCAGCAGCAACAGCGCCATAATATTGACGGCCAGGATCCGCGGCGTGAGCGAGACCCGGCCCGACCATCGGATCGCCGGCTCGACCGCGTCACTCCTCGGAGAAGCGATAACCGGCGCCATACAGGGTCTCGATCGAGTCGAAGGACGGGTCGACCTCTCGGAATTTGCGTCGCACGCGCTTGATATGAGAGTCGATGGTGCGATCGTCGACGTAGATGTCGTCCTGATAGGCCGCGTCCATCAACTGATTGCGCGTCTTGACGATGCCGGGGCGCTGCGCGAGCGTTTCGAGGATCAGGAATTCGGTGACGGTCAGCGTCACCGCTTCGCCGCCCCAGGTGACGCGATGGCGCGCCGGATCCATCACCAGCCGCCCGCGTTCGATCGGCCCCTGGGTTTCGATCTCCCCGGCGTCGCTGGCGCTCGCGATGTCCGTCCGGCGCAGGATCGCGCGGATCCGGGCGATCAGCAGCCGTGGGCTGAACGGCTTGGCGATATAATCGTCCGCGCCCATCGCCAGCCCGAGCGCCTCGTCCAGCTCGTCGTCCTTGCTGGTCAGGAAGATGACCGGCATCTGGCTTTTCTCGCGGACGCGGCGCAGCAGTTCCAGCCCGTCCATCTTGGGCATCTTGATATCGAAGATCGCCAGATCCGGCGGATTGTCGGTCAGCGCCTTCAGCGCGGTTTCGCCATCCGAATAGACGCGCGTCAGGAACCCTTCGGCCTGTAACTGGATCGATACCGAGGTGAGGATGTTGCGATCGTCGTCGACCAGCGCGATCGTGGCAGTCATCGTTGCTTCCGTCGGATCATGGCGACCCTTGCGGTAGTCCAAAGCTGGCACATGCTCAATGGCGCGCCTGCGTCACGCCGTGTTTAACATGTTTGACGGCAGGTTTACCGCCCTGTAATCCCGAAAAACGGATGCCGCCCGGCAGGGCGAAGGACAGAGGAAGAGGACGGACCATTGAGCGATCGAATTCCGCACGCCGGTCTCGCGGCGATGGGCATCGAAACCCGCGCTACGCTGCACTGGAATCTGGTGACCGCCCGGCTGGTCGAAGCCGCCGTCGCGCGTGGCGAGGGGAAGCTGTCGGCGGATGGCCCGCTGGTCGTCGAGACCGGCGACCACACCGGCCGGTCGGCGCAGGACAAGTTTACCGTCCGTGATGCCGAAACCGAATCGACGGTATGGTGGGGCAAGTCCAACAAGCCGATGGACCCGGCACATTTCGCCACGTTGAAGGCGGATTTCATGACCGCGCTGCACGACAAGGCGGACCTTTATGTGCAGGATCTCTTCGGCGGCTCGCAGCCGGAGCATCGCGTCCGCGTCCGCGTAATCAACGAACTGGCGTGGCACAATCTGTTCATCCGCACGATGCTGGTGCGGCCGGAAGAGCATGAGCTGAAGGGCTTTGCTCCCGATTATACGATCATCGACCTGCCCAGCTTCCGCGCCGATCCCGCGCGCCACGGCTGCCGCAGCCAGACCGTGATCGCGGTGAATTTGACCGAGAAGCTGATCCTGATCGGCGGCACCCGTTATGCCGGCGAGATGAAGAAGTCGGTGTTCGGTATCCTCAACTATCTGCTGCCGACCACGGGCGTGATGCCGATGCACTGTTCCGCCAACATGGGCGAAGACGGGCGCACCGCGGTGTTCTTCGGCCTGTCTGGCACAGGCAAGACGACGCTCTCGGCCGATCCGAAGCGCACGTTGATCGGCGACGACGAACATGGTTGGTCGGACGATGCGGTGTTCAACTTCGAGGGCGGCTGCTACGCCAAGATGATCCGCCTGTCGGCGGACGCCGAGCCGGAGATCTTCGCTACCACCAAGCGTTTCGGGACCGTGCTGGAAAACGTCGTCATGGACGAAGTGACCCGCCAGCTCGACCTCGACGACAACAGCCTCGCGGAGAATAGCCGCGGCGCCTATCCGATCGACTTCATCCCCAACACGTCCGACGAGAATATGGGCGGTACGCCCAGCAACATCGTGATGCTGACCGCCGACGCCTATGGCGTGCTGCCGCCGATCGCGAAGCTGACGCCGGATCAGGCGATGTACCACTTCCTGTCGGGCTATACCGCGCGCGTTGCCGGCACCGAAATCGGCGTGACCGACCCGGATGCGACCTTCTCGACCTGCTTCGGCGCGCCGTTCATGCCGCGTCATCCGTCGGTCTATGGCAATCTGCTCAAGGAGCGGATCGCCAAGGGTGGCGTCGATTGCTGGCTGGTCAACACCGGCTGGACCGGCGGCAAATATGGCGTCGGCCATCGTATGCCGATCAAGGCGACCCGCGCGCTGCTCGACGCCGCGCTCGACGGCAGCCTGAACAATGTCGACTTCCGCACCGATCCCAATTTCGGCTGCAAGGTGCCGGTGGCGGTGCCGGGTGTCGACGGTGCGATCCTCGATCCGCGCGAAACCTGGGCGAACAAGGCCGATTACGACGCCACTGCGGCGCGCCTCGTCGACCTGTTCAATGACAATTTCGCGCAATTCGCGGATCACGTCGATCCCGGCGTGCGCGACGCCGCCCCCAAGGCGGCGGCCGTCGCATAACGTTCAGGGTGCGGGGCGGCTTATCCGGCCGCCCCCACCTCGTTTATCAGTCCGCCACGCGGAACCGGGGGCCGTGGGCAAGTCCGGCGTGACGGCTAATGCTAGGCTGGCGTCACCGTCACCACGCCGTCTGCCACCGCGACGATCGTGACGATCGTGCCTGCGGGCAGTTCGGGTCCTCGCGCTGGCCAGCTGCCGTCGCCAATGGTCACCCGCCCGACGCCATGTTCGATGGCGGTTGCCAATCGCGCCGTCGTGCCGATCATGGCGCTTGCGCGGTCGTTGAGCCGATGGTCATCGCCGGTGACGGGAAAGTCGCGATACCAGCGCCGCCCGATCGCGACGACCACCGCGCTCCAGATCGCGAAGCCGAGGAACTGGAGTGGCACGGGTAGATCGCCGATCGCCACGGTCATCGCGGCGACGATTCCCGCCGCGATCGCAAGGAAGATCAGGAAGACGCCCGGCACCAGCAATTCCGCGATCGCCAGTGCCAGCGCGGCGATCAGCCATGCGCCTGCGGCGCCACCGATCAGATCGAGCGTCACCGGTCCTCCCGCGGCGGGGTATCGAGTTCGAACGGCCCGCGTCGTTCGCGGGGCGCGGGGGGCACGGGCGGGCTGGGGGCGTCAGACTTGCCGATCACGTCCCGGGCCAGCTCGCCGATGCCGCCCAGCGTGCCCATCAACTGGGTCGCCTCGACGGGGAACAGGATCGTCTTGGCATTGGGGCTGGTCGCGAACTTGCCGATCGCCTCGACGTATTTTTGCGCGACGAAATAGTTGATCGCCTTCGTTCCGCCGCGTGCGATCGCCTCGCTGACGACCTGCGTGGCCTTCGCTTCCGCCTCGGCGGCGCGCTCGCGTGCCTCGGCATCACGATAGGCCGATTCGCGGCGCCCCTCCGCCTCCAGGATGCGTGCCTGCTTCTGCCCTTCGGCGCGCAGGATCTCCGACGCGCGCGATCCCTCTGCGTCAAGGATATTGGCACGCTTCTCGCGCTCCGCCTTCATCTGCCGCGCCATCGCATTGACGATGTCCTGTGGCGGGCGGATGTCCTTGATCTCGACGCGGGTGATCTTGACGCCCCATGGCGTGGTCGCGTGATCGACGACGTTGAGCAGCCGGGCATTGATCTCGTCGCGCTTCGACAGCGTCTCGTCGAGGTCCATCGACCCCATCACGGTGCGCAGATTCGTGGTCACCAGATTGAGCAGCGCGACATACAGGTCGCTGACCTCATAGGCCGCCTTGGGCGCGTCGAGCACCTGGAAAAACACCACCCCGTCGGTGGAGATCATCGCATTATCCTTGGTGATGATCTCCTGTCCGGGGATGTCGATCACCTGCTCCATCATGTTCACGCGACGCCCGACGCGGTAGAAGAAGGCCGGGTAGAAATTGAAGCCCGGCGACGCGGTCCCGGTGTAACGACCGAAATGTTCGATCGTATATTGATAGCCTTGGCGGACGATCTTGATGCTGGACATCAGGTAGAAGATCACCAGCAGCAGAAACAGCCCAGCGATGATGGTCAGGCCCATTGCGCAATCCCCCTTCTCTCGGCGCAGCGATCCACCGCCCCTCGCTCCCGCGCGCACTATAGCGGTGTCGCACGCCGGGGCCTAGCGATCCGGGGCGGTTGCGGTTACATGGCGCGCCACTCCTCGCCCTCAAGGATTCGGCACCCTATGGATATCCGCCTCGGCCTCACCTTCGACGACGTTCTGCTGGTGCCGGCGGAATCGAACGTGCTTCCCGGCGAAGCCGATACGCGCACCCAGCTGACGCGCGGGATCGCGCTCAACATCCCCGTCGTCTCGTCCGCGATGGATACCGTGACGGAAGCGGACATGGCGATCGTCATGGCGCAATTGGGCGGCCTGGGGGTGCTCCACCGCAATCTCACCGTCGAGGAACAGGTTGCCGCGGTGCGCCAGGTGAAGCGCTTCGAAAGCGGCATGGTGGTCAATCCGATCACGATCGCGCCGGAGGCGACGCTCGCGCAGGCGCAGGCGCTGATGGCGGCGCATCGCATCAGCGGCATCCCGGTGGTGGAGCGCGACGGCAAGCTGGTCGGCATCCTGACCAACCGCGACGTGCGCTTCGCCGAAAACCCGCAGCAGCCGGTATCGGAGCTGATGACCCGCGACGATCTCGCCACCGTCTCGGTCGGCGTCGGGCAGGAAGAGGCTCGGCGCCTGCTGCACCAGCGGCGCATCGAGAAGCTGCTGGTGGTCGACGAGGCCTATCGCTGCGTCGGGCTGATCACCGTGAAGGATATCGAAAAGGCGGTGATGTATCCCGAAGCGACCAAGGACGCTGCCGGCCGCCTGCGCGTCGCTGCGGCGACGACGGTGGGCGACAAGGGGTTCGATCGTACCGAAGCGCTGGTCGATGCGGAGTGTGACCTGATCGTCATCGATACCGCGCACGGCCATAACCGTGACGTCGCGCGCGCGGTCGAGCGGGTCAAGAAGCTGTCCAATTCGGTGCAGGTGGTGGCGGGCAATGTCGCCACCGCCGCCGCCACGCGCGCGCTGATCGATGCAGGCGCGGACGGGATCAAGGTGGGTATCGGGCCGGGTTCGATCTGCACCACCCGCGTCGTCGCCGGGGTTGGCGTGCCACAGCTCACCGCGGTGATGGATTGCGCCGAGGAGGCCGCCAAGTCCGGCGTGCCGGTGATCGCCGACGGCGGCCTGCGCACCTCGGGCGATCTCGCCAAGGCGCTGGCGGGTGGCGCATCGACCTGCATGGTCGGTTCGCTGCTGGCCGGCACCGAGGAGGCGCCGGGCGAAACGTTCCTGTATCAGGGGCGGGCGTACAAATCCTATCGCGGCATGGGATCGGTCGGCGCGATGGGCCGTGGCTCGGCGGATCGTTATTTCCAGGGCGAGGTGCGCGATCAGCTCAAGCTCGTGCCGGAGGGGATCGAGGGACAGGTGCCGTTCAAGGGCCCGGCGCGCGATGTCATCCACCAGCTGGTCGGCGGTATCAAGGCGGCGATGGGCTATACCGGCTCCGCCACCATTGCGGACCTGCAACAGCGCGCCAGCTTCGTTCGCATCACCGGCGCCGGATTGAAGGAAAGCCACGTCCATGATGTCACGATCACGCGCGAGGCGCCCAATTACCCGACCCGCTGACCGGTCATGACGCCCGCCGCGCGCACCCAGGCCGCGATCGAGCTGCTCGATGCGATCATCATCGCCGCGCGCGAGGGCGGGGCGGCGGCGGATACGCTGATCGCGCGCTATTTCGCGACGCGGCGTTACGCCGGATCGAAGGACCGGCGGGCGGTGCGCGAGCTGGTCTATGCCGCGATCCGGCGACTGGGCGAGCGCCCGGCCAACGGGCGCGCAGCGATGCTGACGCTCGCCGACGAGGATCCCATCCTGGCGACGACCTTCGACGGCTCCCCGCACGGACCGGCACCGATCGGGGATGAACCTCGCGCGGCGCCTGGCCTGCATCCGGCGTGGCTGGAGGCGGCGCTGGCCGCGTCGGGGCTGGACGCGGTGGAACAGGCGGCGTTGATCGAGCGCGCGCCGCTCGATGTGCGTATCAACCGGCTGCGCGCGGATCCGCCCGCTCTGCCCGATGCGCAGCCGGTCCCCGGCCTGCCCGATGCATGGCGCCTGCCGGCTGGTGCGGACGTGTCGCGCTGGGCGGGCGTGGTCGAGGTGCAGGATGCGGGCAGCCAGGCGGTGACGCTCGCGGCGCGTGTCGAACCGGGCATGACCGTGCTCGATCTGTGCGCCGGCGCGGGCGGCAAGACGCTCGCGCTGGCGGCGATGATGCGCAACGAGGGACGGATCGTCGCGAGCGACGTCGATCGCGCCCGTCTGTCGCGACTGCTGCCGCGGGCGGCGCAGGCAGAGGTGGGTATCGTCGAAACGCGCCTGCTCGATCCGCGCCGGGAAGCGGCGGCGCTTGGCGATGTCCAGGCGGACGTCGTGCTGGTCGACGCGCCGTGTTCGGGAACGGGCACGTGGCGACGCAATCCCGAAGCGCGCTGGCGGCTCGATCCGGCGCGGCTGGAGCGCTTCGCGGCGACCCAGCGCGATGTGCTGACGATCGGCGCCGGCTGCGTTCGCCCCGGTGGGGCGTTGGTGTATATCGTCTGTTCGCTGCTCGATGCCGAGGGCCCCGCCCAGGTCGATGCGTTCCTCACTGCCCATCCCGGCTGGCGTGTCGAGATGCCGGCGCTGCCCCTTGGCCGGGCGCGCGGGCAGGGAATGCGGCTGACCCCGGCGCACGACGCGACGGACGGCTTTTTTGTCGCACGCCTGATCGCCGCGTGCTAATCCATGACGATCGTGTCGAAGTTGGAGCCGTTCATGCGTTTCACCCCGGTCGCCATCGCCGCCTCGCTTGCGCTGGTGTCGATATCGACCTCGCTTCACGGCCAGCGCCCCGACGATCAGATCGACGCGCGTAGTCTCGCGCTGCTGCAGCAAGGCAAGGCTGCCCAGGCGGCGGGCAATCTCGACGGTGCGACCGATTTGCTCGAAACAGCGGTGACGGTCGACCCGCGCAACCGCCAGGCGTTTATCGCGCTCGCCAGTGTCGCGGAAGCGCGCGGCCTGCCCGGCAAGGCGATCCGGCTGTATCGTGAGGCGCTGTTGCTGGAGCCCAATGATATCGATGCGCTGACCGGGCAGGGGGAGGCGATGGTCGCGAAAGGCGCGGTGGAGCGCGCGCGCCAGAACCTCACGCGCGTGAAGACCCTGTGCAAGGGCGCCTGTCCGCAGGCGACGACGCTGGCGACGGTGATCGCCAAGGGGCCGCCGGTGACGACCGCGCAGGTGGGGGTAAATACGACCACCGTCGGGGTTGCCGCGAAGGACTGACGCTCCGGCGCGAGCGCGACGTCAGGCGCTCAAACGACGCGCTACCTCGACGAATTCCGCGACCGAGAGCGTCTCGGCGCGGCGTGTCGCTTCCACGCCTTCCGCCTCCAGCGCCGCCAATGCCCCCGGCAAGCCGCGCAGGCTTTGGCGCAGCATCTTGCGGCGCTGGCCGAACGCCGCCGCGGTCAGCCGTTCCAGTGCCGGCAGCGCCACGCCCGCGGGAGCGGGCAGGGGGGTGATATGCACCACCGCCGACATCACCTTCGGCGGTGGGGTGAACGCCGAGCGATGCACCGGCATCGCGATCCGCGCCGCGCTGCGCCACTGCGACAGCACCGCGAGCCGGCCATAGGCATCGGTGCCGGGGGTGGCGACGATACGATCCGCCACCTCCCGCTGGAACATCAGCGTCAGCGACTGCCACCAGGGCAGCCATTCCGACGACAGCCAGCCGATCAGCAACGCCGTGCCGACATTATAGGGAAGGTTCGACACGATATGCGGCGCCCCTTCGAACAGGCTGCTCGCGTCGATCTCGGTGGCATCGCCCTCGATCACACGCAAGCGATCGGGATAGGCCGCCGCGAGTTCCGCGAGGGCGGGGATACAGCGCCGGTCGCGCTCGATCGCGGTGACGCGGGCGCCTTGGGCCAGCAGCGCGCGGGTGAGGCCGCCCGGCCCCGGTCCGACCTCCAGCACCTCCGCGCCAGCGATATCACCGGGGATGCGCGCGATCCGGCCGAGCAACTGGGCATCGAACAGGAAGTTCTGTCCCAGCGCTTTCGATGCGGACAGCCCGTGGCGCGCGATCACTTCGCGCAGCGGGGGCAGTGCGGCGGGATCGATCACAATGGAACGGCGCACCGCGCACGATGCGCCGCCGCCGCATCCGCCATCAGGATCGCGGCGATCATCGCGCCGGGATGCGCGCAATTCTGGCCCGCCAGCGCGAAGGCGGTACCATGGTCGGGCGAGGTGCGTACGATCGGCAGACCCAACGTCATGTTGACGCCTTCATCAAAATACAGCGTCTTCAGCGGCACCAGCGCCTGATCATGATAGCAGCACAGCGCCGCGTCATAGCGTTCCCGCGCTCGCGGGTGAAACATCGTATCGGCCGCATAGGGGCCGGTCGCGTCCAGCCCCTCGGCCACAAGCTGCTCGATCGCGGGCGCGATCACCTCGATCTCCTCTCGCCCGATCGCGCCATTCTCTCCGGCGTGCGGATTGAAGCCGGCGAAGGCGAGGCGGGGACGGTCGACTCCGAAATTGCGTTTCAGCCCACGTGCGGTCGCACGTGCCTTCGCGACGATCAGATCGACCGACAACAGCGACGAGACGCGCGCCAGCGGCACGTGCGTGGTGATCGGCACGACGCGCAGGCCTGGTCCGGCGAGCATCATCACCGCATTGTCGGGGGCGATGCCGCATCGTTCGGCGACGAATTCGGTCTGACCGGGGTGCGTGAAGCCGATGTCGTAGAGTTGTGCCTTGGATACCGGCCCCGTCACCAGCGCACGGCCGGCCCCCGAACGCACCAGACCGGTGGCGATCTCCAGCGCCCTCAGCGCGCAGCGCGCGCCGTCGCCATCGGGATGGCCCGGCACGATATCGCCGCCATCGGCGACGGTCAGCAGTGGCAGCGCGTCGGGGAAGATCGTCGATACGCTCGCCAGATCGGTGATCGGCGTGACCGGGCCGGACCAAACCTCGCGGATCGCCCGACGATCGCCGACCGCGACGAACGGGGGGAGCGCGCGATCGCCGCGCGCTTCCCACGCCTTCGCGATGATCTCCGGGCCGATCCCGGCCGGATCGCCCATCGAGATGACGATCGGCGCGGCGGGCGGGGCGGGCGGCGTCGGCATCGCGGCGGGATCAGCGATATTCGATCACCGCATCACGCCGCAGGTCGCGTAGCGCCTGTTGCGCGCGCAGGTTGACGCGCTGCTGTTCAAGCTGGCTCTGGATCTGCGCCGCGCCCGGCAACTGGCCGTTCGACGCTTCGTCGCGACCGCACAGCACCAGCGTGCGCACGCCCTCGGTCGGCGAGCCGAACGGCGGGGTCGCCTGACCCACCTGCAGTTTCAGCATGATCGCCTGCAGCGGTGGCGGAAGATCACGAATGCGGATCGAATCGTTATCGACCACCTCGGCATTCAGGCCGGCGGCCACCTTCTGCACCGAACCGCAGCCCTGCAGCTTCTGGATCGCCGCCGCGAAGGCGGAGGTGCGCGCGGTCGCCTGCGTCTGCGTCGTCCCCTGCGGGAATTTGATCGTCAGCTGCTTCAGGCTCAGCCGCGCGTCGCGGGGGTCGGCGGTCAACACCTGACGCTTGTCGACCAGATAGAGAATCGAGAAGCCGCCCGGTGTCGGCACCGGCCCGGCGACCTGGCCGACCTGCATGCTCAACGCCACTTTCGACAGTGATTCGGGCAATTGCGCCGCGCGCACCCAGCCGAGATCGCCGCCGACGCCGCGCGTTGAGGCTTCGGAGAAGTTGCGCGCGAAATAGGCGAACGGTGCCTGCCCCTTGCCGAGTTCCGCGATAATCTGCCGCGCATTGGCGAACACCTGCTGCTCGCGGTCCGGGGTGGCGGCCAGATAGATTTCGTTGAGGTGATATTCCTCGGTGCCCTTCGCCTGCTCCAGTCGATCGAGGATCGCTTTCACTTCCTCGTCACCGACATTCACGAACGGCTCGACGCGGCGGCGCAGGTAACGGCTCCACGCCAGCTCGCCCTCGATCTGGCGACGGATCGAACGTTCCGACGATCCGCTATCGCGCAGATAGGCGGCGAACTGTTCCGGCGTGCGATTAAAATTCTTGGCGACGCGGGCGTAGCTCTGGTCGAGCTCCTCCTTCGACACCGTGATATCGGCGGTCTTGGCCTGCTGGATCTGCAACGTCTCGTCGATCAACTGGCGCAGCACCTGGAAGCGCAGCCGTTCGCGATCCTCGTCGCTGAGCTTCACCGCGTTCGCCGCAGCGATCAGCGCAACGCGCTGGTCGACGTCGGTTTGCGTGATGACGGTGTCGTTGACGATCGCGGTGGCCTTGCGGATGTTCGGATCAAGCTTGCCGAAAATCTGCAGGTTGGCGGGAATGTTCAGCCCGGTATTGTCGGGCAGCGATTGATCGCTGACCGTCTGCGCGATGCCGGAGCCGACGATCCCCAGGGCCAGCGCCGTCGCCAGCGCCGCTTGTGCGAGGGGGCGGGTCAGCGACGCGCCTTTCCAATATGTCATCACGATTGTCTCGAAATCCCGTTGCCCGCGCTCGTCTCACGAGCGGAAGATGACTGGTCTACGACAGCTGAACCGAGGCTTAGCGACCGAGGTTCTTGAAGGAAAGTGTCAACAGATAGCTGTTGCCCGCCCGCGCGTCACCCGTCGTCTGATAATCGCGGCGCCACGTGATGCCCAAATCGACGCAATCGTCCTGATAAGCGACGCCGATGCGATGCCGGATCGGGGTGAAGCCGTCCGCCGCGGATAGCAACGGATCCTCCTCACGGTCGGTCAGGTCGATCAGCGCCGAGCCCCATATGGACCAGAAGCGACCGATGCCCACGCGGCCGCCGGCGCGCAGTTCCTCACGGTCCTGCAAGTCCTGGATATCGATATTCCGGTTCAGCCGCAGATAACCGATCTGCGCGTAGGTGCGCCGTGAGCCGATGGTCGCGTCGATCTCGTTGCGGCGCACCGCCAGATTGTTCTTGTCGAGGCGATAGCGGTGGGTGAACGTGACCAGATCACCGATACGGACGTTGGTGCGCCCGACGATATCCGACAGCCGGTCCGACAGTCCGGTGCCGTCGGGCAGGATCGACGGGCGTGCATTGAGGCGATAGCTCTGCCCGACATTGGTGGAGATCGATACGCCCGGCAGGTCGAGCGCCCAATCCGCGCCATAGGTGATCCGGCTCGAATCCTCCCAACGATCATAGCCGGGGAAGCGATTGAGCGCGAAGAGGTTCGAATCCTCCAGGTCGACCGCCCGGGCATCCTCGTTGGGAATGGCGAGATTGCGGGTCGGCGGGGTGACGACCAGCTGGACGCGCGGCGAGAAGCGCTGGAAACCACCGAACATCTCGCCGATGAACGGCCAGCGCACGTCCGCCGCCAGCGCCGCGATGCCGCGCGTCTGAAACCCTTCGAGCCCGCGATAGCTCGCTACCGTCGTCGCCGCGATATTGGTAGTGTTGTAGGCATCACCGCGGGCATAGGCGGTCAGCGTCACTTCCTGCCCCGCGACGGTGATCCCGCGCCAGTCCCAGCGCGCGCTGGCAAAGGCGCGTTGCGTGTCCTGTCCGGACTTGCGCCCGATCGACAGTGTGTTGAGCTGCAGTTGCAGCGTTCCGCCCAGCAGCGCATCGGGCACGCGGCGGCGATAATCGATCTCGGGCAGGGCGACGGGCTGCAAATCCTGACGATCGCCGACGCGCAACGTCTGCACCGCCCAGCCGCTGATCGCGAAATAGCTGTTGGTGTCGATCCGTTCGAGCGAGACCGTGCTGCGCAGCCGGTCTTCCCAGGAGATATCGTAGCGACGCAGGAAGGTGCGATCGGTGACGAGCCGCAACGATCCGGACAGGCTCCAGTTTTCGTCAAACTGGAACCGCCCGACGCCATCGAGATAGCCACGGAAGGCGCGCTCGGTCTCGGACGTGAAGCCTCCGCTCAGATCACGGCTGCGCCGGCTTGATGTCGCGTAGCCGGTGATCGAGAAGGCCCCGAGCTCGGTGAGCTGGCGATAGCGCGCCTCGATCATCGGCAGTTCGGACGTGAAGATATGCGGCGCCACCACCAGCGACTTGTCGGGGCCGAGCGCGAAGTTGACCGGCAGCACCACTTCCACCCCGTTGAGGCGGGTGATGTTGAAGCCGGGGGTCAACAGCCCGGTATCGCCGCGCCCGCCGATCGGCACGCTGAATCGCGGCAGCGGCGGGGTCGACACACCGAAGAGGTGGATGCGGGCGCCATCAAAATAGACACGCTCGCGTTGGGGACGATAGACGACGCGGATCGCGGTGATCTTCCACGTCGGTTCCTTCGGGCAACCGTCGCTGTGGGAGACCGCGCACGGGGAATAGACCGCGCGCTCGAGGAACAGCGTACCGTCCTGATTGCGGGTGCCGCGCACCGCCGCCATGCGTCCGCCCTGTTCGAGGACGACGAGCATGTTGTCGACGACGCCGTCCTTGAGCGAATCGGTCAGTTCGATCGAATCACCATAAGCGACATCGCCCTCGGGGTTGGTGACCGCGACATTGCCGTTCGCCACCACCTTGCCGGTCTTGCGGTTCCAGACGACCCGATCGGCCCGCAGCCGATCGCCCTCCCGCGTCATGCGCACCGCCCCGGTGGCGGTGACGATGTCGGCGTCGAAATCATATTCGAGCGTATCGGAACTGAACTGTACCTGGTCCTCGCCCGCTCCCTCGGCTGTGGGCGCGGTGGCAGGCGTGACGACCGGCACGGCGGGCGCCGGGGACGCCGGATCGACCGGGGCCGGATCAACGGGCGCGAGCAAGCCGGGATCGCGATCCTGAAGCGACTGTGCCGCCGCCGGGGTGGCCAGGAGAAGCGGCAGCGCGCATCCGGCAAGAAATTCGATACGCCTCACGTCGCTCTTGTCGCATCCCTTTTCGAGCGCGCTTCCGGCGGTCGCGCGCCGTGGCCCTATCGCATCGGTCGCACGCGGCTGCAACGCTTTGCCAGTCCACGCGTCGAGGTCTAGGGGAACGGACGACAAGACTAAGGAACGATCATGAAGATTGCGTTTGCCGCCTCCCGCCCTGCCGATGCCGCCGTCGTCGCGATCGCCGTCCGCAAGGATGCGCCGACCGCGGGGATCGTCGCCGGTGCCGACGATGTGATCGCCGCCGCCGTGGCCGGACAGCGTTTCGAGGGCGAGCCAGGCAGCGTCGCGGAAGCGTTCGTCGCGAGCGACGGTGCGGTCCGCCGCTTCCTGCTGCTGGGCGTCGGCACGGGTGACGATGCCGGGTTCGAGCGGGCGGGCGGTGCGCTGGTCGCGCGATTGCTGACGTCTGGCGTGACGCAGGCGGTCGCCGATCTCGGCGGTGCGGAGCCGATCGCGGTAGCGCGCTTCGCGGCGGGCGCGGCGCAGCGCGCCTGGCGGTTCGACGAATATCGTACCAAACTGTCCGACAAGCAGAAGCCGACGCTGGCGACGCTGACGGTGGTCGGCGACGATAGTGCCTGGGCGCCGCGTGAGGCGGTAACGGCGGGTGTCGCACTCGCTCGCCTGCTCGCGACGCTGCCGCCGAACATCCTCTATCCCGAGTCGTTCGTCGAGCGTGTCGTCGCCGCGACGGACGGCCTCGGGCTGGAGGTGACCGTGCTCACCGAGCGTGAGATGGGCGAACTGGGCATGGGCGCGCTACTGGGCGTCAATCAGGGATCGGCGCGCGCGCCGCGTATCCTGGCGCTGAAGTGGAGCGGGGGTGGTGACGCGCCGTTGACCGCGCTGGTAGGGAAGGGCGTGACGTTCGACACGGGCGGCATCTCGATCAAGCCCGCCGCTGGCATGGAAGACATGAAGTGGGACATGGGCGGCGCCGGTGCGGTCGCGGGGGCGATGCTGTCGCTGGCGAAGCGCAAGGCGAAGGCCAATGTGATCGGCGTCATGGGGCTGGTGGAAAACATGCCCGACGGCAATGCGCAGCGGCCCGGCGACGTCGTCACCAGCATGTCGGGCCAGACCGTCGAAGTCATCAACACCGATGCCGAGGGGCGGCTGGTGCTGTGCGACTGCCTCACCTGGGTGCAGCGCACCCACCAGCCGAAGACGATCGTCGATCTGGCGACGCTGACCGGCGCGATGATCGTCAGCCTGGGCAATGAGTTCGGCGGGCTGTTCGCCAACGACGACGCGCTCGCGGACAAATTGCTGGCGGCGGGGCGAGCCTCGGGTGACCAATTGTGGCGCTTCCCGCTGTCGCCCGCCTACGACAAGCTGATCGACTCGCCGATCGCCGATATGAAGAACGTCGGTCCGCGCGGCGCCGGCTCGATCACCGCCGCGCAATTCCTCCAGCGCTTCGTGGAGGAGGGCGTCGCCTGGGCGCATCTCGATATCGCGGGCATGGTCTGGTCGGACAAGGATGGCGCGACCTGGGCGAAGGGGGCGACCGGATACGGCGTCCGCGTGCTCGACCGCTTCATCGCCGACACCTGCGAAGCCTGAGGGTCGGGCGGGCAGCGCGGAGAGCGGGATGAAGGTCGATTTCTATCATCTGACCCGCATGCCGCTCGAACGCGCGCTGCCGCAGATCGCGGAGAAGGTCGTCGCATCGGGCGCGCGACTGCTGGTCGTGGCGGCGTCTGCGGAACAGCAGGCGGCGCTCGATCGGCTGCTGTGGACCTACGCGCCCGACAGTTTCCTGCCGCACGGCCGCGCGGAGGCGGATGGCGACGACAACGGCGCCGTTCTCGCGGCGCATCAGCCGATCCTGATCGCGGGGGCGATCACACCAGCGAATGGCGCGCGCCATATCGCGCTGGTCGATGGCGAATGGCGAGACGAAGCTTTGGCATTCGATCGCGCGTTTCACTTCTTCGACGAGGATCATATCGTCGCGGCGCGTGCCGCGTGGAGGGCGCTCGCCACGCGCGACGGTGTCGAGCGGCGTTACTGGAAGCAGAACGATGCCGGCCGCTGGGAGCAGGCGGCGGGATCGTGACGCAGCTTGCATCGCTCCCCGCCCGCGCCTAGGGGAGCGCCACTTCCGCAATCCCTTATCAGGAGCCCGTGACCGTCATGGCCGCGAACCGTACCTTTTCGATCATCAAGCCCGATGCGACGCGCCGCAACCTGACCGGCGCGGTCACCAAGATGCTGGAGGAAGCGGGCCTGCGCGTCGTCGCCTCGAAGCGTATCCAGATGACCAAGGAGCAGGCCGAGGGCTTCTACGCGGTCCACAAGGAGCGTCCCTTCTTCAACGACCTGGTCTCGTTCATGATATCCGGCCCGGTGGTCGTGCAGGTGCTGGAAGGCGAGAACGCCGTGCAGCGCAATCGTGACATCATGGGCGCGACCAATCCCGAGAATGCCGCGCCGGGCACAATCCGCAAGGAGCTGGCCGAGTCGATCGAGGCGAATTCGGTGCACGGTTCGGACTCCGACGAGAATGCCGCGATCGAGATCGCGTACTTCTTCCGGCCAGACGAGATCGTCGGCTAATGACGATCTCGCGACTGCGGCGTGCATCGGCGGACGATGCCGCCGCGGTCGCGCTGGTCGCGCAGGCCAGCTTCCTCGAAACGTTCGCCGGGGTGCTGGCCGGCGCGGATATCCTCGCGCATCTGGCCGCGAAGAGTCGTCCGGAGCATTTCGCGGCGTGGAGCGCCGATCCGCGCTGCATACTTACGCTGGCCGAACATCCGGTCGGCGGGGCGCCGGTCGGCTACAGCTTGCTGACCCCGCCGGAGGAGGTTGGCGACACCCGCGACGGCGATATCGAGCTGCGCCGTATCTACACTCTGTCGACGGCGCGCGGCACCGGGCTGGGCGCGGCGCTGATGACCCAGGCGCTGGCGGATGCACGCGCCGCCGGTGCGCGGCGCATGTTGCTGGGCGTGTTCGCAGATAACGTCCGCGCACGGGCCTTTTACGAGCGCCAGGGCTTCGCCGTCGTGGCGGAGCGGCGATTCAAGGTGGGGGCGACCTGGTGCGACGATCGCGTCTACGCGCGGGACGTGTAGCGCGATCCCTACGCAAACGAATGTCGTTTACGGCTTCAGTCGCGCCCATAGCGCGTCGAGGGCCGCCTGATCGCCGCAGCGCTCGCGCAATCGCAGCCCTTCAAGCTTCACCTCACGACCGCGCAGCATGCGCCCGTCGATCCGCCATATGATGTCATAGATCGCAGTCGCGTTCCGGGGCGTATCGCCATCGATGAAATGCACCGTGATCAGCACCGGCAATCGCCCGGTCCGGGTATCCGGGCCGCCGTCGGTCATCGTCAGCAGTTCATGCGCGAACCACGCCGCCTGGATGACCGGGTCGCCCGACGGATGTTGCGCTGGTATGCCGACAGGGCGTGGAAAGACGATCGTCGCCTCGCTGAGATCGTGCCGTTCGTCTCGCAGCGTCAGCGTTCGGCCGTCGTCCTGCGCGCTGCCGACCAAGTCGACGCGCGTGCGCTCGCTCCGGGAAGCCTCGCGCGCGGCGGCGGCAGCGGCCCGCTCGTCGCGCTTGTCGGACCAGTTCAGCCAAAGCGTCAGCGCCCCGATCAGCAGGCCAGCGACCGCGATCGCCTCCGCCAGCGTCACCCAGCGGCGGCGGGTGGCCGCCTCGCTGGTCTCGCTCATCGCCCGCCGGCTTCCAGCAAGCGCCGCGGGGCGGCCAGTTCCCAGCTGCGCGCGATGCGATCCTCGACCAGCGCCCAGTCGACATCCTCCCCGGCCAGGTTGACGCTGACCCAGCCCTGCGGGCCGAGATAGGCGGGTCTGCGATAGGTATCGGGGGCCGCTTCCAGCAGCATCGCCTGTTCGTCTTCGCCGCTGGTGCGGACGCACACGACGATCAGGCCATCGCCGTGATGATTGTCACGCAATTGCGCGAACTGCCGACCGGCGACGAAGAACGTGGGCTGGCCGTGGCTCACCCGCTCCTCCGCTTCGGGGAGCAGCAGCGCGATCGCGCGTATCCGTTCGAGTTGATCGGTCATCGTCTCACCACCTCCGCCAAAACGGCGGGATAGAGGCGGTGTTCCTCAGCCAACACGCGGGCGGCCAGCGTGTCGGCGGTGTCGTCGGGAAGGATCGGCACTTCCGCCTGTCCCAGAACCTCGCCGCCATCAAGCTCCTCGGTGACCAGATGCACCGAGCAGCCCGCCGACGCATCGCCGGCCGCGATCGCGCGGGCATGGGTGTCGAGACCCTTGTAGCGGGGCAGCAGCGAGGGATGGATGTTGACGATACGCCCGCGCCATTGCGCGACGAATTCGTCCGACAGCAACCGCATATAGCCCGCGAGCGCGATCCACTCCGCACCAGCGTCGCGCAGCGCCGCGTCGATCGCGGCCTCATAGGCGGGTTTTCCGATCCCGCGCGGCGACAGCGCGAAGGTGGTGAGCCCCTGATCGCGCGCCCAGGCCAGCCCCGCCGCTTCGGGCTTGTCGGAGGCGACCAGCACGATGCGATAGGCATCGCCCTGCCGAGCGACGAGCGACTGCATGTTCGATCCACGGCCGGAAATCAGCACCGCGACCCGTGCTGGCGCGGCGCTCATGCGGTATGCGTCGCGGTCCAGCCGCCGCGCGCGCTCCATGTCTCGTCGCCGCCGGTTACGGTGCAACCGCGTGCGCCAGCGTAGACACGACCGATCCGGTGAACCGTCTCGCCAGCGTCGGTCAGGGCCGCCGCGACCGCCTCGGCCTCGTCCGCCGCGACCACCACCGCCATGCCGATGCCGCAGTTGAAGGTGCGCGCCATCTCCTCCGGCTCGATCCCGCCCTGCGCCTGGAGGAAGGCCATCAATCGCGGTTGCGGCCATGCGTCCGCGTCGATGACCGCATGCGCGCCAGCCGGTAGCACGCGCGGAATATTCTCCAGCAATCCGCCCCCGGTGATATGCGCCAGGCCCTTGATGCGATGCGCCTTCAGCAACGGCAACAGCGCCGCGACATAGATGCGGGTCGGCGCCATCAGATGATCGATCAGCAGCGTATCAGGATCGAACAGCGCCGGGCGATCGAGCTTCCAGCCCTTGTCGGCGGCGAGCCGACGCACGAGCGAGAAGCCGTTGGAGTGGACGCCCGACGACGCCAGACCCAGGATCACATCCCCCGCCGCGATCGTGGCGCCCGTCAGCACGTCGCCGCGCTCGACCGCGCCGACGCAGAAGCCCGCGAGATCGTAGTCGCCGTCGGCGTACATGCCCGGCATCTCCGCGGTCTCGCCACCGATCAACGCACAACCGGCGGCGCGACAGCCTTCCGCGATCGAGGCGACGACGCTCTCCGCGATCGCGTTGTCGAGCTTCCCGGTCGCGTAATAATCGAGGAAGAACAGCGGTTCGGCGCCTTGCACGATCAGATCGTTGGCGCACATCGCGACCAGATCGATGCCCACCCCGGCATGACGATCCCATTCGATCGCCAGCTTCAGCTTGGTGCCCACGCCGTCGTTCGCCGCCACCAGCAACGGATCGGAGAAGCCCGCCGCCTTCAGATCGAAAAAGCCGCCGAACCCGCCCAGATCGGCATCGGCGCCCGCGCGACGGGTTGCCCGCGCCAGCGGCGCGATCGCGCGGACGAGCGCATTGCCCGCCGCGATCGACACGCCGGCGCTCTCATAGGTGTAGGGTTCGTTGCGTCCATCGGTGCTCATCAGCGCCGGTTAGCCATATCGTGCTTGGATTTCCACGTCTGGTTCGTCAAAAGACGCGCGACATGCGTCGCCGTCTTCCGATCCTTCCGTTCGCCGGGGCCATGGCCGCCGTACTGGTCGCCGCGCTCGGCACCGCCGCCGTGATCGCGCAGATCGAGGGTGGTGACCGGGGCGTCGCCGCGGTCGACAGCTCGAACGATTTCGAGGTTGCCGGAATCAGTGTCGATACCATCGGCGCCAATGCCGATGCGGCGCGGCTGGCGGGCTGGCGCGAGGCGCAGCGCAAGGCGTTCGTCCAGCTGTCTCAGCGGCTTGGCGCGGGCGGGGCGGGGGTTTCGGACGGAACGCTGGATTCGATCGTGTCGTCGATCGTGATCGAAGGGGAACAGATCGGGCCGACCCGCTATGTCGCTCGGCTGGGCGTGTTGTTCGATCGCGCGCGCACCTCGGCGTTGCTCGGTGTGTCCAGCTTCGTGTCGCGTTCGCCGCCGTTCGTGGTGCTGCCGGTGCAATATTCCACCGGGGTCGGCACCGTGTTCGAACAGCGTACCCTGTGGCAGGAGGCGTGGGCGCGCTACCGTACCGGCAACAGCACGATCGATTATATCCGTCCGAGTGGCACCGGTCCCGACTCGCTGCTGCTCAACGTCGGCCAGACCCAGCGCCCCGATCGGGCATGGTGGCGTGCGATCATCGATCAATATGGCGGCAGCGACGTTCTGACGCCGACGGTGCGACTCCACCGGCAATGGCCCGGCGGCCCGGTGATCGGCGTGTTCGAGGCGCGCTATGGCCCCGACAATCGCCTGCTGCGCAGCTTCACGCTACGCGTCAGCAACGCATCTGGCATTCCCGCGCTGTTCGACGAGGCGGTCAAGCGGATCGATGCCGCCTATCAGGACGGGCTGCGTGGCGGGTATCTGGTCGCCGATACGGGGCTCAATCCGATCATGCCGATCGCCGAGCCCGTGCCCACCGACGATGTCGGCGATCTGATCGATGATCTGTCGGCCACGCCGGTGATCGGCAGTACGATCACGGTGCAATATGACACGCCTGACGTGGGCGCGGTGACCAGTATTGAGGGTGCATTGCGTGGCGTGCCGGGGGTAAGCAATGCGACGACGACCAGTCTGGCGCTGGGCGGCGTATCATTGATGAGCGTGGGCTATGCCGGCCCGCCCGAGGCGTTCCGCGCCGCGCTGGAAGCGCGCGGCTGGCAGGTGTTCGGTGACGGCACGACGATCCGCATCCGTCGCGCACCCGTTGCCGAGCCGCGTCCGGCAGGAGTGCCGACGGGATGACCCAGATCGCGCTGCCGCTGGCGTGGGCCGCCGACGCGCGCGACGCCGAATTCCTCGTCACCCCGTCGAACAGCGCGGCGGTGGCGATGCTCGATCGCTGGGCCACCTGGCCGGTGCGTACCGCCATCCTCGCCGGACCAGCCCGTTCGGGGCGCAGTCTGCTGGGGCGCATTTTCGCGACTCGCGCGCAGGCGACGGTGATCGACGATGCCGCGACGTTGCCCGAGGCGACGCTGTTTCACGCATGGAACGCCGCGCAGGAGCGCGCTGCGCCGCTGCTGCTGATCGCGGACGAGGTTCCGCCCGCCTGGGCGGTGACACTGCCCGACCTGCGCTCGCGGCTGATGGCGAGCCCATCGGCGCGGATCGGACCACCCGACGATGCGTTGATGACCGCGCTGTTCGAGCATGGCTTCGCACGCCGGGGTCTTGACGCCCGGCCGGAATTGATCGCCTGGCTGGTCGCGCGGGCGGAGCGGAGTCATGCCGCTGTCATCGCGACGATCGATAGACTTGACCAGGCGGCGTTGGCTGGCCGGCGCCGCCTGTCGATCCCGCTGGCGCGGGAGACCTTGACGGGCGAAACTCCTGATGATCACGCGACGTTGATCGACCAACGCGAAAGGAACCCATGACCCGAACGCCGAAGATGGCGCGCCTCGACGCCGACGACGCGCTGGATCCCTTCCAGGATCGCGACGGCGGTCGCTATTTCAACCGCGAGCTGTCGTGGCTGGCGTTCAACCGCCGCGTGCTGGAGGAGGCGTGCAATCCCGCGCATCCGTTGCTGGAGCGGTTGCGCTTCCTCGCGATCTCGGGCGGCAACCTCGACGAATTCTTCATGGTGCGCGTCGCCGGCCTGAAGGGGCAGCAGACGCTCGACGTCGACGCGCGCTCGGCCGACGGATTGACGCCGGGGCAGCAGCTTGCCGGCATCGTCGCCGAGGCGGACGCACTGATGGACAGCCAGCAGTCGGTATGGCGCGATATCCGGCATGAGCTGGCGGAGGCGGGCATTTCGGTGTTGAGCCACCGTGCGATCGACGCGGCGCTGGATACGGAGCAGCGCCGGTGGCTGGAAACGCATTTCCACGAACAGCTTTTCCCGGTCCTGACGCCACAGGCGCTCGATCCCGCGCATCCGTTCCCGTTCATGCCGAACAAGGGCATGGCGGTGATGTTCGATCTGATCCGCCGGTCAGACCAGGAGCCGATTCGCGAGCTTGTGATGCTGCCCGCGGCGATCCCCAGGTTCGTGCGCCTGCCGGGCGACCCCGCACGTTACATCGCGATCGAATCGATCCTGAAGCGTTTTTCTGGCGCGCTGTTCCCCGGTTATGACGTGGTCGGCGCGGCCGAATTCCGCGTGCTGCGCGATAGCGATATCGAGATCGAGGAAGAGGCGGAGGACCTCGTCCGCTACTTCGCCAATGCGATCAAGCGGCGGCGGCGCGGGCGCGTGATCCGGCTGGAACTCGAAACCGGCATGGCGGAGACGCTGGCATCGGTGCTGCGCGGCGAACTGGGTGGGGCGGATGCGATCGTCACCGAAAGCGGCTCCTTCCTCGGCATCGGCGATCTGGCGCTGCTGGCCGATGAGGATCGGCCGGACCTGAAATTCGTCCCCTTCACGCCGCGTTTCCCGGAACGGATTCGCGAATTTGGTGGCGATTGCTTTGCGGCGATCCGATCCAAGGACATCGTCGTCCACCATCCCTATGAGACGTTCGATGTGGTGCTCGCTTTCCTGAAACAGGCGGCGAACGATCCCGATGTCGTCGCGATCAAGCAGACGCTGTATCGCGCGGGCAAGCAATCGGCGGTCATCAGCGCGCTGATCGCCGCGGCCGAAAACGGCAAGGCGGTGACCGCCGTCGTGGAGCTGAAGGCGCGCTTCGACGAGGAGCAGAACCTGCAATGGGCGAGCGCGCTGGAGCGCGCCGGGGTGCAGGTGGTGTACGGCTTCATCGACTGGAAGACGCATGCCAAGGTGGCGATGGTGGTGCGGCGCGAGGGCGGCGGGTTCCGCACCTATTGCCACTTCGGCACCGGCAATTATCACCCGGTGACCGCCCGGATCTATACCGATCTCAGCTTCTTCACCGCCAATCCGGCGGTCGGGCGCGATGCCGCGCGGATGTTCAACTATATCACCGGCTATGTGGAGCCTGCGGATATGGAGCAGGTCGTGCTCAGCCCGCGCTCGCTGCGCAAGAAGCTGATGGCGTGCATCGATGACGAGATCGCCCATGCGCGCGCCGGGCACCCCGCCGCGATCTGGGCGAAGATGAATTCGCTTGTCGATCCCATGATCATCGAGAAATTGTACGATGCCAGCAACGCCGGGGTGGAAATCGATCTGATCGTGCGTGGCATCTGCTGCCTGAAACCGCGCGTGCCGGGCCTGTCGGATAATATCCGCGTCAAATCGGTGGTCGGGCGTTTCCTGGAGCACAGCCGGATCGCGGTGTTCGGCAATGGCGCGGCGCTGCCGAACGACGACGCGATCGTCTATATCTCCTCGGCGGACTGGATGCCGCGCAATTTCGACCGGCGGGTCGAATATATGCTGCCGATCACGAACGAGACCGTTCACGACCAGATCCTCGATCAGGTGATGGTCGCCAACCTGATCGACAATGAGCAGAGCTGGGAGCTGGAACCCGACGGAAGCTATGTCCGCACCACGCCCGGCGATAGCAAAGGCTTCAACCTGCACCGCTATTTCATGGTCAATCCCTCGCTGTCGGGGCGTGGGGCCGCGTTGGAGGCCGGCGGCGAAGTGCCGGTCCTGTCGCTGCGCCGTAGCCAGCAGTGACGTTGTTGCCGCTGCGCCGTGCCCGAGCGGTGGATATGCCCGTGACCGATCCGCGCACCGCGATCATCGACATCGGATCGAACTCGATCCGGCTGGTCGTGTATCAGGGACCACGGCGGCTGCCCGCGATCCTGTTCAACGAAAAGGTGCTGGCCGGGCTGGGCAGCAGCCTGGCCGCGTCGGGGACGATCGACGACGCCGCGATGGCGATGGCGCGCACCGCGCTCGTCCGCTTCGCCACGCTGGCGCGCGAGATGGAGGTGGACGATCTGCGTACCGTCGCCACCGCCGCGGTGCGCGATGCCAGCAACGGCGCGGAACTGATCGCGATCGCGGAGCGGGCCGGCCTGCGGGTCGAGATCCTGCCCGGTGAGCAGGAAGCGATCGCCGCCGGCATGGGGGTGCTGTCCGGTATTCCCGATGCGGACGGAATCGTCGGCGATCTGGGCGGCGGATCGCTGGAACTGGTGCGGGTGAAGGACGGGGCGGTGCATGCGTGCGCGTCTTTCCCGTTCGGGGTGCTGCGCATCGCCGCGCTGCGGGATGCGGGACGCCTCGACCGGGCGGTGGAGCAAGCGCTTGCGGCGACCGGCTGGATCGGGGCGGGGCGCGGATTGCCGCTGTATCTGGTCGGCGGCTCGTGGCGCGGGCTGGCGCGGCTCGATATGGACGTGACGCGCTACCCGCTGCCGGTGATCCACCAATATGCGATGTCGCCCGCCACGATCGCGCGGCTGCGGCGGACATTGTCGCACGTGGGCAAGGCGCGGCTGAAGGCGGTCGTTGGCCTGTCGAGCGGTCGTATCCCGACTTTGGGTGACGCGGCGGCGCTGCTTTCGGTGCTGCTGAAGCACCTTCGCAGTACGGGCACGATCGTCTCCGCCTTCGGGTTGCGCGAGGGGCTGCTGTTCGGCGCGCTGTCACCGGAGGAACGTGCACAGGATCCGCTGATCGCCGCCGCGCGCGACGAGGGGCGGCGTAGCGGCCGGTTCCCGGAACATGGCGACCTGCTCGATCGCTGGATCGCGCCGCTTTTCGCGGATCGGGCTGGTGACGCGCGGGTGCGCGTCGCGGCGTGCCTGCTGGCCGATGTGGGCTGGCGCGCCAATCCCGAGTTCCGCGCCGAGCGCGGGCTGGAGGTGGCGCTGCACGGCAATTGGGTCGGCATCGACGGGCGCGGTCGCGCATTGCTGGCGCAGGCTCTGTGGACCAGCCTTGGCGGCGCGCTCAGCAGCCCGCCGCCGTTGACCGGACTGGCGGGTGAGGCGGCGCTGCGGCGTGCGATGCAATGGGGTCTGGCGATCCGGCTGGGGCAGCGGTTGAGCGGTGGGATCGCCGGGCCGCTGCAACGCTCTTCGCTGGCGATCGACGGCGAGGCGCTGCGTCTTCACCTCGCGCCCGGTGACGCGGGCCTGTATGGTGAAGCGGTACAGAAGCGGCATCGATTACTGGCGATGCAGATGGGATTGAGCGCTGCGCTGGGGTGAGGCGGCGTGTTCGCCCCGGCCAGCGCTTCAACCGCAGCTCAGCTTGACGATCATCCCTCTGGCGTCGGTTTCGATATTCAGCCGGTCCGCGCGATAGTCCATCGTCACCGGCGAGCCCGTCACATATTGCCGGATGGTCGCCGCGCGGCTCAGGCGCTTCGCCTCGCCGCTGTTGTTGCTCGCGGGTTGCCCGACCAGTGATTGCGCGCGATCGGCATCGCATCGCGCTGCCGATGATGTTCCGGCAGGTCCAGCGGCGATCGGCGCACAAGCGGCGCCCAGCAACGCCAGCAACGGCGCGACACGCATCACGCGGCGTTTTCCTCGGCGCGGGTCATCTTCAGCCGGCCGTTCTGCACCGCGAAGCCGAGCCGACCCTCGACGAGGTCGAGCGCATCATGCCCAAACTGATCGAAACGCCAGCCTTCCAGGATCTGCAACCCCTGTCGCTGGCCCGCCGCGAGCAACTCCAGCTCGTCGCCGCGTGCCAGCAGGCGTGGCGCGACATCGATGTCGCGCGCGCGGATCTTGAGCAGCAATTTCAGCAGATCGGCGACCAGTGCGCCTTCCTTGCCCAGTCCCGGCTTGCGATCGTCGCGCGGCGGCAGTTCCTCGTCCGGCAACGGCTTCGCCGCCTCGATCGCCGCCATCAGCCGCGCGCCGATGTCGTTCCCCGCCCAGGTTTGGGACAGGCCGCGGACCTTGGCGAGATCGGCCTGCTTGCGCGGCGGATGCCCGGCGAGATCCGCGATCGTTTCGTCCTTGACGATCCGTCCGCGCGGCAGATCCTTCGCCTGCGCCTCCAGTTCACGCCAGCGCGCGATCGCCTTCAGTCGCCCGAGAACGTCCGCCTTCCGGCTGGCGATGCGCACGCGCTTCCACGCGCTATCGGGATCATTGGCGTAATTGGCGGGATCGCCCAGCCGCTCCATTTCCTGGTCGAGCCACGCGCCGCGCCCGGTTTTTTTCAGCCTTTCGAGCATCTTGGGGAAAATGCGCGACAGATGGGTGACGTCGCCGATCGCATAATCGACCTGTCGCTGGTCCAGCGGCCGGCGCGACCAGTCGGTGAAGCGCGCGCCCTTGTCGATCTGGATGCCCAGCCAGCTGTCGACCAGATTGGAGTAACCGATCTGCTCGCCCTGTCCGAGCGCCATCGCCGCCACCTGCGTATCGAACAGCGGGTGGGGGGTCTTGCCAGTCAGATTGTAGATGATCTCTAGATCCTGCCCGCCGGCATGAAAGACCTTCAGCACATCCTCATTGTCGACCAGCAGCGACAGCAACGGAGACAGGTCCAGATCGGGAGCCATGGGATCGATCGCCGCGGCTTCCTCGGTGTCGGCGATCTGGATCAGGCAAAGCTCCGGATAATAGGTGCTTTCGCGCATGAATTCGGTGTCGACCGTCACAAAGGGCGCGTCGGCGAGGCGCGCACACAGATTGGCGAGGGTGGCGCTGTCGGTGATGAGGGGGTGAACGTGCATAAGGTTCCGCCCTTATACCGGCGCGGGCGGGTTGACAAAGAGGGTTCGGACAGGGGAGGGCGCGCTATCGCCCCCGGGGCCGTCACCCCACCGAAAACAGGGGTCACAAATACCCAGCGGGCGCGTTACCCCCCAGACCCCAGCCTTCGCCGGGGTGACGAAACACAGAGAAGATCCATGCACGCCTATCGCACCCATCATTGCGCCGCGCTCACCGCCTCCGACGCGGGTACTGGCGTCCGCCTGTCGGGCTGGGTGCATCGCAAGCGCGATCACGGCGGTGTGCTGTTCGTGGACCTGCGCGATCATTACGGGATCACGCAGATCGTCGCCGATAGCGATTCGCCGGCGCTGGCGTTGCTGGACGGGCTGCGCGTGGAATCGGTGGTGACGATCGATGGCGAGGTGAAGCGTCGCTCGGAAGCGACGATCAACCCGAACCTGCCGACCGGCGAGATCGAGGTCTATGCCCGCGCCGCGACGGTGCAGAGCGTTGCCGCCGAACTGCCGATGCCGGTGTTTGGTGATGCCGAATATCCCGAGGAGATTCGCCTGCGGAACCGCTTCCTCGATTTGCGGCGCGAGAAGCTGCACGCCAATATCATGCTGCGCTCGGCGGTGATCGCGTCGATCCGTCGCCGCATGGTCGACCAGGGCTTCACCGAATTCCAGACGCCGATCCTGACCGCTTCCTCGCCCGAGGGCGCGCGTGACTATCTGGTCCCCAGCCGTGTCCATCCGGGGAAGTTCTATGCGCTGCCGCAGGCGCCGCAGATGTTCAAACAGCTGCTGATGGTCGCCGGCTTCGACCGTTATTTTCAGATCGCGCCCTGTTTCCGCGACGAGGACGCGCGCGCCGACCGTTCGCCGGGTGAATTCTACCAGCTCGATTTCGAGATGAGTTTCGTCACGCAGGACGACGTTTTCGCCGCGATCGAGCCGGTGCTGCACGGCGTGTTCGAGGAATTCGCCGACTGGCAGGGCAAGGGCAGGACCGTGTCCCCGTTGCCCTTCAAGCGCATTCCGTACCGCGAATCGATGCTGAAATACGGCAACGACAAGCCTGACCTGCGCAACCCGATCCTGATCAGCGACGTCAGCGAGCATTTCATCGGCTCGGGGTTTGGCCGGTTCGCGTCGATCGTCGAGGCGGGCGACGTGGTGCGCGCGATCCCCGCACCGGGCACCGCGGACAAGAGCCGCAAGTTCTTCGACGATATGAACGCCTGGGCGCAGTCGGAGGGCTTTGCGGGGCTGGGCTACGCCACGCGCAAGGGCGGCGAATGGGGCGGTCCGATCGCGAAGAATCACGGCGAGGCCAAGATGTCGGCGATGGCCGATGCGCTCGGCCTTGGGCCTGACGACGGGCTGTTCTTTGCCGCGGGCAAGGAGGCACAGGCCGCCAAGCTCGCCGGGCTGGCGCGTACCCGCGTTGCCGAGCAACTCGGGCTGATCGACGAGAGCCGCTTCGAATTCTGCTGGATCGTCGATTTCCCGATGTTCGAATATGACGAGGAGTCGAAGAAGATCGACTTCAGCCACAATCCGTTCAGCATGCCGCAGGGCGAACTGACGGCGCTGGAGAACCAGGACCCGCTCGACATTCTGGCCTATCAATATGACATCGTCTGCAACGGTGTGGAGCTGTCATCGGGCGCCATCCGGAATCACCGTCCGGAGATCATGTACAAGGCGTTCGAGATCGCGGGCTATAGCCAGCAGGACGTCGACACGAATTTCGCCGGGATGATCAACGCCTTCAAATATGGCGCACCGCCGCACGGCGGCTCCGCGCCGGGGATCGACCGTATCGTCATGCTGCTGGCCGATCAGCCGAACATCCGCGAGGTGATCGTCTTCCCGATGACGCAGAAGGCGGAAGATCTGATGATGGGTGCGCCCAGCTTCGTCAGCGCGAAGCAGTTGCGGGAATTGAACATTCGGGTGACCGCAGAGACGCCCAAGGACGCCGGCTGATCGTATCGCCGTCGCCCCTGTAAAGGCAGGGCGGGCCGGCGCGTGCGCCGGTCCGCCCTTCTTTCATCACGCCGGCTCGAACGTGCCATTCTCCTGCAACACGCGCAGCTTGCCGTCGGCGATCGCGAACACCGCGCCGTGCAGCGTGAGCGACCCGTCTTCGACGCGATCCTTCACGAACGGGAACGTCATCAGGTTGGCAAGCGACGTGCGCACGCCTTCCTGCTCGAGGGCGGACTGGCCTTCCTCGCCCTTGCCATGTTCGGCAACGACCTTTTCGCGCGCGTCGTCGAGCAGTTTGATCCAGTTGGCGACGAAGCCGCCATGGCCAGGCTCCGCGCCTTTCAGGTCGCCCGACAGCGCGGCCTTGATGCCGCCACACGCGCCGTGGCCGAGCACCAGGATCTCATCGATCTTGAGCACCGTGACCGCGAATTCCAGTGCGGCGGATACGCCGTGCAACCCGCCGCCGGTCTCGAACGGCGGCACCAGATTGGCGACGTT
>NZ_JBELIE010000003.1:45047-48371 GCF_042091075.1 Sphingomonas sp. | reverse complement strand
CCTCGTAGAACATCCGGAACGTGCTCTGCGTGACGTAGCCGAGATGCGGGGTCAGCACCGCGGCGCGTGCGCCGAACCGGCGATCAGCCTCCTGCAACGCGACGATATCGGCATCGACCTCCCGCAATACCTGCAACACCCGTTCCGGGTTGCGGCGGCGATCGGTGCCGATCGCCTTGCGCATGTTATAACTGGCCACTTTAAGCTTCATGGAGGAAGCGTAACGACCGTGGGGCCGTACGGGTTGCAACGGTTCGCGGCGCGCCGCGGCCGGGATGTCGATCCGCGCTAGATGTCGGCGTTGGCTGCGGTCGACATGGCGGAGGCGGTGCCGGTGATCGGCCGGATATGGAACCACTGCGGGTGATCGATCGCGACCAGATAGGCGAGCACCACCAGGCCGAAGGCCAGCATCGTCAGCGAGGCGCGCAGCGAGGGGGAGAGGCCCCTGTCGTCGGGTTCGTTCGATGGCTGCATGAAGACGCTCCTTTACTGCGAGTGTCATTACGTAGGCGATCCCGCGGTCATGTCCGTCAATCGAGTGTAATATAATTTTGCTGTGGTGCAGCATCAAACACATCGGCACCGCCGCGCAACCGATCGCCGCCGTCGCGCGCTGTCCGTCCGGTCAACGACAGGAGGTGCGCGTGCTGGAACATGTTCCCCATTGGCTCGGAGCCCTGATGCGCAACGTGCGCGCGGGCCATGCCAAGCTGGTGTCCGTGCAGGATGGCGTTGTCACCGGCGAGGGACAACTGGACCTGACCAGCCCCGCCTTTGCCGAGGGTGCGCGGCTGCCGGAGCGATTCACCGCCGACGGCGAGGGAGTATCGCCGCCGCTGACCTGGGGTGAGGTGCCGGAGGGTACGGCGGGACTGGCGCTGATCGTCGAGGATCCCGACGCGCCGACACCCCAGCCGCTGGTACATGCGATCGTATGGGACATCATGCCGCAGGATCGCTTCCTTGCCGAAGGCGCGATAGCTCCAGACGCCGGGGGCGACGCGCATGATGTGGGCCGTAACAGTTATCTGCAGGAAGGGTGGCTGCCGCCCGATCCCCCCACCGGGCATGGCAGCCATGACTACGTCTTCCAGCTTTTCGCGCTGAGCGAGATGCCCATGCTGGACATGAATCCCGGCCGGCAGGAGCTGATCGAGGCGATCCGCGGGCGTGTGCTGGCGGTAGGGCTGTTGACCGGCACCTATTCGCGCGGCGAGGAAGCGACGATCACGGCCGGCCCTGTGGTGGCGCCGGCGTGATCGCCAGAATGGATGGTGCCGGTTGCAGGGATCGAACCCGCGACCTTCGGTTTACAAAACCGCTGCTCTACCAGCTGAGCTAAACCGGCCTGTCCTCCCCATGCGTCAGGGGACGCCGAACGTCCAGCCCTCTGTGCCCGCGATGAGCGGTGTCATGCCGTTCGGTCGCCACAGCGCCGCGTCGTTCGCCACGCGGCGCAACCATGCCGATGCGACAATCGCATCGGTGGCGTGATCGTCGTAGCGGGGCAGCGGCGCATGCGGCGCGCTGCCCAGCGCCGACAGCGCCGTATCGAGCGCCACGGCGTCGCGGATCTTGCTGCGGCCGCGTCGCATCCCGGTCGCACGCGCGGCAATGGCGGTGTAGATCTCGACGATCACCGCGCCCGTCGTCGTCATCGGGTCGAACGGCCAGATCGGGATCGCGCCCGACAGCCGATGCAGCACCCGCATTCCCGCGAAACTCGCCTTTGCCACCTGTGCCGCGCCGATCGCGTCATAAACGGTGGAGGGCTTGGCGCTGCCATCGGTTGCCACCTCGCAGGCGCGCCAGTGCAGGAAATCGCGTTTCGCGCCATCGGCCGCACCCAGATAGAAATGACGCCCACGACGCGCTTCCAGGAAAGACGCCGCGCCAAGATCCTCGTCATCGCTATGCGCATCGACATAGGCCCAGAGGGCGCGCGCATCCGGCGTATCGACCTCGCCCGGCAAATGCGCGCCGCGCGCCACGAAGGGCGCCGAGAAGCTGAAATCGAAACCGGCCAGCATCGCCTCGCCACGCCGCGCGAGCAGCCAGTCGAGCACCTGCTGCCGCGACCAGGCGCGACCGTTCGGCGGATCGATCAGCGTCGGCGGCGTGCTGCCCGTCGTGCAACGTGCCACCGCGATCCCGCGATGATGGCGACCCCTTGCACCCGACCAGTCAATCGCGACGAAATCGTCGAACCGCCGCTGGCGGGTCACCGCGCGGCGAGCAGGTCGGCGGTGAACTTCGCCACGTCGAAGCGTGCGCCGGCGGGATCTTCACCGCGGCGGACGACGACCAGACGATGCGCGGGAATGACCATCACATATTGCCCGCGATTGCCCTGCGCGGAGAAGCTGCCGTCGGGCAGGCCCTGACGCGCGCCGAACAGCCAGATCGATGCGCCATAGCCTTCGCTGCGATCGGGTTGCGGCCCGGCCGGGGTGGTCATGTACCGGATCCAGCCGGCAGGCAGCACGCGGCGCCCCTGCCAGACGCCGTCCTGCAGCCAGAATTGTCCCAGCCGGGCGAGATCCCGCGCCGTGGTGTAGACGTCGCTCGACAGGATATAATTCCCCTGCCAGTCGGTGCCGGCGACGGTGTGACGCATTCCCAGCGTCGCGAACAGCCGCTCGGGCAGCGCACGGTAGCGTGCTTCGCCCAGCGACGCGCGGAGCGAGCGGATCGCCAGCATGATATCGTTGTTGGCGTAGCGGAAGCGTTCGCCCGGGCGCGATGAGAGCGGCCATGACGTCGCTTGCTCGGTCACGGTCGTGCCACCGAAGTAGATCGCGTCGGTACGATTGCCCGCCGTGTCGCTATGCAGCCCCGACGCCATCCGCAGCAATTGATCCAGCGTGATCCGCGCGCGCGGGTCCGCGCCATAGGGGCTGCGCCATTCCGGGATATCCACCGGGCGGCGCGGATCGACGCCCGAGAGGCCGACCAGCGTTCCCGCGATGCTTTTCGCGACCGACCAGGTACGGTTCGCGGTATAGGGGCCGAACCCCTCGCGATATCGTTCGGCAACGATCCGTCCGTCCTTCACGACGACCACACCGACGGTCTCGCTGCCGCGCCCATATTCGGCGCCGAACGCGCGATCGACGATACGGGCGACCGCTTCGTCGGGGCGGGGGGCGATACCGGCATCCCCCATCGGCCAGGGTCTCGGATCGCCACCCAGCGGAGCCGGGGGCGCGGCGTGCGTGACGGCCGGCATACTATTGTCGCCGATCGGCGCCAGCGTGCAGCCAGCCCCGCGCCGCCACGTGGCCCGGCGCGGCGGCAGTTCGGCGTCAAACGGCACGGTCA
>NZ_JBELIE010000003.1:0-45037 GCF_042091075.1 Sphingomonas sp. | reverse complement strand
CACGCTGGCGGTGCGACGATCGAACCGCACCGGCAGCAGCGGCACGATCTTCTCATATTCCGGGTAGATGCCTTGCAATTCCAGCGTGTCGATCTGCCGCTCGCTACGCCCCGCGACGAAGACCCCGTCGCACATGAACACCGCCTTATACCCCGCCGCGATGGCGCGGGCATAGGTGCCGCGATCGGTCTGCCGCACCGATTCGGGTGACTGCGCGACGGCCGTCGCGGGTATCGTCAGTAGCAACAGTGACAGGAACAGGTGGAGGCGGTCAGTCGTCGGTCGGTGAGGCATGGCGGCGTTCATCCCACCATGCGAGCCGTTCGGCAACGCGCTTCTCATATCCACGATCGGTCGGGGCGTAGAAGCGCTGTGGCGGCAGGTCGTCAGGCCAGTAATTTGCGTCGGAAAAGCCGTCCCGCGCGTCATGGTCATATTGATAATCGGCGCCATAGCCGATCTGCTTCATCAATTTGGTCGGCGCGTTGAGGATGTTGGCGGGCGGCATCAGCGACCCCGTCTCCCGCGCGCTGCGCCATGCCTTCTTCTGCGCCATATACGCGGCGTTCGATTTGGGCGCGGTCGCCAGATACAGACACGCCTGGACGATCGCCAATTCTCCTTCGGGCGAACCCAGGAAGTCGTAAGTGTCCTTCGCGGCGACGCACTGGACCAGCGCCTGCGGATCGGCGAGGCCGATATCCTCCACCGCCGCGCGCGTCAGGCGGCGGAGCACGTATAGCGGCTCCTCTCCGGCGGTCAGCATCCGGGCGAGATAATAGAGCGCCGCCTGCGGGTCGGACCCGCGGATCGATTTGTGCAGCGCGCTGATCAGATTGTAATGCCCCTCGCGATCCTTGTCATAGACCGCGACGCGGCGCTGCAGGAACGACGACAGGCCAGAGGGGTCGAGCGGTTCGGGCAGATCGACGGGATAGAGCGTTTCGACCTGATTGAGCAGGAAGCGCCCGTCGCCATCGGCAAAAGCGACCAGCGCGTCACGCGCCGCATCGGTCAACGGCAAGGGCCGGTCCAGCTCCCGCTCGGCGCGGGCGATCAACTTTTCCAGCGCGACCCGATCGAGCCGATGGAGGATCAGCACCTGTGCACGGCTGAGCAGCGCGGCGTTCAGTTCGAACGACGGATTTTCGGTGGTGGCGCCTACCAGGGTGACGGTGCCATCCTCGACATAGGGCAGGAAACCGTCCTGCTGCGCGCGATTGAAGCGATGGATTTCGTCGACGAACAATAGCGTGCGTTGCCCCAGCCGCGCGTGATCACGCGCCTCGGCGAACACTTTCTTCAGGTCGGCGACGCCCGAGAAGACCGCCGAGATCGGCGCGAAGCGCAACCCGACCGCCGCCGCCAACAGCCGCGCGATAGTGGTCTTGCCGGTGCCCGGCGGGCCCCAGAGGATCATCGACGACAGCCGCCCCACCGCGACCATCCGCCCGATCGCACCGTCCGGCCCGGTGACATGTTCCTGACCGACGACGTCGGCAAGGGTCGTCGGGCGCAAGCGATCCGCGAGCGGCGCGTCGGCGGGCGGGGATGCGGGGGCTGCGGGTTCGAACCCGGCGAACAGATCGGCCATGCAGCCACCATAAAGGCCCCCTGCGCACCCGTCATGTCATCACCGGGAAAATTATCTAGACTGCTCTAGATATATCTTGACTCATCGGCGCTAAGATATATCTAGAGCGCATCATGAGACAGGAAAAAGAGAGTGTGATGTTTCGATTTTCACACGGTGAGAGCGGTCGGCACGGCCACGGGCGCCACTTCGGTGGCTATGGCGGCAAGCGTCACGGCCCGGAAATGGACGTCGAGCGCTTCTTCCATTGGATCGAGCGGTTGAGCGACGGCGAGGCCCGCCGCGGCGGCGGTCGCAGCCGGCGGATGTTCGATGGCAGCGAGCTACGGCTCGTGCTGCTACAACTGATCGCGGACGAGCCGCGCCACGGCTATGAACTGATCAAGGCGATCGAGGATCTGACCGCCGGCAGCTACGCCCCCAGCCCGGGCGTGGTCTATCCCGCACTGGCGATGCTGGCCGAAATGGGCCTGATCGAGGAACAGGCCAGCGACGGCGCGCGCAAGCGCTTCGCGGCAACCGAGGACGGGCGCACGCATCTGGCCGAGCAGGCCGAATTGGTCGCGACGCTGATCGCGCGGCTGGAGGGGCTGGGGGCGCATCGCGCGCGCCACGATGCGGGGCCGCTGCGGCGTTCGATGGGCAATCTGCGACACGCGGTGCAGAACCGGATGGCGCGCGGCGGTGTTTCCGACGATCTGCTGCACGATATCGCCGCGCTGATCGACGAAGTCGCGCAAAAGGTGGAGCGGATGAAGTGAGCACCTCGATCGCCCGCGTGCCGACGCTTTCGGCCAGCCGCTACCTCCAGCAACTCGCCAAGCACTGGAGCCACAAGATGGAGGTCAGCTTTTCGCCGGAGGAGGGGCGCATCGCCTTTCCCAACGGATCGGTACTGACGATGCGTGCCGACAGCGCGACGCTGGATGTGATGCTGGTCGTGCCGGAGAGCGAGGATATGGGGCGGATGCGGGAGGTGGTTGCCAGCCACCTGGACCGTTTCGCCTTTCGCGAAGCACCGTTGACGTTCGACTGGCAGGAGCAGGCGGGGGCGTGATGTCGGGCGGAGCGGGGGTTCCATGTGAACCGCCGCCGGTCCCGCTCGGCGTCAGGCTGGCGAAACGACCTTTCGCCCTAGCCCCGCCGTGCCGCCAGCACCTCACGATACGTCGTCAATACCGCCTCGTTCGCGCTGTCCCAGCGGAATGCCTGTGCGTGCTCGTGCGCGGCCTGGCCCATCCGCAGGCGCAGCGCGGGATCGTCGATCAGTCGCGCGATGGCGGCGGCATATTCGGGAACGCTCTGTGGGGGGATCAGGAAGCCGGTGCGGCCTTCTTCCAGCAGATCGACCGCGCCGGTCGCGCGCGCGGCGACGACCGGTACGCCCGCCGCCATCGCCTCCGATGTCACCTGGCCCCAGGTTTCGGTGACGCTCGGGTTGAACAGCATGTCCATCGAGGCGACCGCGCGGCCCAGCTCGTCGCCGGTCTGGAACCCGGCGAAAGCGGCATTCGGCACACGCTCCGCGAACCATTCCTGCGCGGGGCCTTTCCCGACGATCAGCGCGCGGTGGCGCACGCCGCGCCGCTGTAACTCGCCCAGCACGTCGGCGAAGACGCCAAGCCCTTTCTCCAGCACCAGCCGGCCAAGGAAGCCGATCGCGACCTCGTCATCGGCAATGCCCAGCGAGCGCCGCCATTCAAGGCTTCGCGCGCCGGGATGAAAACGCCGGTGATTGACGCCGCGTCCCCATAAGGAAATCGGCGTCTTCACGCCCAAACCCCGGATCACCTCGGCCATCGACGGCGTCGGCACCAGCACGCGATCGGCGCGATTGTAGAAGCGCCGCAGGATCGCCTTGATCGCGGGTTGCACCATCGCCAGCCCGTAATATTCGAAATAGGTTTCGAAGCGGGTATGCACCGTCGCCACCACCGGCACCTTGTGCCGTCGCGCCCAGGTGACCGCCGCGTGGCCGAGGAACTCCGGCGCGGAGACGTGAACGACGTCGGGCGCGAATGCGGCCAGATCGCGACGCGGCCTGCGCGGCAATCCGCGCCCCAGATGATATTCGCCACGCCCCGGGAACGGGATCGCAGGCACGTCCACCACCGTGCCGCGCGCCTCGAACGCCGGAGTGGCGGTGGTCGGCGAATAGACCCGTACCGTCACGCCGCGATCGAGCAGATGGCCGACCAGCAGGTTCTGCGCCTGATTGGCGCCGTCGCGGACGTAATTGTAATTGCCGCTGAAGAAGGCGACACGAAGCGGGTCGGTGTGGTTCATGTCTCCGGCGCTACGACGGATATGGGGCAAAATCGCGACGGTCAGCCAGCGACTTCGTCCTGGCGTCGGATACGGCGGATGCGTGGTTCGCGGTTGAGCATCGCCTCCCGTCGGATCGTTTCGCGCAGCTCGTCGCGCTTATCGTGGATAGAGGCGATCACCGGCCCCATCGCCACCCCCAGATCGACCAGCACCGCCTCGGAGAGTTGCAGGGAGCTTTCGAGCGTTTCGGGCACCGCATCGGTGACGCCGGCCTTGTAGAGTTCGGCGGCATGCACCGCGTCGCGTGCGCGCGCGATGATCGGCAGATCGGGAAAGGCGGCACGCAGCCGCTTCGCCAGCCGGACAGTCAGAACCGGATCGTCCATCGTCAGGATCAGTGCGCTGGCCTGCGCCAGGTCCAGCCGGTCGATCAGTTCGGCGCGTGCGACATCACCGAAGATCACCGGATGGCCGGCGGCGCGCGCGACGGCAACCGCGTCGATATCCGCCTCGACCGCGACATAGGGTTGCTGGTGACGCGCCAGCATATCCGCCACCAACCGCCCGACGCGGCCGAAGCCGAACACGATCGCGCGTCTGCCCTCGGCGGGGTCGGGGGCGTCGGGCACGGGCGCCCGTCGCTCGATCCGGCGAGAGGCGGCGCTTCCCAGCTTCGCCAGCAGCGGCGTGATCGTCAGCCCGATCGCGGTGACGGTCTGCCAGAAGGCGGTGGTCGTCGGCTGGATCAGTTGCGCCTGTGCCGCGGTGGCGAGCACGATCAGCGTCGTTTCCGACGGACTGCCCATCAGCAACCCGGTCTCCGCCGCGACACCGGGGCGGGCGTGCGCGACGCGCAGCAGCAGATAGGTGACGATCGCCTTCACCGCGACCACCCCCAGCACCGCCGCGAGCAGCGACGGCCAATTGGCAAGGATCGAGGCGAGATCGACACTCATCCCGACGGTGATCAGGAACACGCCCAGTGCGAGGCCCTTGAAGGGCGCGGTCATCACCTCGACCTCGCTGTGATACTCGGTCTCCGCGATCAGCAACCCGGCGAGCAGCGCGCCGACGATCGGCGACAGCCCCGCCGCTGTGGTGGCGACGCTGGCGACGATGACGACCAGCAGTGACGCGGCGAGGAACAGTTCCGGGCTCTTGGTTCGGGCCGCCTGGGCGAACAGACGTGGCAGCACCAGCCGCCCGCCGACATACATCGCCAGCACGGTCAGCGCGCCGCGCAGCGCGACTCCCGCGATCCCGACCCACCCGTCGCCCGACGCGGTCGGCGCCATCGCACCCAGCGCGAAGATGATCGGGACGAGCGCAAGATCCTCGAACAGCAGCATCGCGAAAGCGCCTCGCCCCACCGGGCTGGCGGTGCCGACGAGCGGCAGCACCAGCGCGGTGGAGGACAATGCCAGCGCCAGCCCCAACCCCGCCGATCCGCTCCAACTCTGCCCGAGCCAGTGGAGTGCGATACCGATCAGCAGCGCCGATCCGAGCAATTCCGCCGCGCCGGTGCCGAATACCAGTCGCCGCAGCGACCACAGTCGCTTGAACGACAGTTCCAGTCCGATCGAGAACAGCAGCATGACGATGCCGAATTCGGCGAAGGGGGCGATCGCCTCGGGGTCGGAGATGGTGACGTAATAGAGCCAGGGTGCCTGGGGGACGAGCGATCCCAGGCCGGCAGGGCCGACGAGCGCGCCGACCAGGATGAAACCGATCACCGGGCTGATCCGGAAACGGGCGAAAGCGGGGATCACCAGCCCCGCCGCGCCCAGGATCACCAGCGCGTCCGAGAAGCCTTCATTGTCCAGTCCGATCGCCATGGCGCAACTGTAGCCACCGACGGCGGCGAGTCGACCCTTCGTCAGTCGCTTCGCACTCGCGTTTGCGTGGAGATGGGGTGGAGAGGCGTCCTATCCCGTCGCCAGCCATGTCGACAGCGCGGCACGGGCGCGATCGGTATACATCTTCTTGCGATCGGGCTTCTTCGTCCGGCCGGGGATCGGCGGGAACAAGCCGAAGTTGACGTTCATCGGCTGATAGGTGGCCGCCTCGGCCGCGCCGGTGATATGCGTCAGCAGCGCGCCCAGCGCGGTTTCCACCGGCGGCGGCGCCAGCGCCTCGCCGCGCCATTCGGCCGCGGCGAAACGCCCCGCGATCAATCCGATCGCGGCGCTTTCGATATAGCCCTCGCAGCCGGTGATCTGGCCGGCGAACCGGATATTCGGCCGCGAACGGAGCCGGAGCGTCGGGTCCAGCAACTCCGGCGAGCGCAGGAAGGTGTTGCGATGCAATCCGCCCAGCCGCGCGAATTCGGCCTTTTCCAGCCCGGGGATGGTGCGGAACAGGCGTACCTGCTCGGCATGCTTCAGCTTGGTCTGAAAGCCGACGATGTTCCACAACGTGCCATGGGCGTTGTCCTGCCGGAGCTGCACCGCGGCATAGGGCCAGCGACCGGTGCGCGGATCGTCGAGCCCGACGCCTTTCATCGGGCCGAAACGCAGCGTCTCGGGACCACGCTCCGCCATCACCTCGATCGGCATACAGCCTTCGAAATAGGGGACATTCTCCCACTCGCGAAATTCCGTCTTCTCACCGGCGACCAGCCCGGCGACGAAGGCGTGATATTGCTCCTTGTCGAGCGGGCAGTTGATATAATCCGTTCCCATCTCGGGTGAGGACAGCGCCTGGTTGTCTTCGGCCTGCCCGGTGGTCGGACGGCTCGATGTCCCCTTGTTCCAGCGTGACTGGAACCACGCGATATCCATGTCGATCGTGTCGCGATGCACGATCGGCGCGATCGCGTCGAAGAAGGCGAGGGCGTCCTTGCCCGTTTCCTGCGCGATACTCTCCGATAGTGACGGCGCGGTCAGCGGCCCCGTGGCGATGATCGCGGGTGTATCGGGCAGCGAATCGATGCGTTCGCGCACCACCGAGATGTTCGGATGCGTCGTGATCGCCGCGTCGACGCCAGCGGAGAAGCCCTCGCGATCGACCGCCAGCGCGGAACCGGCGGGGACGCGGTGACGGTCCCCCTCGCGCAGGATCAGCGAACCCAGCGCGCGCATTTCCTGATGCAGCAGCCCGACCGCGTTATTCTCCGCATCGTCGGAGCGGAAGCTGTTGGAGCAGACCAGCTCAGCGAGATGGTCGGTATGATGCGCGGGGGTGTTGTCTCCGCTGCCGCGCATCTCGGACAGGCGGACGCGCAGGCCCGCCTCGGCCAGCTGCCACGCCGCCTCGGACCCGGCCAAACCGCCGCCGATCACATGAATGTCATAAACCATGCGCTGCGCGATAGCGGCTACCGGCGCCGTTGTCAGGGTTGTCATGCGGCAGGGGCGGTCGCACCTTGGCGTAATGACGATCTATACCATCGGTTACGAAGCCACGACGATGGCGGAGTTTCTCGCCGCACTGACCAAGGCGGGGGTGCGTCGCGTGATCGACGTCCGCGCGCTGCCGCTGTCGCGGCGGCCGGGCTTCTCCAAATCCTCGCTGGCGGCGTCGTTGCGCGAGGCGGGGATCGATTACGTCCATCTGAAGGCGCTGGGCACGCCCAAGCGCGGCCGGGATGCGGCCAAGAAGGGTGACGTTGCGACCCTGACCGAGGTCTATGACGCGCAACTTGCGTTGCCCGAGGCACAGGCGCAGGCGGCCCGGATGCTGTCGCTGGCGGAGGAGATGCCGAGCGCGCTGCTGTGTTTCGAGCGTGATCCCTGCCACTGCCATCGCACGTTGCTGCTGCGCGCGGTGGGGGAGGGGCGCGCGGTGGTGGATCTGTATGCCTGAGGTGCGCGACCGCCTCTTCTAGACGCGGTCAGCCCGATACCGGGAGCTTCACCGTGCCATCGGCATCGCGCCGGAGGGGGCCGAACGCCACCGCGGTTTCCAGCAGCATCGGCGCGTAGAGATGGGGGAACGACTGGCCGCCGCGCGATTCCTCCCATCTCACCGCGTCGCCGTGCGCGGCGAGGTCGACCGCCACGACATGAAGATCGTCCTGCCCCGCAAAATGCTTGTCGACCGTCTCGGTCAACTGCGCGGCGGTCGACAGATGGATATAGCCATCCGCCAGATCCACCGGCGCCCCGTCGAACCGACCGTCCCGTTCCAGCGCGGCGAATTGCCCCCCGGTCAGCACCTTATAGGCGGTCAGCGGCTTCTCGGTCATTCGCCATCCTCCGGTCCGGCGGCGGCGTCGTCGCCGATCGTCGCGCCGGTATCGGGATCAAGCGCCACGCCGGCGGCAAGTTCCTCGGCGATCATCGCCTCGGCGGCGTCTTCGGCCTCGGGCTCCTCATCGATGCGCGCGGCCGACACGACATGTTCGTCCTGCGCGACGTTGAACAGCCGCACCCCCGCCGAGCCGCGCCCGATCACGCGCAGCGACGCGAGCGGCATGCGGATCATCTTCGCCTGATCGGTCACCAGCATCAATTGCTCCGCCTTGCTGGCGGGGAAGCTGGCGACGACGGGGCCGTTGCGCGCGATATTGTCGATATTGGTGATGCCCTGTCCGCCGCGCCCGGTGCGGCGATATTCATAGGCCGACGACAATTTGCCATAGCCGTTGGCGCAGACGGTCAGCACGAATTGCTCGCGGGCGCGCAACTCCTCGAAACGAAGCTGATCCATGATGCGCGGCGAGCGATCGATATCCTCCGCCTTCCACGGCGCGTGGCGCAGGTAATCGTCGCGCTCCTCCTGATCGGTGATGCCGGCGCGGTGCAGCACCGACAGCGAGATCACTTCGTCGTCGCCCTTCAAGGCGATACCGCGCACGCCGGTCGAGTTGCGACTTTGAAACTCGCGGACCTCGTCCCCGGCGAAGCGGATCGCCTTGCCGCTACGCGTCGCGAGCAGCACGTCATCGCCCTCGTCCAGCAGCGCGACCCCGATCAGCCGGTCATCCGCGTCATCGCCCTCGAACTTCATCGCGATCTTGCCGTTCGACGGCACGTTGGTGAACGCATCCATGCTGTTGCGCCGCACCGATCCCCGCGCGGTGGCGAACATCACGTGCAGCTTGCCCCATTCCGTTTCGTCCTCGGGCAGCGGCAGGACGGTGGAGATCGTCTCGCCCTGTTCGAGCGGCAACAGATTGATCATCGGGCGCCCGCGCGTCGCCGGGCCGCCCTCGGGCAGGCGCCACACCTTCATGCGATAGACGCGGCCCAGCGTGGAGAAGAACAGCACCGGCGTATGCGTCGAGGTGACGAACAGCTTGGTGACGACATCCTCATCCTTGGTCGCCATCGCGCTGCGCCCCTTGCCGCCGCGCGCCTGTGCGCGGAAGGCGTCGAGCGGTGTCCGCTTGATATAGCCGGCCATGGTGACGGTAACGACCATCTCCTCGCGTTCGATCAGGTCCTCGTCGTCGATACCGTCGGCGGCAGCGGCGATCTCGGTGCGGCGCGGGGTAGCGAATTGCTCGCGCGCGTCGCGAAACTCCTGGCGCATTTCCGCATACAGTTTCACGCGGTCGGACAGGATCGCGAGCAGTTCGGCGATCGAATCCGCCAGCGTCTTCAGCTCGTCGCCGATCTCGTCGCGGCCCAGCGCCGTAAGGCGGTGAAGCCGCAGGTCGAGGATCGCGCGCACCTGCGTCTCGCTCAGGCGATAGGTGTCGCCGGCGTGATCGGTCTCCAGCGCCTCGACCAGCCGGAGGTAGGGTGCGATTTCAGCGACCGGCCATTCGCGCGCCAGCAGCTTCGCGCGCGCCTCCGCCGGGCTGGCGGACCCGCGGATGATGCGGACCACCTCGTCGAGGTTCGTCACCGCGATGACGAGGCCGAGCAGAATATGGGCGCGTTCGCGCGCCTTGTTCAGCTCGAACTTCGATCGCCGCGTGATCACCTGCTCGCGGAAGGTGACGAACGCGCTGATGATGTCGCGCAGGTTCAGCAACTCCGGGCGGCCGCCACGGATCGCCAGCATATTGGCGGGGAAGCTGCCCTGCGCCGGCGTGTGCCGCCACAATTGGTTCAGCACCACCTCCGGCGTCGCGTCGCGCTTCAGCTCGATGACGATGCGCACGCCTTCGCGGTTCGATTCGTCGCGGATGTCGCTGACGCCCTCGATCCGCTTGTCCTTCGCCGCCTCGGCGATCTTTTCCACCAGCGCGTTCTTGCCCTGCTGGAACGGAATTTCCGTCAGCACGATCGAGGTGCGGTCGCCGCGCCCGGTTTCGACCTTGTGACGCGAGCGCACGATGATCGAACCACGCCCGGTCTCATAGGCCGAGCGCGCCCCCGCGCGGCCGAGGATGATCGCGCCGGTCGGGAAATCCGGCCCGGGCACGATCTCCATCAGTTCTTCGGTGGTGATCGCGCCATTGTCGAGATAGGCGAGACAGGCATCGATCACCTCGCCCAGATTGTGCGGCGGGATGTTGGTGGCCATGCCGACCGCGATGCCGCCCGCGCCATTGACCAGCAGGTTCGGGAAACGGGCCGGCAGCACCTGCGGCTCGCGCTCGGATCCGTCGTAATTCGGCTGGAAATCGACCGTATCCTTGTCGAGATCCTCCAGCAGGAAATTCGCCGCCTTGGCCAGCCGCGCCTCGGTATAGCGCATCGCGGCGGGCGGGTCGGGGTCCATCGAGCCGAAATTGCCCTGGCCGTCGATCAGCGGCACCCGCATCGACCAGTCCTGCGTCATACGCGCCAGCGCGTCGTAGATCGCGGTATCGCCGTGGGGGTGATATTTACCGATCACGTCACCGACGATGCGTGCGGACTTGCGATAGGGCCGGTTGTAAAGGAAGCCGCTCTCGTTCGCGGAGAACAGGATGCGCCGGTGCACCGGCTTCAGGCCGTCGCGCACATCGGGGAGGGCGCGCGCCACGATCACGCTCATCGCGTAATCGAGGTAGCTGGTCTTCATCTCCTCGACGATGGAGATCGGGGCGATATCGGAAGGGTCCGCCAGGGCGGTTTCGTCGCTCAACGCTTCGCTTTCATGTGTGTGGTTGACCATGCACTAGCGGCTCGACACGCCGCTTACTACCCCCGCGCGCAGGCGTGCGCGAGGGCGGGGCGCCGGCGCATGCCGCTTGGCGCGCCCCGGATCGGGCCGTGGGGGAGAGGGGGGATGTTACGCGGGCACCTCCGCGCCGTCCCAGGCGAAATGCCGGCCGCTGTCGGTCGGCTTCAATCCGTCGAGCACGTCGAGCAATTGTACCGCGGCGCGATCGGGCTGGAACAGGTCGCGACCTGACTGACGAAACGGCGCGGACAGCCGCGTTGCCACGGTGCCGGGGTGCAATGCGACGACGAGCCCACGGTCGTTGCGGCGCTTGTCCTCGATCGCCAGCGTCCTGATCAGCTGATTGAGCGCGGCCTTCGACGCGCGATAGCCGTACCAGCCCCCGAGCCGGTTGTCGCCGATGCTGCCGACCCGCGCCGACAGCACCGCGAACACCGACCGTCCGGTACGCGGCATGATCGGCAGGAAGTGCTTGGCGACCAGCGCGGGGCCGATCGCATTGATCGCGTAATTGCGCGCCAGCCACGCCGCATCCAGCTCGCGCAGCGACTTTTCCGGCCCATATTCGCCCTCATGCAGCACGCCGGTGGCGACGATGACCAGCTCCGGCGAGCCCGCGCGCGTGGCGGCGGCGGCAATGGTCGCCTCCTCGGTCACGTCCAGTTCGGGGCGCGACAGGCGAAGCACCTCGGTGCCTTCCTCCTCCAGCGCGTCGGCCAGCGCCTTGCCGATCCCGCCGGAAGCGCCAATCACCGCAGCGCGCGTCATGCCGCCCTCCGGAAGGTCCAGCGATCGTCCCCGCTGGCATCGGCGTCGAAGCCATAGCCGTCGCTGTCGAACGCACGCATGTCATCGGTGGCGGCCACATGATGCTCCACCAGCCAGCGTGCCATCATGCCGCGCGCCTTCTTGGCGTGAAAGCTGATGAAGCGCCCGTCGGCCTCACGGAAATCGACCGCCACGACGCGCACCGACGCGGGCAGCCGCCCCTCGACCGCGTCCCAATATTCCTGGCTGGCGAGGTTCAGCACGGTGCCGGAGCCTTCCTTCGCAAGATCCTCCGCCAGCGCGTCGGCGATCCGGTCCCCCCACCAGTCGGTCAGCCGCGTGCGGCGCGGCGCCCAGCGTGTGCCCATCTCCAGGCGATAGGGGCGCATGCCATCGAGCGGGCGCAGCAGCCCGTACAGCCCCGATAACAGCCGCAGGTGATCCTGCGCGAACCGAACCGCCGCGTCGTCCAGCGTGGCCGCGTCCAGCCCGGTATAGACGTCGCCGTCGAACGTGTAGAGCGCCGGGCGTTCCGCCGCCGTGGCGAAATCGCGGAAGCGATCGGCGTTCAGTTTCGCCAGCGCGGGGGAGATCTTCATCAGTTCCGACAGGCGCTTCTGCGTCAGGTGTGAGGCCGCCTTGGCCAGCGTCGCGGCCTCGTCGGCGAAGCGTGCGGGTGTGGGCGGATGGGGCGGTGGCGTGGTGAGGTCCAGCGTCTTCGCGGGCGAAAGTACGGCGATCATGCGCGCCCCGTATCGTTGCGGCGGGGCGGGTTCAATCCGCGCGTTCAAACGACATTCAGGCCGGCGACGTCATTCGTTCCGCCAGCTTCCTTGAACCGCTGGTCGCGCGGCACTAGAGCAACGCCCAAGCGTTACGCCTGACGATTTTTCTGGAGAGACGTGTCGATGAAGAGCTTTTCCCATGCCCTGATGGCCGTGCTGCTGGCCGGCAGCGCCGGTGCGATGATCGCGCAGCCCGCCGCCGCCGCGAAGAAGGATGAGAAGGCGCAGGCCGGCCCGGCGCTGAAGCTCAGCAACGAGGTGCGTGGTCCCGCCGCGCAGGCGCAGACCGCGCTGCAGGCGAAGGATGTCGCCACCGCGACGCCGCTGGTCGCCGCGGTCGAAGCCGCCGCCAAGACCGATGACGAGCGCTATATCGCCGCCGCGCTGCGCCTTAACCTGGAGGCGATCCGCCTCGATAGCGGTGGTTCGTCCGATTCGCTGGTCGCGCCGCTCGACGCGCTGATCGCGAACCCGAAGACGCCGCAGGCCGACAAGGCGCGTTACGTCTATCAGCGTGGCGTGATCGCGGCGAACAAGAAGGACAATGCCGGCGCGGCGACCTATTTCGAGCAGGCGCGCTCGCTGGGCTATAACGATCCCAATCTGCCGCTGCAGATCGTCAAGCTGAAGATGGACGGCGGCGACGTTGCGGGCGGTTCGGCCGAGCTGGCCAAGATGGTCGATGCGCAGACCGCCGCCGGCCAGAAGCCTAGCGAGGACATCTATCGCTACGCGATCGCCAAGACCAACCAGAAGAAGATGGGCGCCGAAACGGTGGCGTGGATCCGCCGCTACCTCGCCGCTTATCCGACGATGAAGAACTGGCGCGACATGGTCGTGTTCTGGGGCATCCAGCCGCAGTCGGTGGCTACGCTCGACAAGGCGCAGAAGGTCGACATGTATCGACTGCTGCGCACCGGCAAGGCGCTGGCCGACCAGTATGATTACGAAATCTACGCGCAATGGGCCTTCGACATGGGCCTGCCGTGGGAGACCAAGACGCTCGTCAACGAGGGCAAGGCGGCGGGCAAGATCCCCGCGGGCAGCGCCAATGCGACAGGCCTGCTGACCGCCGCCAACACCTCGATCAATAACGAGGGATCGCTAGCGACGCTGGAAACCCGCTCCAAGGCCGCGGCGAACGGCAAGCTGGCGGCGAGCACCGGCGATGCGTATCTCGGCTCCGATCAATATGCGAAGGCGATCGATCTGTATCGTGTCGCGCTGCAAAAGGGCGGTGTCGACGCCGATGCGGTCAACACCCGCCTCGGGATCGCGCTGGCCCGTTCAGGCGACAAGGAAGGCGCGCGTACCGCGTTCCAGCAGGTCAAGGGGCAGCCGCGCGCGGATATCGCCGCGTGGTGGATCGATTTCCTCGATCACCCGCCGGTCGCATAACGCGACGCCAGGCATGGCAACACGAAAGGGCGGTCCCACGGGGCCGCCCTTTTTCGTTGGATTTGCGAAGGGTTCAGACGATCGGCACGCCCGGCTGTGCCTTCGACGTTCGCACCGTGAAGGACGATTTCACGCTTGCGACGTTCGGTGCCGGGGTCAGCTTGGTGGTCAGGATTCGCTGAAAACTTTCCAGGTCGGCGGCGACGATCTTCAGCACGAAGTCGATCTCGCCATTCAGCATATGGCATTCCCGCACTTCGGGTATCGCGGCGACATGCTGTTCGAAGGCTTCCAGGTCATGCTCCGCCTGGCTGCGCAGGCTCACCATCGCAAAGACGGTAATCGGAAATCCCAGTTGCGCTGCATCGCATTGTGCGTGATAGCCGCGAATGACGCCGGCCTGCTCCAGCGCGCGGACGCGACGCAGGCAGGGCGGGGCGGTAAGGCCGACGCGGTCCGCCAGCTCGACGTTCGTCATACGACCGTCCTGCTGCAACAGCGACAGGATTTCCCGGTCGATCCGGTCCAATGTCATCACGCCTCACTCTTTAGTCGTCACGCATTTTCGCAATAGCTTTATATCACGCCACTACAAGAAAATTGCGCTGAAACGCAATTGTGCCAAGCTGTGACATGAGGTCGTTAATACCCGTTAACTGCTTGTCGTACTTTTCCCGGCTCGTGCGTATGACACCCGTAGCAGCGCGGCTCGCCGTGCGCCGCCTTAGCAAAGGGAAGTCATTTCGTGCGGTTCGACGACAGCCTGAAGACCGTGTTGGCCGCCGACGTCACGACGACGTTCGGCGCGCGGGCGGCCTTTCGTCAGCTGGTCGACCTGATCGGCCGCGGCCGCGCGCCGGCCGATCCGGCCCTGCTCGACCGCGTCCGCTCGTTGGCGAAGGCCGTGCCGGTCGAGATGCGCGCGGGGACCGCGCGGGGCCTTGCGCTCGCCGATCCCCCTCTTGAGCTGGTGGCGCTGTTCGCGTCCGATGCGCCAGACGTGGCGTCGGCGATGCTGCGCGCCGCGCGACTCGATCCGGAAGATTGGGAAGCGCTGCTGCCACGGCTGACCCCGCATGGGCGCAGCGTGCTACGCCAGCGGCGCGATCTGCCGCCGACGGTGAGTCGCGCGCTGGAGACGTTCGGCAGCGCCGATTTCGCCCTGTCGCACGATACGCCCGATCAGGTCGCACCGCCGCAGGCGTTCGTCGCGGCGGAATCGGATCCCGTTATCACCGTCGCGGAGCGGCCGGTCGTTCGGGCGCCCGCCGCCGCGGCATCGAACGACGACGGCAGCGAACGGTTCGAGATCGCCGATCTGGTGCATCGGATCGAGGCTTTTCAGCGCGAGCGTGCCAGTAACGGTGCGCGTGTCGAGGACCCGGCGCCCGTCCACGCCTTTCGCTTCGAAACCGATATGGCGGGCACGATCCGCTGGGTCGATACCGCGCCGCGTGGCGCGATCATCGGCCTGTCGCTGAGCCACGAAGCGAGCGGCGGGGTGGCATTGCACGTCGACGGTGTGGCGGCGGGGGCATTCCGCAAGCGCGCGACCTTCGCGGATGCCCGGTTGATCGTGCCGGGTGAGTCCATGGTCGGCGGCGACTGGCGGATCTCCGGCACCCCGGTGTTCGATAGCGCGACGGGCAGCTTCATCGGTTTTCGCGGCCGCGCCCGCCGACCGCGCGTGGAGGAGATGGCGGTGCGCACCGCGCCGCCCGTCGCGCGGCGTGGTGCCGGCGCCGAAGGCATGCGGCGGTTGGTGCATGAATTGCGGACGCCGACGAATGCAATCGCGGGCTTCTCCGAACTGATCGAGCAGGAATTGCTCGGCCCGGTCGCGCCGGTCTATCGTGACCGTGCGGCGTCGATCCGGCGGCACGTCACTGGTCTGATCGGCGCGATCGAGGATATCGACCTTGCCGCGCGGATCGAGGGTGACGCGCTCGACCTGCGGCCCGACACGGTCGCGGTATCACCGTTGCTGGCGCGGGTTGCGCATGATCTGGCGCCGCTGGCGGGCATGCGAGGCGGTGGTCTGGCGCTGCCGCCGGCAAGCGAGGCAGCGTGGCGGGTCGATCCGCACGCGGCGGAGCGGCTGGTGGCGCGGCTGTCGGCCACGCTGCTGGCGGCGGTACGGCCGGGCGAAATGCTCGACGTCGCGATCGAGCCGGCGGCGGATCAGTTCGCGCTGTCGATAGCGCGGCCCGCCGCGCTGCTGGGACGTGACGAAGCGGCCTTGTTGACGCTCGACGATGAAGAGGCGAGCGATGACGAAGGATCGCCGCTGCTCGGCGCCGGTTTCGCGTTGCGGTTGGCCCGCAACCTCGCTGCGGAGCTTGGCGGGCGGCTCGTTTTCGGCGCGGAGCGCTTGACACTCTCCTTGCCGGCGGCGTTGAACGAGAAGATGGAGCAGGCCTCGACCTTCGCGCCGTGAACGGACCGGACGCGATCGTCGCGCACCGGCTGCGGTTCGCCACACCGTCCGCCGCGCGTGTCCGCTGGCCCGCGGATTTCGGCCGGCGCTTCCTCGTCACCGTCGATGTCGAGGAGGAATTTGATTGGGCACGTCCGTTCTCCGGTGCGGCGCGTAGTGTCGCGGCGGTCGCCGCATTGCCCGACTGGCATCGCCGGATGCGGGAATGGGGCGTCGCGCCCGTCTATCTGGTCGATCATCCCGTCGCCGCCGATCCCACGGCCGCGGCGCTGCTTCGCCCATTGCTACGCGACGGCAGTGAAGCGGGCGCGCAATTGCATCCCTGGGTCAACCCCCCGCATCTTGAGGTGCCGTCGGAGGCCGCGTCCTTCGCGGGCAACCTGCCGCCGGCGCTGGAGGCGGCAAAGCTCGACCAATTGGTCGCCACCGTCACCGCCGCGTTCGGACAGTCGCCGCGTGTCTATCGTGCGGGGCGTTACGGGATCGGTCCGCGCACGATGGCGCTGCTGGCGGAGCGCGGGTTCCGGATCGATGCGTCGATGCGCGCGCGCTTCGACTATCGCGAGGCAGGCGGTTGCGATTTCGGCGCGGTCGACGGCGACGCCTTCGTGTTGCCCGGGAGCATGATTGAACTGCCGTTGACGACGCTGTTCACTGGCGCGGCGCGGGCGGCTGGCGGCAGGCTCTATCCGATCGCCGCGCGGATCCCGCCTGCCGCGGGCGTGCTGCATCGCACCGGCGTGTTGACGCGCGTGCCGCTGACGCCGGAGGGCACGCCCGCGCCGCTTGCCCGCGCCGCGATCCGGGGTGCCGCGGAGCGTGGCATGCCGCTGCTTCAGCTCAGCTTTCATTCGCCGTCGCTGGTGCCAGGCTACACGCCCTATGTTCGCGATGATGACGATCTGCGGCGCTTCAATGGCTGGTGGGATCACGTGCTGGGGGCGCTGCGGCACGCCGGCTATCAGCCGGTGACGCTCGACGAGGTGATCGCTGCGGCTTGCCAGAGCGCGACGCTTGCCGCTACGAACGGCGGCGCAGCGGGGGGCCTGTAGCTCAATGGTTAGAGCTGGCCGCTCATAACGGCTAGGTTGCGGGTTCGAGTCCTGCCGGGCCCACCGCTGCGGTTTTCCATAACCTCCATATCTTCCCATCGAGCGGCCCTTTCAGCAAGACGGCGCTCGATTTTTCTTACCGTCAGTTATCGCGACGCGGCGCACGTTGGCGCGACGACTGGGGGTATCGCGGGGGGTAGCGGTTCGGAAAGTGGGGGTATCGACCGCCGTCCGATGATCGGAGGCGCGCGCCGTGGCTAATCCGATTCCTAAGGGCTGGCAGCCGATCGAGACTGCGCCGAAGGATGGCAGCTTCGTGCTGCTGTTCTATCCGCGTGCTGAGCCGCCGGTGTCGATCGGCTATTGGGATGACGCATTCGGCATCGCAAAGATTGCAGGTTGGATGATGATGGAGTTCGACTCGGCTTTTTCCGCCGTCACGCCAACCCACTGGATGCCTCTCCCTCCCGCCCCGGAGGTGTCCCATGTCGGGTAACTCTCCCCTCGAACAAGAGGCGCCCCAGGATGCGGGCGCGTGCCTGACGGCACCGGGCTCTCATGCTTCGCACGAAGCCCCCAAGGGTCTTCGCCCTTCGGGTTTCGATCCCTCGCGCTACCACGCCCAGCAGCGCTTGTGGCTGCAAGGCATGCAGCACTACCAGCGCAGCGGCTGGGTTATTGTGCATAAGGTCGGACGCAAATGGGTCAGCTTGCGTTGGGAAGAAGGCAACTATGACGCGGGGCGCGTCGAACTTGGCGCGACTGTGCTTGATGCTGGGGGATACGCATCGAACGAGAAACTTTACGCTAGCCCAGAGGCGTATGAGGCAGAGCGCAACCTTGACCTGTCATGGCGCGCGCTACTTACCGCCATCAACAATAGCTATAGCCGCCCGAAGCACCTAACCGCCGCAAAGATTGCAAAGATCGCTGCCATCTTCCGCGATAGCGATGGAAGCGGCGAAGCCGGCGAGACCGGCACGGGCTCGACCGAAGGCGACAGCGCGGGCCGGCAGGCATCGACCGACCAATCGGGTGCCGCATGACCTCCTCTGATACGAACTCGTCTCCCCAGGAGCATCCCATGACCGACGCAACCCCGCTCGCGTCTGAGCAGATTACGGAGCATCGCCGCTTCATCGCGGCCGCTCGCGATTTCTACGATGCTGGACCGGACAAGTTCAGCCCCGGCTACGAGCAATACGGCGATCTGCTCCACGCGGCAGAAGCCCTATCCGCCACCCCCGCACATAGCGATCAGGACGCATCGCAGGCGCAGGGGGAGGTACATCCTTCGAAGGCGATGGCGCCGTTGCAAGGCGACAACCTGCGTATGGCTGCCGCCCTCAAAGCTGTTCGTGGCGCAATGCTCAACGGTGGCGACGGTGCGACTGGCGACTTCGGCTGGAACATCACAGCGCTGAACAAGGCCCGCAAGCTGGTCAGGGATGCCCTCGAAAGTAAAGAGCCATATTTCGCCCCCGGTGCGAGGGCGCAGGATGGGGTCGATCATTTGCCTGACGCCGGGAAGATGATGCCGACGCCGACTATCCCGGCGGGCATGGTGGCTGTGCCTCGGGTGGCGACGCCAGAAATGCGTGCAGCGGGTGCCGAATACGCATGGCAGTCCGAAAATGATGTCGCGGAATGCTACCGTATCATGATCGCCGCCGCACCCAAGCAAGCAGAACAGCAGGGGGCGGGAAAGTGGGAGGGGCCGCCATACGAATACGGCATCACATGGGGACCTGACGGCGGTCAGGACGGTGCAGCATGAGGTGCGGGGCTTACGAGCGCGCATCCATGCGCAATCTCCTAGAAGATAAATGCCGTGCTCTCGCGCTGGACGCCGAACACCTTGCCGAATTGCGTGAAGCAGCGGGGCTGATAGCTAAACCCGCCGCCCTGAACGCCCCCACAGGTGCGGTCGAGAAGGAGTGCGGGGCATGAGCGGCAACCCGATCCGAGTGGCTACGGCTGCGATCAGCAGGCGCATCTTTGCCGGTCGGCCGACGAAAGATGGCCTCGGTTTCAAGGAGCCGCGCTACGACGTGACGAGCGATGTGTATCGCGCGATCCGAGATTCCATCGGTGTCGGCCATGAAATCGAAGTCGGGTTGCCGGGGGCAGCGGCTGAGTTTCGCATTGCGGTCCTGCCACCGTCCACCACCCCCTCGCAGGGGCTGGACGCGGCTACGGTCGAGCGGTGCGCGATCCGGGATTATCTTACGGCGTGCGCGGCTGCGGCTGACACGCAAGCGGAGCGGTTTGCAGGACATGACGCCAGCATTGTCGCAGCATGTCGCGCCGAAGCAAAAGCCTATCGCAACGCGGCGCGCATGATTGAGGCGCAGGATCACGCATCCCGTCGCGAGCAGATCACCGCCGCCCTCGCCACCGATCCGCACCAGCACGGCGCGGGCAACGGGGAGACGGCATCGTGATCTGGATCATCATCTGCATGACGTTGGTCATGCTGCCCCCGCGCTTCGACCCCGCGATCCGCATCAAAGAACGGCAGATCAAGCAGGGCTGGCATCCAGAATGCATCCGTGCGGGCAACGGGGAGAAGCATGGTGGATAAGCTGCAATCTCGCGAGCAGATGCTTGCGGGGCTCGGCACCCGCGCGACTGGCGAACCGGTGGAAAGGCCTGCGTGGCAGGAAGCCTTAGACGCGCAGGAGGCTGAGTGTCGCCAGTTGCGTGCCGCTCTTATTGCGATAGGGCGCATGATCCACGGCGTGCGGTTGGCGGATGACGTGTCATCCGGCTTCCTAGCCGCGCTGCCTGATGAGATGGCGCACTATCACCTGTCCACCCCCACAGAAGAGGCGCGGGAGCGGATCAAGGTTCTCGAAGAGGCGCGACCGTTCAGCGAATGGCACGAGGATCTCGGTGACGTGCTGTGGTGGAAGCTGCCACTCGCCGGAGCGCCGTATTGCGGATCGCCGCTTGATCTGGGGCGCGGCATGAAGGTGACGGTGCAGATCGGCTTCGAGGAACACGAGATGCCGATCGCCCACACTGGTGGCTGGCCGTTTACCGAGGAAGATGAGCCCGACCTGTGGTGGACGCCGCTGCCCTCGCCGACGTTCTCCCACACCGCCCTCGGCAACAAGGAGACGGATCGTCATGGGTGAGAGCATCGCGGAGGTGGCGGCGATCCCCGGCGTCCTCACCAAGTCCCAGCATTCCGCGTGGATCTGGACCGTCCTTGCCGTTGCTGCGACCGGCCCTCAACGCAACGCCTTCCTACAGGGCTACAACCGTCAAGCCATCCCGCCGCACGCATCTGCTCGGATGCGCGAATACTACGCCAGGGGCATCGCGGTTTCGGTTCACCTTATCTCGCAAGGAGCAGACTATGACCGCTGAGACGTTCGCAACGCTCTGGTATTATGCCGGGAGCGAGGATGCAGAAAGCTGGTACGGACGCAAGGCCACTCGTGAAGAAGCTATCGAAGCCGGTGCAGCCGAGTATCCGGACGAGCCGTTCTGGGTTTCCGCCGGCACGCCAATGAAGCACGACCTGCACGTGTTTGAAGACGATCTCGATAGCGTCATCTCCACGTTTCAGAACCGCAACGAGGAACTGTTCGGCGAGGATGGGCAGGGCGATCCAGAAACGGAATGGACGGATACTCAGTGCCGCGATCTTGCTGCCCGGCTCAACGCCACGTTCGCAGAGTGGGCGCGCGAGAACCGTTTCGACCGGGCCTACATGCTGGACCTGAAGCATGGCGAGCGCATCGAACCGGCCAAGGCCACCGACCATGACCGCTGACGCTGGGGAGATCGTGCGCTTGGCTGAGCTTTGCGAAGCCGGGCAGGTGCCGAGCCGTGACCTCGATGCGCTGATCGCGCCGTTGCAGGGCTTGCAGGTCGTTGATGAGGGGCACCCGCTCGGACGGGTATGCTACGATCAGAACAGGCAGAGCATCATGCTGCCCCGCTACACCGCCTCTATCGACGCCGCCATGACGCTGGTGCCGGAGGGAATGTGGGCGGAGGGGGCGCTAGGATCGCATGCCGACCAGTGGTCGTCGCTGGAGATACATGCCCCCTGCACCTACGACCCGATCGGGCAAGCAACGGCGGCCACTCCCGCGCTTGCTCTCACCGCCGCCGCTCTCCGCGCCCGCGCTCAACACGATCATGAGGTGGGGTGATGGCTGGAACCTACGCACGCAGCACCGACGTCAGCAGCGGCCGTTCGCGAGATGAGATCGAGCGGACGCTTGAGCGATACGGCGCGGACCAGTTCCTATACGGCTGGCAGGAAGACGCCGCGGTCGTCGGCTTTCGGATAGGCGGGCGTCATATCCGTTTAATCCTCCCGTTGCCGGCGAAGACCGAGCGCCGCTTCACGCACCATAGCCGCGGTGCCCGCGCGCCTGACGCGGCCCAGAAGGAATGGGAGCAGGCGGTGCGCCAGAAATGGCGGGCGCTGGCGCTGGTCATCAAGGCCAAGCTGGAGGCGGTTGAGAGCGGCATCGCAGTGTTCGAGGACGAGTTCATGGCGTACATCGTGCTCCCCGGCGGCGAGGAAACGGTCGGCGACTTCATGCGCCCGCAGATCGCCGAGGCTTACCGGATAGGTGCGGCACCGAACATGCTCCCGATGCTGCCAGCGCCGAACCGCCCCGCATGACCCCTTCTCCTACTTCTCCACCCCATCGCCACCTTCCATCGAGAGAAGAGCAATGACTCACACCGGCTCGGTTACACCATGCCCGAAGCGGCTGGAACGGCAGGAGGATTACGTTTGACCTATGCCAGTGCGAAGATATCGCAGGCTTCGGCCTAGCTCGTAAAATCGAGCCGCATCAACTGCGAGGGAAACGGCACCGCCAGCGCCAGCGCGTCCGGCTCGTCCGCAGTCAGCCAGCGTTCCTCGTCGCCCTGGTGCAGTAACACCGGCATTGCCTTCGGATGGATCGGCGCGACGAGCGGGTTGGGTTCGGTCGTGAGGAAGGCGAATACCGGCCCGGTATCGGTCGGTCGCCACACGCCCGCGAAGCTGGTGATCGGCTGGCTGGGCACGTCGAACCAGTGGAGCGGCAGCTTGCCATCCTCGCCGCGCGTCTGCGCGTATTCGCTGAACGCGGTGAACGGCACCAGGCACCGGCGGGACGGCTGCCGGAGCGCCGAGCGCCAGAACGGCGACGTATAGTTGCGGACATTGGTGATCCGCTTCTCCAGCAACACTGGGCGGCCGGTCGCCTTGTCGATGCGCTTGCCCGGCACCTGATGCGGGAAGCCCCAGCGCATCGTGTCGAGGACCCTCGCGCCGCTATCATCATGGCGGACGACGAATGCCGAGCGATCCGGGAACAACTCCGGCGGGGGCGCCTCCTGATCTGGCGCGAAGGGCATCGCGACGCCATAGCGCTGCGCCAGTTCCGCCTGCGCGGCGGTCATGCGGAAACGGTTGCACATACCCAGATTGAGCCACAGGCGAACGGCGAGGGCAATGCCGATCGGTGATCCTACTGTGCCACCTGCGCGCGCACCGGCACCGATCATATTACGGAACATTAACGGAACAAAAGGACTCGCAACTGGGCGTTAATTCCGTCAGATCAGGGGCATGGACGCCCGTCAGACCATCGCCCGAGTCGCGCAAGAGAAGGGGGAGAGCCTTTCCGCCCTGTCGCGCAAGATCGGCCGCAACGTGGCTTATCTCCAGCAGTTCATCGAACGCGGAACGCCGCGACGCCTGCCGGAGGAGGATCGCCGCAACCTCGCGATCGCGCTCAACATCGATGAGCGTCAGCTGGGCGCGCGCGATCCGTGGAGCCCGCCGGCATGAGGCAGGTCAATCGTGACGAGCTGATTTACATGATCGCAAGCGCGATACGCCGGTGGCCGTCGTCGCTGCTGCGCGACCTCAAGGATCAGCGTCAGGAGGTGAAGGATCGCGCCCGGGTGACCGCCGCGGCCTCGATCGTCGACCGATCGCTCAACCGCTTCGAGGTGCTGTGCGAAACGCCGTTGCCGCCCGACATGGGCGAGGCGACATTCACGAGGCCGGTTCAGCGGATGATGGGGGACCAGGTCGGGAGTGACATCACGTATGAGACGAGGGACAGCGTATAATGGAGCAGCGGCACCAGTGGGTTGGGTCGCCGTACAAGCCTAAGGACGACGAGGCTGCCTAAGCGCCCATTTTGTCCAAGTAGGCCCTCGCCTCCTCTCGTGCCTCATCGTAGTGCCCCGCATCCAGCATAGGGAGGATGCGCTCAAGCAGGCGCCTTTGCAGTTCTAGAGCTGTTACGGGTGGCATGCTGTCGTCTAGTTGCACCGCAGGCGTACCAAACCGCTTCTGAGCGGTGAGCAACGCCGCTTTCATCCCCGGAATGGCCCTCTCCGCCGCCTGATCGGTGCCGCGTAAAACCGCGATGCGCGCATCATCCCTCGCCTTGTAGAGCGCCGAGATCGCCTTCTGGGTCTCCCCGGCTTCATCAATGGCCTGCCGCTTCTCATGCGTAATCACGGGAGCAGGAGGGCCTGCCACCTGGGCAGCCGCAGGAGCTGAAACTCGTTCTGCTAACTTCCCGCGAAGCCGGGCAGATTCGGCCTGCTCACTCGTGATGTCCTGGAGAAGGCGAGCCAGCCGCGCGGCGTACATTTGGTTAACAAACCACCAGATGAACGCACCAACCGCGATTATGAGCGTGAGGAACGGGACGGGCGCATTCCACGCCGTCACGAACTGTTCGTGGATAGATGCAGCGATTGGCCCCCATGACATGCCCGTTTGATACGGCGTCGCCGGCGTAGTTTGCAAACCACATGATAATGCCGGCACCAACCGTTGGTTCGGCCGCCGCCGCTGATCATCCCAGCATCGACACGAGCACCACCTCTTCCAGCACCTGCCCGGTCGACGTGCTTGCATAAGCGTCGACGCGCTGGACCGGGTCGGCGTCTGCGGTGCCGCCGCTGAGGGTGAACAGCACCTTCGTGCCCTCGATGCGCTGGGCCGCCACCGTCATGTCGCCGCGCACCGACACCGTCGGCGCGTCGACCAGCTGTTCACCGGCGGCGAGCGCGGGCGAGAAGTCGATCGAGGCGTGGCGGACCTCGTGCGGGTATTTGCCGGGGAATGTCAGCATCTGCGTTCGTCCGTTGCTGGAAAGGTGAAAGTCGCGGCGTTCGGCGGTGACGTTAAATGGGCGGGCCTCGGTGACGCCCGCCCAGCCCGGGCCGGGGATGCGATCCGCATCATCGCCGACGATTGTCGCAGTCGCGGTGACCGTGATCGCTCGAACCGCCGCCACCGCGCTTGCGGCGATCGCTACCCGGACTTCGGCATAGGCCGAGGGAATCGGCGCCAAGGCCGCGCCAGCCGCGCCGATCGGGACGGCAATATCACCGCCGGCGGAGGCGCGCGCCATTGCCGCGCCGCTCGCGGCGCCGGTCGCCATCGCGACGGCGTCCGCGTAGGGTAGGGGCACCCTCACGGTCGCGCTGGCGCCGGTGGGGATCGACACCACCGATGCATCCCCGCTGCCGGTGACCATGGGTGCTGTCGCCGCCCCGCCGACGGCCACAACCGCGCCGCCGGTGCTGGTCGCCGATGGCCCCGGCACCGCGCTGCTCCCCGTTGCCTGGGTGGCCGTGCCCGCCGTGCCAATCCCCAAAGTGATCGGGGCACCGGCATTGGCGTCCGCCCGCGCGGGTGCCGTGCTCGATCCGTTGGCGCTGGGGTTGGGCACCTGCACCGCCGCCGACGCATTCGCGGGCGTCTGCATCGCGCCGGCAGATCCGTTGGCCTGCACGATCGGCGCTGTCGCGCTGCCCGATGCCGCGCCACCGGCCTTGCTGGTGCCGGCGCCGGCCGCTTTCGCCGTGGTGGTGATCGCCGTCGCGCCAGAGGCAGCTTTCGCGGCAGAGGAGGCGGTGGGCAATGCCACTCTGCCGGCGTTCGCCGAGCCGGCCGCGCTGACCTTCGTCACCGCCGCGCCCGTCCCGCGCACCAAAGGGGTGGTGACGGCCGCGACGGCAGCAAGCGCCATGATCGCGGCGGTGGTGACCATGACCGACGGCGCCACCACGCTGGCATTCGCGGTCAATTCGGCCGGCGCCGATCCGTCGTCTACCATCGGCAGGCCTTGGCCGCCGTTCGCGGTGGGCCGATAGGGATTGTCGGATGGCGGGCTGCGCTTCGTCTTGTATTGGGCGACCCATGCTTCGAGGAGTTGCCGCTCGTCCTGTGTCGGCGGGCGCTTGCCGATCACGACGTAGAAGGTATGGCCGATGACGCCGTAGAAATCTTCCTGCGCGCCCGCGATGCCGAAGCGATCCAGCGTGGTGGCCAGCGTGACGGGATAGGTCCCTGCGGCGACGCCATCGACGAACAGCGACGACGCCGAGGAGGCGTGCTGCACCTCGATATAATGTGCGGTGCTGTTGTCGGTTGCGACCTGGCTGGTGACGCGCGCATTGTCATAATAGAAGCGCACGCCCGGATCATAGGGGCTGTCGAGGCAGTAGATATTCGCGGTGCCGTCGCCGCGATAGCCGCCGATCAAGCCGTCCTGCGGCACGACGGCGAATCCCAGATAGCGATCCGCGTTGCCGCTGGGAAAGCCGGTCAGGTCATCGACGATGATGCCGTTCTTGTCGAACCCCGAGGAATAGGCGCTCTGCACCCCGTTGAAGCTGCCGACGGTGCGGCGCCCGCCGGCATTGGCGGTCGTCGCTGCGCGGCCCTGCCAATTGTCGAGGATCTGCGCGATGCCGCCATTGCCATCGAGCGTGATCCGCTCGTTGCGCGCGAAATCGTACTCGAGGAATTTGAAGTCCGCCGGCAGGTCGGACGGGTTCCACTCGCGCAAGGCCATCGCCGACGCTCTAGGCGTTCAGGGTGTAGGCGTTGATGGTGACGACCTGGCTGATGGCCACGTTGCTGTTGTCGATCGTCATCTCGACCGGGCCGACATACGCCCAGGTGACGGTGCCGTCGGTAATGCCGGTGCCGGTGCCGGTCGGGCCGCCCGACGATGCCGACGTCCCCGCCGCCGTCGCGCGATAGACGTTCCCGCCATTGTGCACCTGCTGGGCGACGACATAGGCCTTCGATGCCGCCCATGGTTCGGAAACCGGCCCCTGCGCGTGGCAGGTGGCGCCGTCGTTGGAGAGGATGCGGTAATGGCCGATATAGCCGCCGGCGACACCGGTCGCGCTCCAGGTGCCGGCCTTCGCGACGGACGCCGCGGACGGCGTGCCGAACGGGCTCGACGGCAATGTGCCGGTGGCCAGCTGCGTGCCGGAAGCGGCATTGGCGGGGTCGGCGGGCGCCAGGCCGCTGCGCATCTCGATCTTCGGGGAGGCGCCGATCGCGGCGATGATGCCGGACAGGACGCCGTTGCGGGCCGCGATGGAATATTGGGTCATGAGGTGCTGCTCCGTTCAGGATATGACGATAGAGAAGATCACCGCCCAGGCGAGGGCGGAGAGAAGGAGGGCGTAGGCGCAGCCGCGCGGCCCGGAGCGGGGGTCAACAGGGTCGCTCACGCCCGTCCCGCCGGATAGGTGAAGTGATCCACCTCACCGTTGATCCACGCCAGATACGCATAGGCGTTCATCATGTCCGCGAACGTCGGGGATAGCCGCTTCTGCTTCGCCCGCGCCGCGCCGTCGCCCATGTCGACCCGCACCGACCATTTGTCGCCGTGCAGATCGTCCTGAGCGACATAGGCCTCACCCCCCTCGGGAACCTTGGGGGGCTTGCTGCCGAACAGGCTCATTTCGACAGCAGTTTTTCGGCTTCGGCCAGCACCAGCTTCTGTGCCTGGTTGAAAGCCGCCTGCGCCAGCGCCGTTGCAAGGCTGGTGCTGATCGTCGTGCCCTTGGCCGCGATCCACAGATCCTTGGCGTGGTCGGCGAGCGTGAACAGGCTGGCGCGCTCGCTCGCGAGGCTTGCGCTGAACTGCGCCAGCTCGTCCCCGAACTCAGGCAGGTACTTGGCGACGAACGCCTGTGCCGCGTCGAGGTTCTTGGCCGTGAACAGCTTCTTGAAGAAGCGGCCGATGGTGGTGAAAATGCTCATGCGTTTGATCCCTTGATGACGGACACGCTGTCAGGCGCGGCGCTGGCGACGGTGACGAGCACCTTCTTTTGCTGGTCCGAGCGGTAGGAGGCGTAGGCGGCGGGTCCGACGATCACCGCCGCGTTGACGAGGACTTCCAGCAGGTCGCCGCTGATCCAGCCCTTGGCGACGAGATAGCCGCCGATCGCGGTCAGCGCGTAGCGGATGGCGACACCCAGTTGCGCGGCAGTCTGGTCGGGGTTGACGACAATCGGCGTGGTATCGGGGTCGGTCATGCTTTTGCTCCCTGGAGGCAAAGGTCGCGCTCGGCAGTTCGGCGTCGGGTCAGTCCGGCGACAGGGCGGCCACCGGCGCGGTTCCACATCAGGAAGGCGTCGCACGCACCTTTCCGGTCGCCGGCATCGAAGCGGCGATCGACGGTGGATTTGCAGTAGGCGGGGACGCCGATGTTATAGGCGAGGCTGGTTGCCGCTGCCCATTCCCGATCGCACCCCTTGAGCGAGGGCGTGCATTTGGCAACCCCCTGCGCGAACCCCGCCAATCGCTTGTCGAGCTTGAGATTGCACCCCTCTGGCGTCTCCTTCGGGCTGGCGGCCGTCACGCCCAGCGTCTCGCCATGGCATTGGGTCCAAACACCCACAATGTCGCGATAGGGGGTGAGATACTGCTTGCTCCCGCTCTCCCAATTGATCACGAACGGGGTGAGGATCGCGGCAGCGGCGGTGCCGATGACGGCGGCGAGCGCGCCAACGGGCTTGTTGCGCTGCGGGGTGGGCGCAGCTGATCGTTTATCGGTCATTCTGCTGGTCCTGTCTGTTGGATCGCCGCCGCGTGGATCGTGGCTTTCTCGATCGCCTCGGACTGCATCTGGCGTTCGCGCATCTCCTTGACGGCTGCGATCGCCTGAGCGGCCTTCTCGGGACTGGTTTCGAACATCAGGAACAGGGCATTGAAGCACTGGTCCATGTTGTTGAGCCGGTGCCGGTCCAAAGCGCGTTCCGCTTCATGGCGGGTACGCTCGCGCTCCAGCCGGGCCTCCAGCGCCTCTACTCTGGCGCGCATGGCTTCCATTTCTTCGGCTCGCTCGTTGAGAAGGTTCGCTTCGCGTTCGTTCTTGAGCCGGACCATCAGCGGTTTCAGGCGGAAGTATCCGGCGATGAGCATCGCGAAGACGCCCCAGCCCCAGGGCGCGCGCTCGAAGCTGCTGGTCAGCGCCTTGACGAGGGCGTCAAACACGCGGGCCTCGCCCATAGGCGCGCGCCAGTGAGATGGCGTAGCAGCCGATTCCCGCCGCCAGGACGCAGAGCCCCTGCCAGATCAGGACAATCACGCTTTGGCCTCCAGCGCGGCGAGGCGTGTCGCCAAGTCTGAAACCAGGCCGCGCAGCTCCACGACCTGTGCATGGCTCTCTTGGAGCGCCTTGATCGTCGGGGCGATGAGCTCAGCGTATCCTATCGAGAGAACATCATCTCCGCCGGTAACGGAATGATCCTGATACCCGCCGAAATCGATACCGGTGCGAGCGATAACGTCGCGCACCTCCTGAGCGATAAGACCGTGGTGAAACCGCTTCCGCTTCTTCTTCCCCGTGGGCTTGCCGTCATCATAATCGACCCGGAAGTCGAGGCGATAGTCGACCGGCCGTAGCGCGTTGATGAAGTCCAGCCCGAGAACCGTGTCACGGATGTCAGCCTTGTCGCGCGCGTCGGAGCGCTGCTGCACCGACACCCACGCATACGGCACCGCGTTCGGGTTGCCGAACTGGATCTGATCGTTATTCGTGACCTGCGCACCCGCGCCTACGCCCGTGCAGTTGTTGTAGGTGGTCAGTTCGCTGAGAGCCGCGGCTCCCAGAGCGGTGTTGCCGATCCCAGACAACATGTTGACCAATGCGTTGCGGCCAAGCGCGCTGTTGTTTGTCCCGCTATTGGCCGAACCAATCGCGAACGCTCCGATCGCCGCGTTACCATCACCGGATTTCAGGTTCTTGAGCACCTCCTGCCCAAGGCCGCTGTTCTCGATGCTGTTCGTTGCAGACATCAATCCGAGCGGGGCGACAATGACGTTCGACGTCCCGGTCTTACTGCCATTCATCGCGGCATGACCGATGGCGATGTTGGATCCCGAGGTTGCTCCCTCGAGCGCCGCCCAGCCAAGCGCGATGTTATTGTTTCCGGCGTTGACGGTCAGGGTGTAGGCGCCGACGCCGATGTTGAAGTTGCCGGAAGCCGATTCTTGGCTGTGCGCACCAATCGCGACATTCCAGCGGGAGGCGGGGTGCTGGCGAAGCGCATAGAGGCCGAGAGCGGCGTTTTCGACACCGCCGCGGCTCATCTGCAACGCGCTATCGCCAACAGCGATCGAGCCGTCACCGTCGGAGCTATAGCTACCAATTTCCGTAGGCGAGACCATCGATCGAGCGCCGGTGGGGTCGCCGATCTCGTTTGATAGGGCGCGTGCGCCGATCGCGATATTATAGCGAGTATGCTCCGCCGCTGCGAGCGCGTCGGGGCCCCAGGCAATGTTGTTGTGGCCGCCGACGATCTTCGTCAAAGCTCGAAGTCCGGCCGCTTCGTTCCCCGATGGTGAGTAGCCGGACGGCGCAACGGCAAGTGGCGTGAGATCCCGATTTTTCTGTGTGACTGACCCCGATCCAGTGAAGGCGGCGCCGAGGCCTGACACCACACGCTCGGGGAGGATGACCGTGTTCGATCCGTTGTCGATCAGGGCCCCGGGGCAGAATTCGAAAGTGATATTTCGAAAGCTTGACCAGTCGACGTTTGCGCCGATCGTCCAGGCGCCACGGGGGAAGATCAGCCGAGCTGGCGTTGATGGGTCAAGCGCGGCTACCGCGCGGATCGTGGCGGCGATGGCGTCGGTACTGCCATAGGCATAGTCGGCGACCGAGACGACTTCCTGCAGCTTTTCTTCAACCGGTCGCGAGCCCGTTGCGCTTTTGGCGGTGAATCCCAGCAGCGCGGAACCTCCGCCGGCTGCAAGGTCTGTACGAAGCGCGGCATCAGCGCCCGTGCCCGATGCGCGCACGGGACGATTGTAGGCGTCAAGGGCGAGGAACGGGCCGCCGCTCGCCGGTATAACGCCGCCACCGACTCCGGGAGCGAAGCGAACCGTGTTTGCCAGTTGGGCCTCGGCGACCTCCACGCCGACGACCCGGGCGATCCGCACGTCGTCAACGACATCGAGGATGTGAAGCGTCATTGCGTGGCTCCGGCGCGGATGGTGAAGCTGCCCGCGATCCAGCGTCGCTTGCCAACGGAGGAAAGGGTGACGTGAAGATCCCAGGCGAGAACGATGTCACCGCCAGCCGGCGAACTCTTGGCGATCGCCCGGAGCGTTGCCTCGGCGATCATCATGCGGATCGTCGATGTCGCCACCATCGTCGCGGGGTCAGTCGCGATCTCGATCGCCAGCCCTTGGGTGCCGGCCGGCGCGTTCTGCAGATCGATGAGGGGGGGGCCGGGGGCGTCACGATACACCCGTACCTGAGCGCGACACGTGGCGCCGGTGAGGTCAATGCCGGGCGGGAACTGGAACCCGTCGCTGAACGGCGTCCAGCGGTCCGCGATAAGATCGACAGTCCACGGGGTCATGCGCCGTCATTAGGGCCGCCGCCCCCTCAGGATTACGGCGGATACTATTGCAGATTCGCCTTCGCGTTGTGGCTCAAGACGCCGTTCGAGACGTAGGTATGGGCATCGGTGATCGTGATTTGCGCGACCGGCGCGACGCCATCGAAGGTCCCGAGCGTGTCGAAGCGCATCCATCCGCCGCCAAGCCAGACGCGGTGGCCCGCGGTCGCCCGCATCCGTGTGATGCCAATGTCCGCTTTCAGCACCGGTTCGGCCTTGATCGAAATCGCCGCGACCGGGTAGGCGCCCCATTCCATCGTTACTTCGTGCTGCGTCCAGACCCGATCGCCCACATTGAGATCGCCAGCCATCTTCTGCGTGCCCGGTCCCGTACCATCGGTATTCGCGAGCAGGATCAGCGTGTCCGTTGTCGGGCAATAACCGCCGCCGCTACCGCCCGTGCCCGTTCCGCCTCCGCTACTTCCTCCGCCGGCGGTGATGACGAAACTGTCCTCATTCGAAAAGTTCAGGAGCCGGGGATTATCAGTCCACGTGTCGAACGCGGCGACCCGCACGTAATAGGTGCCCGCCGATAGGCCGTAGATATAGTGGGGGCTTGCCCCGTTATTCGTCGCGAGGAATCCCTCGGTTAGGGGATCGAACCCAGATTTTGACGAATAGGCAACGATGTAGCCGGCGAGGTCCGGCACGCCGCTGAGAAGATCGAAGCTGACGGCGGCGGTCGTCGCGTCATCCGGCGTGGCGACACCAGTCACCGTCGGTGGGGGCGGGTTTGTCAACAGCGCGCTGGTCGCGACCGTTCCGGCGCCCGCTGCATTTACGCCCGCCACATCGATCGTATAGGCCCGGCGGATACCATCGGCCGCCGCCTGGGCTTGAGTATAGGAAACCTGCCGTGTGGTGGTGACAATTGTCCGCACGAGTACCGCCGGTATCGTCAGTCGCAGGTCGCTGCCGTCTGCACGAAATTGCATCTGATCCACTTTTGCGCCGTTCGTCACCCCGGCACCGCCGGGGTAGAACTTGCGCGCGGTGGTGGTTTCCACGGTGCGGAAAGACGCAAAGGTGCCCTCGTTCGTGAGGATGTAATAGGTGACGGTCGTTCCCTTGTAACCAATCGCGAAGACCTGGTTATTGCGGTTGGGAATACCGTTGATTGAGGTGAATTCGGCCTGGACTGACCCGCCTTCCCAGATCCTCCACTGGGTGTCGTTCTTCTGGATGGAGAAATCGAGGAACGTGTAATCGCTCGGGCCTCCGACATATTCCCGTCCATCGGATAGCCCCACGAAGATGCCGCCGGTGACCATACGGAAGATAAACAGGCATTCGCCGACGATCCCGCTGGATCCGTAGAAGTTCCCGGTCCAGCCATCACTCGAGGCGACCCGCGTCGCGTTTCCAGCGTCAAACGTGTAGCTGGCCGCCGGCCCCGCTTGGTAGAGCGCTGGCTGGTATGTGTATTGAGCGAACACGCGCCAGCGATAGGAACTGGCCCGCGCGACGCGATCCGTCGCGAGAGTGAGCGTGTCGGACCAGCTAATCACGGCCACGTTCGCTGCCGCGTCCGGCGGGGTCGCGTCGGTGCGGGTCACCACGGACTGCGCCACACTGTATGGCGATACCCGACCGTCACCTGTTTGGTACGCGACCTGAACTTCCACGGTCGCGCCGGTTGGCACAAAACCCGTCTGGATCGTTACCGAGGCTGAGCTGTCGATATCGCTATACCGCGCCTCGTTCCAAGTGACAGCGCCGAGCACCCGCCACCGGGCAAACCACGTGACGTCATCCCGATCTAACCCGGATGCCACGATGACAACCCGCACGCCGGTTCCATCATCTGAGACCGCGGTGAAATCCGGGGTGGCGCTAACGATCACCGGCGGTGACAGCGGAGACGCAGCAACGCTGTTACCGACCGGCGCGGGGGTGCCCTCCTCGGTCGCCGGGTTCCAGGCGTCGACATTCGGGTCGGCTTCGACCCATTCGATCGTAACACCGCCGGTCGTCAGGTTGCGGGTCAGCTTGATCACCTCGACCGCGCCGGCGAAGAACGTCGTTCCCGCATCGGTCAGGTCGATATGAATGTAACGATGCCCGCGAATGCGCCGGCCGGCAGCGTTCGTCGTCAATTGCCCTCGACGCCGCGCCATCGCCCGAGCCATCTTCCGCTTTGCGAGGCGTCGGTTCTGCGAGAAGCTGGGCGACTGGATTTCAAGCGTATCGCTAAGCGTCTTGCCACGCCGCGCGATGTCGTCGGCATCCTCCCATGCGTCGGTGTCGACCGCGTTGAAGTCGTGGTTCGCGGAGATGTACGTGACCGCGATCTGGTTGACCGCATTTTCCTCATCAACGCCGTCCTGCAACGAGTAGGAGATGATCTCGTCCGGCCCAAGTGATTCAGTTGGCGGATAATATCGGCCTGAGTAGACGACGAGCGCGCCATCCGCGCGCGGCGCCATCCAGCCGTCAAAGCACGACAGGAGGTTGGAGATGACGTCTTTGTGCGCGTCGGTGTGCTTGTGCACCACGCAGCCCCGGTAACGAGCCTCTGATGCGCCATTCCCTTCCCATGTCACCGATGAGCCGGCAGGGTGATTGTTGGCGACAGGGGACGAGAGCGCGAGCGTGAAGGAGCCGCCATTGTCGGTGATGCCCGAGACGGTCCGCGTCTCCGACAGGTCGGTATTGCCGGTCGCCGAGATTGCTACCTGAATGCCGGCCGCCAGTCCGTTCGCTGTCGTCACCGTGATAGAGCTAGAGCCCGCGGTCACGTCTGCCGCCAGCACCGCCTGGACCCCGCGCAATGGCATCGGGCTATCGCAGTCGTTTGCCGCGGCGGTCCAATAGTCGAGCGTAGGGGCGAAATGCGTCGCCCAATCCTTATTGTCGCGGACGAGCAGATAATGCGCGAGGTGGAGCAGCGCATTCTCCGACCACTTCCATGTCAACGGATCGCTGACGCTCTGCGCGGGGTCGCGCCAATCGAATACGGGCTGCAGTCGCATCGTGAGGCTCAGCGGTGAGGCGTTAGGGCCCCCGTTGGGGTAGACCATCTGGAACCCTTCGGCCTTCACCGGCTTCGAGATCACGTAACCGGTGACGACGCCGTCGCCGCGATGATCCGTCGTCCAATGATCCGGCACCGCCGCGATGACCTTGGCGAAGGCGATGTTGGTCGCCGGGCCCAGCGTGGTGCCGACCTGCACGATGTCACTGAACTCGCCATATTCGTTGTCCGGCCCTCGCTGGACGAAGCCGTTCGGCAGCACCGTTATCTTCTTGTCGGCGAGATAGTGCTGCTCGATCGCGTCGACGCGGCCGTCGTGGAATGCTCCGACATCAACCGCAGAGCCGTCCGAGGCGGTGACGTAGAGGGAATACGTGGTATGTAGTCGCTGTCGGCCATAGCCGCTTACACGCGGCGGTGTAGGCGATTTGATCGCCGTCTCGGTCTGCTCGGGCTTGGGAGCGCCCGGACTGCCGCCTGCAAGGTATGTAAGGCCCGCAAGCGACAGGCCCACCAGCAGGCTGCTGGAAATGCCGATCGCCCCCGCCACGCCCGAAATGCCCGCGCCGATCGTAAAGCCGCCCGCAACGGCAACACCGACGCCGGCAGTTGTCACGACCAGAGCTGCGACGGCCGCGATCGTCAGTACCGTGGAGATCGCTTTCACGGCCGCCAGGCCTTCTGGATGGTAACCCAGTCCTCGGCCAGGAAATGGACACCGCGTGTCGCGCGCACCGCGATCCGCTCGCCAGTCCAGATGCCGCCGGCGATCAGCGGGCCCATCTCGAAGACAAGGATGTCGCCGCGTTCGAGGAAAAGATCGATGGATGGCAGGGCGTTGCCGATACCCTCATCCCAAAGGCGAAGGAGCCCGCCGGGTCCGTCCTGGGCTTTCATGCAGTCATCAGGCTCGATGGTATCCCGCCAGGCGGCGGCGAAGTCGCGATGGCCCAGCGCGATGCACCAGTCCGCCGGCATGGTGGAGCAGTTCCACGGCGCGGCGTTCGCGCATTCGCGTTGGAGGAATTCGGCTAGCGCCCTCATCCGTTCGGCCCGAACCGGCGCGACGTGCCGCGCGAGATACCGGCGATATGGTCGAAGAACCTGTCGGTCGGCGAGCGCCGCCGCTGATCCGCGTCGGTCCAGAATGCTATTGGAGCGCGTGAGCGATCGGTGTCGGCGGTCCCGATCGACAGCGTGATCGTGCGGGTCCGGCCGTCCTCAGTCTGATCGCTGCTGGTCGTCACGCTATCGGCCCGCAGGACGCATTCGTATTCGACGTTCACCAGCTGCCATTCGTCGTCGAAATCGAAGCGCACGAGGTGGACCTTGGCACCCTTGACGCTTTCGGCATCCTCCAGCGCCAGCCGCTGCGATTCTGCGCTGACGCCCGACACCGTAATCGACAGGCGATCCGCCGTGCCGTTGACGAGCTGCTGAAAGTCGGGCGCTGACAGGAGCTCGCCGCCGCCCAGGTACGTCGCCGGCTCCGCTTCGACGATGTCAGCAGGAATGTGGAGGTTGCCGACGCCGTTCCAGACGCGCGCTGGCGGATCGCAATCAATCCGAATGCCGTAGCTCTCCCTCATGCTGGCTGCCGCATGTCCTCGACGAGGACAAGGGAGCAGGAGGTAAACCGCCCGATGTTCGTCGGCGCGCTCGGGGCAGCCCCCGGCGGCACGTGCATGCGGCAGCGCGGACTATAGAATTCAATCGGAGTGGCCGCGGCGACTGCCTCCCGGATCGGCGGACGGAATTTTGCCGTCACGCCATCCCACGCAATGATCCGGTACGCGCGCCAACCCCACGTTGGATGGTTGATCGCGAACGTCTGACCGGCCTGCACCTGGCTGGGATCAGTCGTGATGATGGCGATGCTGGTTGCACGAAGCGATGCCGCTCCGCTGGTGAACCGATCTGCGGACGTCGGGAGGGCGTCTGGGGCCGTATCATCACGATGATGGGGGCGCTGCCAATTGGTCGGCTGGAAGAAGGTGTCGCAGATCGCGACATCAATCGCGACTGCGCCGCCATCCATTCCCTCGATCAGCGCACGCCAAGCGAGCCCGTCGGCCACAGAGCGCGTGCTGCCATTGGTGAAATCGCCTCGCCAGTAGCCGCCGCCGTCTGACTCGATCGTCGCGCTGATGCCGGACAGCGCCGTGCCGCCATCGGTAACCTGACCGACACGGCGGAAGTCGACGTCGCGAAAGTTGAAGCGGCAAAGGTGGACGAGGTCCGGCACGGGCGAGGGTGTAGGCCGGCGGGGGTGGGGGCATTACGGCGGATGGATTGACGAGCGGAGCGGCGCGGACGTACCCCGGCCGGGCGCCTCGTCGTTCAAGGGAGTTGCTCAATGCTAAGTTTGTTTATGGCGATAGCCGCCGCAGATGAGCCCCAATGGCGGCCTTCCGATCAGGTCATCCAGTCCTCGTTCGAGCCCGATGCTATGGTGGCCTGCATTCAGGGGCGGATGCGGAAATACGGAAAGCTGAAGCTCGATCGTAAGGGCCCGGAAGCGAGTGAGCTCGTCTTTACACTTGCCCCTTTGGGGTTGCCCACGCTTGCGAAAGGACGAATTTTGTTCTCCGTTGCCGCATCGGAAGGAGGTAGCCGAACTACGCTAAGCTATACGCATCCAATGGACGCGAAGAGCGTCACGAAGCAGGCCGCGTGGCTGTCCAAGAGCTGCACCTCCGCGGCAGTCATCTAACTGCCCAGGGTCTGCACTCGCGAAACTCGCTGGGGTGACGCTTCCACTGCCGACCGCCCCGCCGTCGCCGCCGCACGGTTCGCGTGCGCATTCGCCGCCTGCAGGATCTGCTCTGCAAAGCCGGCCGGCGTGACCGAATTGCGACCGTCCACGGAAATATACTGTGTCACCTGCGCGCTTCCGCCGCTGGCCAGGGCGGGGATAGCGCCGGTGGGATAGACGCGCCCCGACGCCGATGGGGCGAAGATCGGGGGACGCCGATTGCGGCGCGATCTGCAGCGCGTTGCGCCACCGCCGAGAGGCGAGCGGCGCGCTGTGCCTCCGCAATCTCCGCGTCTGCCTTTTCCTTTGCCGCAGCTCTCGCCGCTCGCACCTCCCGTTCGTCCTGCGCGATCGCGGCATCCGCTCGCGCCCTCCGGGTCCTCGTTACGCGCGCTGTAGTCTGTTCCTCCGCCTGCGCGACATCGTCCGCCGACTTGCGGTGCCGGTTAGCATATTGCTCTACCTGTTGCGGCGAGAATTGCCCGACGCGATCGGGGCGGGTGCGCGTGAAGCGTTCGTGCGCGTCAGACGCCAGATTGAAATCACGAACGTAGTTGCCGAGCCGGGCCTCCAGCTGCGCGACGATCGAATCGACAACCTCGGCCATCAGTGCACTGTCCTTACCAGCCCGCGCGCTGCGAGCCGCTGTTGCCGCCGAGCGACCATGTCGGCATCAGGAGCCTCGACCGGGCGGCCGGCGCCCTCTGGGTCATGCCGCTCCGACCACACGGCGACGAGTGCCTGATATTCCCACCATGACAGCCGTTTGAACTCGCTTGGCGGGATACCCATCATCGCCGCGTTCGTCAGGGCTCCGGCGTAGTCGAATCGCTGGTCGGGATTGCCGGCTCGCCCGCCGGCTCGACGTTTGGGTCGGGGTCGTATCCTTCGACCAGTGCGTAGAGAATGCCCGCTGCGAGTGCCCAGAGCGCGCGCAAAGCGACGCGGTCGGTGCGGCTCAACACATACCGTTCGACGAGCTCATTGGCACGGATGGACGATATCGCGACGTCGGCGCCATCAACGACGCCCTGAGCCCCGCCGATCAACGCCTGGCGGACGATCTCGCGCAATTCGGCAAACCGATACTCTGCCTGTTCGGGAAGGACATCCGCCTCACCCAGCCCATATCGTCCCGCCAGCACGCGCCCATAGATGCGGCCGATCCCGGCATCGCACTTTTTCTCGAGCTCGGCGATCTGCGCCGGCCCGAGGAAGAAGCGGTATTCGCCATCGGCGAATTTGAGATCGACCCACGTCTGCATGGGCTTACGATGCCTTCACATTGAGTCCGAACTTCGTCGTCTTGGGGCTGTTCGGCGCTGTGGCCAGCGTCTCGACGATGGTGATCGTCTTGTTGCCCGCCGCCGAGAAGGTGCCGGTGATCGTGTTGTTGGTGACGGTGAGAGCCGTGCTGTCGCTGCTGGTCGCGGTGAGCGTCGAGCCCGCCGTCTTGCCCGCGACCGTGCCGCTCCACGATGCGCCCTGCGTGGCGGTGGTCGGCGTGACGGACAGCGGATCGAGCACGATCTGGGGTGCCGCCGGATACCACAGCACCTGGCCGTCGGAGACAAAAGTCAGCTGGATCGTGACGTTCGAGCCATCAGCCGCCCCGTACTGGGTGTTGGAGCAAACGAAGTTGCCCTCGTAATAGCCGCCGTCGACCGCATCCTCGGCGTCCTCGCCCATGATGAAGCGATACTTCTTGCTCTTCCCGCCCAGGTTGCGCAGCAGGTCTGCCTGATCTCGATTGAAGAGGCCGGTGCCGCTGATATCGAACTGCTCGCCGGTGACGTTCACGACGCGGAACGGCACGCCGCTCGGATCCTGGCAATCGCGCAGGAATTCATCGTTCGTATTGAACTGATGCGTCAGATTGCGGGTCGTCAGGCCGCAGAGGATCGTAGGGACGGTATCGCCGGAACCGACGAAGACGGCGACATCGAAATACTGACCCTTTACGGTCTTCGGCACGGACATGGGGCGCACTCCTCCGGGGCGTTTCGGAGGGGATTACCGGGCGCAACAGCGGTGGATTACGGCGGATGGATCAGCCGGTGACGTCGGCGGAGAAGCTGGTGACCGCATGCCAGACGTCAGCCTCGGCGGGGTCCTGCAGCTGGTTCGTCCCAGTCCAGACAATCGAGGCGGTATAGCCGTCCAGGCGCAACACCCGATCGTCCAGCGCGCTGGCGATCGCGGCCGCGATGATGTGGGACTGATCCTCCGCGGGCCTGAGGACGCGCCCACTGGCGTCGTTCAGCGGCTTCGTGAAGCTGTGGATCGTGAAGCGGATCGTGGCGCTGTCGAGCCCCGACGCGCGGAGCGGCACCGCGATTGGCGCCCCGTACCGCGTGAAGGGGAAGGTGCGCCCGACCGGCACGGTCCCGCGATATTGCGACGATGCCGGCACCAGGACGGTCACGGCGGGGGAAGCGGCAAGCGTGCGCATCACCGCGTCACGTACCGGCATCGTGAAGTCCTGTGCCATCAACGCAGCGCCTTGCGAAAGCGATCGACAAGCCGGTGGAACACCGCCGCGCGCTGTCGCTCCACCGCGGGGCGCATGAAGGGGCGTTCGGCGATCCGCGTCGTCCCGAGCTCCATGTAGAGCGCGTGTTCGCTATCGGCGATCACCGACGTCTCGATCTTGCCCGGGGTCTCGATCAGCTCGCCGACATGAATGCTCTGATCGAGATCGTGCGTGTCGGCGTTGGGCGGCTGACCGGGCAGCGACGGGACGTGGCCCGCGCCGCTGATCGCCCCGTCGCGGATGGAGAAGGCGGCGTCCTCCGCGATATCCTTCGCACCATCCTCGAGCGCCGACCCCAGCGCCAGGATCAGCAGGTCAGGGTGCATCTTCGCCAAGCGCCTGGCGTGGTCGTCATGGACCTTGATCATGCCGGTCGCGCCTTCACGCGCCAGCCGATCGCGGCAGGATCGCGCGTGACGGATGCCACCATCCATGCGCCGGCGCGGGGGCCGCCTGTGATCTCGACCGTCGTGTCGGTGTTGACGGTCGCTGTGGTGTCAATGACCAGCAGAGAGACGTCGCCGTCGGTATAGCCCTCGTTCGACCGCATGAAGTCGGTCGCGTCATTGACCTGCACCTTGCACGCGATCCGCGTCGGCGCGCCACCGGGCTGGAACATGCCATCGGAATCATAGCCGCCGCCAGCGCCGGGCACGACCACGAAGCCGGCATAATAGGGCGCGCCGAAGGCCGCCGACACGCGCGCCGCGATCGAGGCGAAGCCCGCCGCGAGCATCAGCAGCCGAACAGGCGCGCGGGGTAGGGCATGGGACCTGCGAATCCGTTGAAACCGTCGCAAAGGCAGGCGGTCCCGGGTGCGGTGACGCGCACGCCGCCCTTGTTACGGCTTAGCAACGCGAGATATTCCTGTCCCGGCTTTGTCGAGGCGAAGCCGCCAGCCGCGACGGTCGCGATGACCTCGGCGGCGAACGAAACCGAGAAGCGGTCGGACTTGAAGTCGGTGACGCCCGCCGCGAGCAGCGCGGCGATGTCGGCATCGCCGGCCCCCGATGAGCCGGCGCCGATCAGGTGATGCGCGGCGACGGCGCATTTCGCGGGATCCCGGTCCGCCTCGATCGGCCAACTTTCGTCGACGAAGCGGTCGGCATCATTCAGCCAATAGGTGACCGTGCCATCCGGCACCGCGATAAAGGCGGGATAGCGCCGCCGAAACGTCGTCAGATCGACCATGCCGGCGGTCCTATGCCCGCCCTTTCGCCGGCATTACGGCGGATGATCAGGGTCATGGCTTCTCAACGAAAAGGGCCGCCGCCCGAAAGCAGCGGCCCCGCAATGTCACGCGCGCACGGTTCAGGCCGCGGCGCGCTTCTTCTCGATCGCGTCGACGATCTGGCCATTGGTGGCGCCGTCCTCGACGGTGACCCCTTCGGCGGCCGCGATCGCCAGCAGGTCGGCCTTGTTCTTGCCAGTCAGCGAGGGAGGCTCGGCGGGATTGCTACCACCGGGGTTGCCGTCGCCGTCCTGGTCGAGCTTGGCCAGACGCGCGCGGAGGTCCGCGATCTCGGCTTCCAGCGCGGCATTGCGGGCATGGATGTCCGTGTCGTCGGTGCCCCCTTCCGATGCGCGCTCTGCGGCGTGATCGCCGAAGCCGAAGTATCCGGCCTTCTTCGCCGACGCCTGATCGCTGTCGGAAAGCTCGCCTTCCCACGTCTCGCCGCGCTCCAGCATGATGAGCGCGTCACCGTTGTAGAAGCCGCGCGGCCCCTGCGAGGTGTTGGTGATCTTCATCGTCGCCTCCTCAGATGCCGTCGCGGTAGGTGATTGCCTTGGGCAGGCGGATCTCGGTGCCGCCGACGTTCATGATGCCGCCAACCTCGTAGGTCATAGACGATTTCTGGAACGCGGGCAGGAACTCATGATCGCCGGGCAGGTGGAAGCGCACGACCTCCTGCGATGCGTCATAGGCCACCATTCGGTCGGTACCCGACGCGCCCGCGCCCGCGAGTTCGCGGATCGGGCGGAACTCGATGTTCTCGCCGCCATCGCGGTTGCCGCGAATGTAGGCGAGGATCGTCGACCCCGTGTCCGACATGCGGGTCTGCTCGATGTAACGCAGCTTCGCGGTGGGCAGCGCCACGACGGTTGCGGTCTGCGTTTCCTTCGTTTGCGTCTCCACTGCGTTCACCGCCGACCAGATGTCGGCGCTGATCTGGTCGGGCGTCTTGGTCGACCAGGTGGTGGTGGAGCCGCTGCCCGTCGCGGCGACGTTCGCGGTCGGCACGTTGGGATCGTTGACGAAGCCGGTCCAGTTCTTCTCCGAAGTTGTCGCACCGGGCGTGCGGCCCGTCATGGCGATGGACCGCTTGAAGAACTGCGCCGCCTTGCGCGCCGCATCCGCCTTGTCCGCCGATAGCGAGCGTCCCAGCTTCGCGGCGCGCTGCAGCTCCTGCGTCGACCACTCGTAGCCGATGCCGGCAAGGTGGAACCCGCGGCTGTTCTGCTCCATCAACGTGGAGGCGTAGGGCATGTCGAACCCCTTGCCGGACAGGAACTCGGCCCGACCGGCCTGATCCATGCTGTAGAAGACGGTGCCCACGTCCCAATGATCGCCCTCGGTAATGACCGGGAGCAGACCGGTGAGGTCCGCCTGGGGATACTTGCGCATGTAGACCTGCGTCTCGATGCGAAAGAGCTGCGGCGTCAGGAAGGCGCGGCCGACCTGCGCGTCGACGTAGAACTCCGCAGCGCGATCCCCGAACGTCGCCGCGATCGCGGCGTCGTATGCGGCCCAGCGCTGGAACGCGAGATCGCGCTGGTGCGCATCGGCGGCCATAAACGACGCGACGTCATGGAACATCCCGCCAGTGGCATCGGTGAAGCTGATGAACATGATGATGATGCCCCTTAACGCTTGGCGATCTTGACGAGCCCGCCGCTCGCCGCCGTGGTGTCGAAGACCCAGCCCGCCAGGAGCGTGTTGTTCGACGACGAGTTGGTGAAGGCACCCGCGCTCGTGACGTAGACCAGGTCGCGCTTGGTGACGCTTGCCGCCGCCAGCACCCAAATCACACCGAGCGTCATGATCGGTACGTTGGCGTTCTGCGGAAACACGTCCGGGGTGCCCCCGACGATCGGCGCCAGCGCCTCATGGGCGATGGAGATGCCGAGGAATGCAGCCGCGTTGCCGGTGGCCGAGCAGCTATGCTCGTCCGTGCCCTCGAACACCGCTTTGCCGAAGCCGATACCGCCGGCGTCCTTGATCGTGCGGCTGATGCGGTTGCTCGTCTCGCCATTGGCGACCATGCCGGGATAGCCGACGGGCAGCGTGTCGAGGTAAGTGTCCTGGTAGATCGCCATGGCGCCGTTCTCCCGTTAGGCCGACATGCGCGCGGCATCGCGCACGGCAGCGATCGAGACGGCACCGGCCGGGCCGCTCATGATGGCGTCGCGCAGGGTGTCGCGCGGCGCGGCGTCGGTCTTCGCGTCCTTGGCGACGACCGCAAACGCGGCGCTGACCTGCTCGGCGGTGAAATCCTTGGCGGCATCGCCGACCTTTGCGTCGACCACCGCTTTCATAATCGCGGGTTCGTCCATCGCATCCGTAACGGTAATGCCAAGCGCCTTCGCCTTTGCCACCGTGCGGGCATAGCCCGCCGCGGCGTCGCGCAGCTGCTGAGGGGTGAGGGCGGTGTCGATTACCTTCTTCTCGAGCGCAACCTTCTCCGCGGTCAGCGTGGCGACCTTGCCCTCGGCGTCGGCCAGCTTGTTGCGGGTCTCGTTGCGCTCGCCTTCCAGCTTGCGGATGGTGCTCTCGGCCGTCTCGGCGTCTGCGATGTCGACGGTGAGCCCGTCGAGCAGGATCTTCTTCACGGGCTTCTCCTTGAGTGAATCGAGGATGGGGGTGGGCGCGACGTCGCAGCGCGCGGCGTCGGTCAGGATGCGACAGTCCGAGCCCGCGCGACCGCGATCGACGAGGGCGACGTGATTGCCGCGGATGTCCGTCTGGCGGACAGGGCAGATCTCGCCGTTGGGTCCGCGGAAGTCGCCGAACTCGAGCCGAGCGGAATAGCCGTTGCTCAACTCAACCTTGCCGCTGTCGATCTTGCGGATCGTGGCGGCGTCGAGGAACGCCAGATCGAAGCCGACATATTCGCCGTCCTGCACCGCGCCCATAATCACGCCACGGCTGTGATCGCGCCAGTTGGCGGCGGTCACGTCGACGGTGGGGTGATCGTCAGTGATCGGCTTGGCGATGAAGCTGGCGAGCGAGGCGCGATCGAACACGCTTTCGGCGTCGCGCAGGACATTCACGACCGGCTGGTCGCGAAGGCTGTGGGCGTTGCTAGGGTCCACCTCCCGCCCGGAATACTGGTACACGCCGGTCCGCGCCGATCGCGCGCGCACCTTCAGGTAGCCCTCGTTTCGGCTACGGGTCGATGCGTCGAGCGTGAGGCGGTCCTGGAACAGCACAGGCTGCTGATACGCTGCGTGCGGGCGACGGATTACGGCGGATGATCCCCAACACGGCGCGGTTGACCCCGTGCCGGCCAGAGAGGACGATTGTGTCCCCGGCTATGCCTATACAGGGAGCGAACCGTGACTAGGTCGTGAACCCATAACGCGATTCCCGTAACGGGAGGGACGCGGGGTTTAGAAGCTTTTGTAGCGGACCTTAATGCCGGCAGTTTGCGCCCATTGGGCAATGCATCCGATTGGCTTCTGTGGCCGACGGCGATCGCTGCTCAGGATAAGGCCGGAGAAATCCTCTTCGATCAACACGCCGTCGCCTGCGGGACCGGAACCGTCGACATTGAATACGAGCCCGCACCGCTTGTAGGCTTGCTGGAAATCGGCCCACCACGCGGGGTGAGGAGAAGCAGCGAGGGCGGCTAATAGTAGCAGCATCGTTCCATCTTCGCGGCAACGTGGACCGCCCGCAAGTAGGCGAACGCTGATCGGCAGCTTCCATATCGTGCCGAACTCTGATTCAGCGTTGCCATGAGCCGATATGATCTGACTGACTTCGAGTGGCGCGTGATCGAGCCGCTCCTGCCCAACAAACCGCGAGGTGTGCCCCGGGTAGATGACCGCCGGGTGCTGAACGGCATCTTCTGGGTGCTTCGTTCCGGTGCACCGTGGCGCGACCTGCCCGAGCGTTACGGCCCGCGCACCACCTGCTACAACCGCTTCGTGCGATGGCGGAAAGCGGGCGTTTGGGACCGGCTGATGGACGCCATCACCGCTGCGCACGACGGCGCTATCCAGATAATCGACAGCACCTCCGTTCGTGCCCACCAGCAGGCCGAGACGGCAAAAAAGGGGGTGCAGATCACTGTCTTGGTCGATCACGCGGCGGGCTCACGACCAAGATCCACGTCGTCGTCGACGCGCAGGGTCTCCCGATCCGGCTCGGTCTGACCGCCGGGCAGACGCACGACGGCCAGATCGCTGACGCGCTACTCAACCGCCTCGGCCCACACACCATCGTGCTGGCCGACAAGGCTTACGACGCCGATCGCATCCGCGAGCTGATCCAGGACCAGGGCGCCACGCCCAACATCCCGCCCAAGAGCAACCGGCGCTGGAAACCCTGCTTCAGCAAGCGCCTATATCGCGAACGCAACCTAATCGAGCGGTTCTTCTCCAAGCTGAAGCACTTCCGTCGCGTCGCCACCCGCTACGACAAGCTCGCCGCCAACTTCCTCGCCATGATCCAACTCGCCTCAATGCGGCTGTGGCTGCGCGCTTATGAGTCATCGTGTAATTTGTGGCTGCTTCCCCGGGCCGGCTGAGTGGCGCACCT
>NZ_JBELIE010000110.1:0-11363 GCF_042091075.1 Sphingomonas sp. | reverse complement strand
CGCTCTTCCGATCTTATGCCTCGAAGCTGCCGGTGGTGAAGGTCGGGCGGATGGCTGGCCAGTTCGCCAAGCCGCGCTCCGCGCCGACCGAAACGATTGATGGCGTCGAACTGCCCAGCTATCGCGGCGACAATGTCAACGACATCGGCTTCACCCCCGAGTCGCGCGTGCCCGATCCGGAGCGAATGCTACGCGGCTATGCGCAATCGGCGGCGACGTTGAACCTGCTGCGGGCCTTCGCGCAGGGTGGCTATGCCAACCTCCATCAGGTGCATCGCTGGACCCATGATTTCATGGGGCGCAGCCCCTGGGCGGCGAAATTCGCCGAAACCGCGGATCGCATCGGCGAGGCGCTCGACTTCATGGAAGCGTGCGGGATCAACCCCGATACAGTGCCGCAGCTATCGCAGACGATCTTCTATACCAGCCATGAAGCGCTGCTGCTGCCGTTCGAACAGGCGATGACGCGACAGGATTCGCTGACCGGCGACTGGTATGACACGTCGGCGCACTTCCTGTGGATCGGTGACCGGACCCGGTTCGAGGGCTCGGCGCATGTCGAGTATCTGCGCGGCATCGGCAACCCGATCGGGGTGAAATGCGGCCCCTCGCTCGATCCCGACGCGCTGCTGCGGATGCTCGACACGCTCAACCCCGGGCGTGTCCCCGGACGCATGACGCTGATCACGCGCTATGGCTATGACAAGATCGAGGCGCATCTGCCGCGGCTGGTACGCGCCGTCACGCGCGAAGGGCATCCGGTGGTCTGGTCGTGCGATCCGATGCACGGCAATACCGTCAAGGCGGCGACGGGCTACAAGACCCGCCCGTTCGACCGTATCCTCGCCGAGGTGCGCGGCTTCTTCGCAGTGCACCGTGCGGAAGGCACCCATGCCGGTGGCATCCATGCCGAGATGACCGGGCAGAACGTCACCGAATGCACCGGCGGCGCGATCGACGTCACCGAGCAGAGCCTCGCGGATCGCTATCACACGCATTGCGATCCACGGCTCAATGCCGGTCAGAGCCTCGAACTGGCGTTCCTGCTGGCGGAGATGCTCAACACCGAGATGGCAGAACGCCGCAAGGCGGCGTAACGCCTGTCGGAACGGACCGAAACATGGGGGCGGCGACCTCGGGCAAATGGCGGTGAAAACCGCAACCGACTTGACGCCGCCCCCGCCCCCGGATAGACGCCCGCCTCCACCGCACGCGGCCCCTTCGTCTAGCGGTCTAGGACGTCGCCCTCTCACGGCGAAAACACGGGTTCGAGTCCCGTAGGGGTCACCAGCAAAAGCAGTAGGTTAGCACCCTTAATGTGCTGGCTGGAGCGATTTTCGGCAACGGTTCGGCTATAAGCGCTGCTGAACGGGAGCGAACTTGGGCGGCCGTGACAGCGTCGGCGACTTGCGATACGCCGTTCCGGTAAACACTCGTGACCCGCTCTTTGCCTTCACCGCCCCGCCCAACAGCGGTGCCGGGTTTATCGCCCGCAAACACGGCGGACTCGTCTCGATAGAGCCGATCACCGGATCGGCCCAGGCGTGGCTGCACGCGCAGGTCAACGAGGAAGCAAGCTGGGCAGGCGACGCGCTGGTGCTGGAACCTCGCTACTTTCCCGAGCTTGCGGATGCGATCATGGCGGCCGGCTTCACCTTCGAGCGCGAGGCGCTGCCGAACTAGGCCACACGGTGCTTAGCGCCGTGCCTTCGCCCGAACCACTTCAAGCTGCACCTGCTGGCGTAGGAGTTGGTCGAAACGCTCCATCGCGATCTCCGCCGAGCCGCTGCGCATCGCGGGGTCGGCCGCGAAGGCCGCCGCTAGGGCACGCCGGCTGGAAGCGCAGTCAGCAAGGGCTGCGTCGGCAACGACCGGGGCTGTCTCGCCCGATGCCACAAACCGCCGAGCGGCAGCCAGTGCGCACGCCTTGTAGCGCTGCCCAGCCTGCATGGCGGCGGTCGATGCGGCCGGACGAGGTGACAGTGCGGGACTGGGAGCGGAAGGCATGGTCACCACCGGGCGGGGATCGGCGTAGAACCTTCCCACTTCGCGGTAGTCGGCAGACGGGGCGATCTCCAGATAGCTGGCCTTGCGGGCGGCTGCGCCGACGCAGGTGAAGTCGACGATGGACGCGCCCACGCTGCCGCCGCTGACTACGTGCCATTGATCCGTCTGCGTGTTGTCGCCCCTGCGCAACACAGCACTACCGGCATCGTAATCGGTATAGAGCCGTTCGCGCAGCGCCCTCTCTTTGCAGTCGACCTCATACTGGACGGCGGCGCTCGACATGCTCTCCTCGGGCGTCGAGTAGAACTTGTGCGTCCAAATCGTTCTGCGGTTTTGGTCAGCCTCCTCGATTGTGTCGGCGTCCGCCAAGATGCTGTTGCCGACGGCGTCCTTCTGAAGCACGATCCACCAGTGCCCAGCCCAAGCCGGGGCCGCAGATGTGATCGCAAGCAGGGACAGTGCGGCCCTCGCCGCCGCGCAGGTCTTCATAGTTGTTCCCCCTTCTTCTGTTCGGCAGCAGCTCTAGCCGCTGCATACCGCTCTCGTCTCGCCTCGGCGGAGTAATGCCCATGTTTCTGCCCGTTCTTATTGCCACGTGGCGGGCGCGATCGGCCGCCATGGAAGCGGCAGCGGCCATTCGGGCCGGCGTAATTTCGGCAGGGGCGGCCTGCCTGCCTCGCCCAAGCCCCGCACTGCTGGCGGAGCGGGATGAGGCCCATGGCCGCGCACAGGCCGGCTGGTAGGCCCATCGACGTGGCGAGGCGGAGAAGCACCCGTCGCGCCTTGCGGTCGTCGCCATGCTTCCAGCGAAACTTGAGGTAGCTGTTGCTCGAACCCTGCTCATCCAGTGCGCGCAGCCAGCGCGCCCAGCCGGCCACGTCGTTTGGATCATCGGGCTGGCAGTCGATCGCATAGCGGTCGAACTGCTGGTGAGGTGGTGCCCAGCCGGGTGGCGGCGGGATGCGAGGAGAACGCGGAGCTTGCGTCGGAGCTGACGCGAGGCGCGCGGCTCGGACGAAGTCGGCAGCGTCAAACGGCGGAACCTGACCTTTCATGGGTTCGAGCACCAAGTCGCCGCGCTGGGGCGGCAGGGCGGACGCGCTCACAGGAACTCGCTCCCGTCGCTCTCCAGCGGCGCGGCAGGGGTTTGCCCAGGCGCGACGCGGGCCATTTCCGCAACTCGTCGCTTTTCTACGACTTCCTCGCGGACCTGATCGGATGTTGCCCCGCCGTGCCGTGCCGCAGTGGTGGACCCCCTAAAGGGGGTTCCACTGCGGCGCGGAGGCTCATCGGCACCCTGCCGTGGTGCCGTAGTGCTGCTGCCGCGATGCGGCACCATTGCGGCAGAAGCTTCCTCGGCCATGTCGTTGTTTCTTGCGACATGCCCCTGGGCAGTCCCGGGAACGATCCAGGTCCGCATTTCCCGGTGACCGTCCCGCCGTTCCACTTTCGCCAGCGTGCCTTCGGCCAGCAGCTCTTTCAGCACCGCCTTGACGCGCGCACGCTGAGCCTTGTCGTCGGGGTCCAACCCGAGCACCTGGGCCACTGCCTTACCTGCCCAGCGTTCGGCGCGTTCGCTGTCCCGCCACTCGCCTTCCGCGATCAACGCCTGCACCTCGGCGGCGACGGTGGGCGCGAGTGGTTCGGCCGGGCCGATGGCGGGCGGATAAAAGCGCGACACGACGCCGACGCTGTCGCCGATCCAGTTATCGCCCTCGCCATTGGGCAGGTCGACGCTCACGATCTCATGCCAGTCGCCTTCGGCCGCCGCCGGTGCGCGGTTCGACTTGTCGTTGTAGACGCGGAAGAAGCGGCGCTCCTCGCCGGGCTCGATCCCGAAGCGCTGCCCCTCCTCCGGTGTCATGCGGTTCAGCACCAGAACCGAGCGCGCGGCATTTGGCAGGGCGCTGGCACCTCGCGCCCGATCGACCGTGACCTCCGCGCCGGCCGCCTTGGACGTGTGGTGCACGAGCACGATCACGCAGTCCGTTGCCGCCGCGACCTTCGCCCATTCCTTGGCAACGGCGTCGATCGCGCCATTGTCGTTCTCGTTAACCTGATGGCTGCTTACGAACGGGTCGACGATCAGGCAGTCGATCTGGCGTGCAATGATCTCGGCCTTGAGCGCGGCGTAGACCGGCTCCAGCACCGTGAAGCCGTGGCGGACCTGCTTCGCCGTGCACAGCCCCGGCCCGCTCAATCCGCTGTCGACGAACAAGCGGCCAGCCACGTCGGGGCCGGGATCGATCCCATGTGCCCACGCCGCCGCACTGAAAGAGCGCGCCAGCTCATCCGCGTCGTCCTCTAAGTTGTAGAGCCAGACCCGCTGGGGACCGCCATGCACCTCGTGGTCCAGCAGCGGCCTGCCGCTCACCATCGCAAGTGCCATGCCGACGGTCAGCGCGGTCTTGCCGGTCGCGCCGGGAGCGACGATCGCGCACACGTTGCCACGTTGGAGTTGCCGGCCGTAGAGCCAGCGCCGGGGCGGGATGGTGTGCGCTGCTGGCCATGCGAAGGGCGTGGCGCTGATCGCCGACGCCGCGCGGCTCGCCTCGACCAAAACTCCGAACCCGTCACCGTCGACGGCGACTGCCGCCTGGGCACGCTCGACCGCCCGACGCGCGGCTCGCTCGGGATCGGCTTGCGCGAGGCAGTGGGCGCTGATCGCCAGCTCGGGATCGAGTAGCACGCCGACGATCTGCTCGGCGTCGACGCCGCACCGATGCATGTCACATGCAGCGGCGAAGGTATCGGCGGAGCGGTCTTCGCCGGGAGGGTCGGTAAGCAGCGTGTGGAGCGGATCATCGGGCGTGATGCCGAGCCGGGCCAGCGATGCAGGAACAACGCCTAGGGCGGGCGCAGGAGTCGCCACAGCGCGTTCTGGCGTCATCCCGGCATCATATGCCCGACGTAGCGCCTCGGGCGTAGACGATCCGCCCTGGGCTTCCAGCACCGTCGCCAGCGCGGGCACCCGGCCGCTGGCACGCTTCCGAGCGGTTGGGAGATTGACCGTGCCGGGTACGCGCAGCACGCGGTCCACGTTCCAGCAGGCCGGGTCGCCGCCGAACTGGCCCACGAGCGAGCGGTTGATGCCCTCCACATCGGCGGAGCTGACTACATCGCCAGCCAGCCGCCATAGCGCCTGCACGCCGCCGCCACTGTCAACGATGATGCTGGGCGGCGGGGCGGCCTTCCGCAGTGCCGCCACGGCCGCTTGCTTGTCGAACGCGCGCCCATCCTTCGGCGGGTCCACGTCGACGTGAGCGAAGCGGACGGCGACTACGTCCTCCTTCCGCGCCTTCTTGCCCAAGCCGGGCCGAACGGCATTGGGCGACCAGTAGATGTTCGCTCCTCCCGCGTTTCGGTCGGCTGCCCAGGCGGCGGCGGCAGGAGCGTCGGCACCGAACCATCGCCCTTGGGTCGAGCCGCCCTCCGCCGGAATGGCAACGAGGTGGATTGCTTCCCCGCCCGCCCGAGCGAGGAAGCCTTCGATCGCCGCGCGATCGGCAGCGGGGGCGTTCATGCCGCAGCTCCTTCCTGCGCGCGTAGTGTCAGTTCGAACTCGCGGACGGGCATGGTGCGCAGCAGGTCGGCGAACCGCTGGTAGTTGGCTTCGCAGTCGATCTCCGCCTCGTCGTGACAGGCGAAATCGAAGGTGCCGCCGCGCCGCTCTAGGCATCGTGCAATCCTTGTGATCTGCACGTCGTCGAGCAAAGCGGCCTGACCCTGCCCGGCAAAGAGGACGTGACGACCCAGGGACCGCCGAAGGCACGATCCTTCGACGGGTTCGATTAAATCGAACAGCTCGAAACCGAAGCGCTCGATCGCATCGGGCGCGTGCAGGACGTTGTCGAGGTTGTCGTGGTCGACGGCCCAGCCCTCGGGCTCACCTTCGTCGCCTTCGCCCCAGGCATCGGGAGGGTTGCGCAGAACGGCGTTGTAGCCACGTGAGCGCCAATCATCTTGGCGCTCCGCTAGAAGTGCTATATAGCACATGGTGCTTTCCTTAGGAGTAGGGTTGGCATTCACGGCTTCGTTGGGCGGCAACCCGGCGGAGCCGTTTTCGCGTTCAGGGCGTTCGCGCTGCCCTTGGCTGTTCGACATTGTAGCGGCTCACGCTGCCACCGCGCGATCAGCCAGGGCCTGGATGGACGACACACGGATTAACCGGCGCTTGCCCAGCTTCACGCTCTCCAGGTCGCCGGCCGAGAGCATGGCGTAGAGATTGGTCTTCCCGATGCCCCCGAGCATTGCGCGGGCGGCGTCTACGGAGACGAGGACAGGTTCGATCGCAGGCATGTTGCGGTTCCTTCGGGGCGGGATGCCCATTGTCCTGACGCCCTAATCGGTCCCCGCAGTGACATGGCCACCGCAATGGAGAACCGATGGGTTCATCAGGTCAGAACCGGTCATACCGGCAGCCCACCGACACATGGACACCGTTTGCCGCCCGGCGCGTCAGCGCCTGCGCAGCTCACCTTCCGCAGTGCGCACGTGCCGCACGCCGTTGATGCACACCTCACCGCCTGAGCTGCCTGCGAGGTCCAGCGCCGCCGCCATTAGCGCCGCCGATCCGGCGACCTCAGGCGAGCAGATCAGCACCGGCCCAGGCGTGTCGCCCAAGTGGAACGTGTTGAGTGCCAACGCCTCGTCGAGCGTGCCGAACGGGCCGTAGCTGTCGACCTCGTCGTCGACGATGAAGCCACGGCGCGATGCGCGGATAACTACCGAGCCGCTATGCCCTGGGCTGCCGCCCTCCCAACCGAGCGTCACGACCGGCCTACCCATCGATCCGCTCCACCGCCGGTATTAACGGGGCCATAGCCGGTCGACCCAGGAGGGCGGCGTCGCGGTAGGCGTTGATCGCCTCCTGCCACACGGCCAGCGCCGCATGGCTGGCTTCCTCCGCCGCCTGCCTGGGCGACACGGGCCGGATCAGCGCCTCTCCCAGGCTGCGGTGCCACGCTCCCTTGGCCGCCCACGCCACGGCCGCTGCCGCCGCTCGCGCCGCGTGCTGGGCTTGGCCGAAGCGGAGCGCGTCCTGCGCTTCCTCCAGCGAGGCAGCCCGGCGCTGCCCCTCCTCGCCGTCGGGCACGGCCGGCTTGTTCGGCAGCGTGTTTACACACCACGCCACCAGCGCCGCCGCGCGCTGCCGCCCCAGCGGCGAGGGGTTGAGGCCATCGCCGGTGCAGCCCGGCTCGCGCGTGCCCACCAGAACCGGCACCAGGGGCAGCAGCATGGCCGTGCGCCGGCGATCGGGCAGTGCATCGTTCAGGACGCGGCCGAACTCGATCAGCGCGGGGCAGACGCAATAAGGCCAGTCGCCGTGCCGCTCGCCCGCGAACAGCGCCACAGCCTCCATCAGGCACAAGCCGTCGGCCGGGCTGGCGTGCTGCCCAGCCTTCAGCTCAATCGCGCTCCACTCGGACATGCTCGCCTCGCTTTGTTGCCGTCGCCGGCCGCATCGCCTCGCTGGCTCGCCACCTTGCCCGAGGAGGCAGGTTGGCCTGGGCAAGAGCCCAGTCTGGATGCTGACGAACAAATGCGGTCAATCACAGGCGAGTGTCAAGCTTGTGCAGTCGATCCAGGTTCAGCCCTGTTGCCGCAGCGGGATAGCCGCAATTGAAATTTTGCCTGCTGCGTTGATGCCTAACTCGCGTAGGATTTCTTGGAACGCCCACGCGACCTGATTTGGGTAGACGCAAGGCCCGATGATAATTCTGTCGAGCAGCCTGTCGAGGTTCATCCAAGGCATATTCAATCCTGGCTGATCCCATAGAGGCACCTTGCAGATCATCTGCGGAATGCTGCGGACCGTTTCGATGCTCGTCTGGATGAATGGTGACGGGTCGGAGAGCGGTCGGTGGATGACGCGCCACTCCTGCTCCTCCACGAATGCGGGGTGCTTGAACGATAGCGTGGCGAATTGGAGCGCGTTCGTTATGATCGACTGCGCGTTCTGGAACGGTACCTGCTTGATCGTATCGATGTTCGCCGTCAGCCCGTCAGCCACCTCTTTCAAATTTGAGAACAGTACCGCTTCGTTCCCGTAAGCGACCGGGCTGGAATAAGTGTTCAGCTGGCCAGCGTCATTCTCGAAGACTTCCGTATTGAAAATAAGCGCGACACCCGACGTAGGGCCACCATACGCGCGCCACATCGATAGTCGCCCAAGGAAGTCCTCCGGATCGTGCGCCGAAAGCGAGGTCAGATAGGTTTGGGTTCGCGACTGCCATTCCACCTTGTAGATGAAGTCGGCAATTGCGTTCCAGAGGCCAGGATGTGCTCCATTTAGCGCAGCTTCCAGTTGCGCCCCGATGCCCATCTGAAGGGCGGCAATTAGGCAGGCTGTGCCGTATGCGACCTCGGAGAAGTCGTTCATCAACTGCGCGTTTCTCAGCCAAAGCGTCTTGTTTTTAAGGATCAGCGCGGCATTCTCGGCGGTGGTGTAGTGGGCCATCTTTAGGCCCTTTTGGAACACCTCCTGGAAGCGTCGTGTTTCATAGGGAAACGCCAGTTCCTGTAGCGCCGTGATCGCTTCGTTCTCGCCCATTCCACGAGGGTATCGCGCTGATCGCGTCGGCGGAAGCACACTTTGCATCGCCCCCTAAGTAGCCGTGAAACGCGAATGGGCGAAAAGCTCCCATCAACGCGCGTCGGCTTTGGTTTGAGAAGCTACAAAGGCAGCCTCAACGTCCGGGCATGGGTCTTTACCCGCCCCTAGTTCGTACGCGCTGCCGGACTTAGCGCAGTGCCACCACGTTCGTCCGAGCCACAATGCCCATGCCGGCCGCATGCTGGCGGATGGTCGACGACACGTAGGACGGCGCGAGGTGGGCGTAGTGCTTCCGCGTCATGCGCTCGTCTGCGTGCCCCAGGGCTTCGGCGATCACAGCCATCGGCACACCCGCGCGCGCCAGACGAGCGCCATAGGTGCGGCGCAGGTCGTGGAAGGTGCAGCGCTCGACCTTCCCCGCCGTGCAGGCAGCGTCGAGGTAGCGCGCCTGCTCGCTCGGCCCCCAGCGCCGGCCACTCGAATGAATGAACAACAGGGCGTCGGCGCGTTTCCCGGCTGCCGCCTGGGCGAACAGTGCCGCGCCCTCGTCCTCCAGGTAGACGATCTGCGTTCGCCCGCCCTTGGTGTCGGGCAACGTCAGTGTGTTCGACTGCGGATCGAAGTCGCGCACCTTCGCCTTGGCTAGGCTGCCATAGCGTGCGCCCGTCAGCATCGCAGCCTGGGCCATCGGTCGGAAGCCCGCGTCCATTGCATTGACCAGCCGTCGCGCCTCATCATCGGTGAGATAGCGCGCCTTCGCGGCGTCCGCTGCTTTGAACGGCTTGACCTTGCGCCATGCCTCATCCGATCGGACCACCCCCTCGCGGAACGCCCGGTTTAATGCTGCCTTCAGAACTGTGAGGTCGCGGTTGGCGGTGGACTGGCGACGGCGCTTCGCGTCTTCGTCAGCCGCCACGCGGGTGTTCTGCTCCTTCGCGAACTTCCCCGTCCGCAGCTTGGCAGGCGACGCGGCCCGTTCCTTGTGCCACTCTCCGATCTGCTTGGCCGTGAGCTTGTCGATCTCCAGGCCGCCCAGGGCCGGGCGAATGATCGCATCGACGCGGCTCCGCGTCGCGGTGACGCTCTTGCCGGTGAAATGGGTCATGTAGTCGTCGAGCGCGTCGCCCACGGTGTAGGGCTGCCCAGCAGGGCGGGCATCGCCGCGCACCACCTTGTCGAACCACGCGCGCGCCGCCGCGTCAGCCTGCCGGAAGGACAGCACGTTCGCGCCGTCCGCGTCGCACACGTCATCTGCCTCGCCTAGCGTCGTCTTGCTGTAGCCGGAGCCGCCGCCGGGCAGACGGTGCCGCGCGACCCATCGCCCGCCACGTTTGCCGCGATAGTAGCCCAGGTGCGCGCCCTCGCCGATCAGCCGCCAATAGGGCTCCTTTCGAGGCGATAGCTTCAGCCGTGCATCGCGCTTGTCCAACCGCGCATCCCGCACCGCTCTGCCCATCGCTCACTCCCGACTTCGGTAATGGTTCGGCTATAAACCTAGGCGGACTAGGGCGAACTGACAAGTACGTTCGCCAGAGGAACATGAACGTAAAGAGCGGTTTACGCCCGATCGCGAGCGTTCGACAAAGATCGGCATAGCGCCCTCTCACGGCGAAAACACGGGTTCGAGTCCCGTAGGGGTCACCAGGTTGAGATCTCGCGGTTTTTCCGGGGCATCCTCGGCGGTTTCCACAAGCCCGAAGAATTTTCCCACAAGCCGTTCATGAACGGCACATCCGGTCACCTGCCATGACGCGATCGGCAGCGGCCAGCGCGATAGCGTGAAGCCGCGCGCTATCGCCGTGATGGCGTTCCCCGAGGCGGTCTCTCACTGGATCCTCGACATCGACATGTTCCCACCGGGCGTCCACTAACCGAACGGTTGTGACACCGCGTGATCACGTCGTGTGACGCTAGTCCACGAACGCGCGCAGCTTGGGCGCCATATACAGCCGGGCCCGAAAGCACGGGACAATGCCGACGCGCGAGGTTCGTTTGTGTTGCGATTGCCGCAACATGGCACCACGAAACACTGTTCGCCCTCCCCAGCAACGAGCATCCGCCGGATCGATCGGTTGCACGGCCGACGGTGAGGAGGCGGAGGATCATATGGAGACGGTTGTCGTCACGGGCGGGTCGGGGGGGATCGGGCGCGGTTTGTGCCAGCATCTCGTCAAGACGGGCCATCGCGTAGTCAACCTCGATCGCGTCGCGCCGGAAGAGCAGTGCAACGGAGAGACGTTCTTCGCGGTCGACCTCGGCGACCCCAGCGAATTGCGCCAGACGCTCATACAGGTCATTGAGGCACATCGCCCGACCCGACTGGTCGCCAATGCGGCGACGGGGCGACCCGCCGACGTCGTCGCAACGACCGACGATGACTTCGATCGCGCGATGGCGGTCAACGTGCGCGCCGCCCTCATCGTGAGCCAGGCGATGATCCCGATAATGCGCGAGCAGCAGTTCGGGCGGATCGTTATGATCGCGAGCAGGGCGGCGTTGGGGAAGGTCAACCGCACCGCCTATTCAGCATCGAAGGCCGCGCTGATCGGCATGACGCGCACGATGGCGCTGGAACTCGGAATACACGGGATCACCGCCAACGTCGTCGCTCCGGGACCGATCGATACCCCGGCGTTTCGCGCTGCCAATCCGGAGGGGTCGCCTGCCCGCGCGAGGATCGAGGCGGGCACCGCCGTCGGGCGCTTGGGCACACCGGCGGATATCGCGCACGCTGTCGCATTCCTGCTGGCGGAGGAAAGCGGGTTCATTACCGGGCAGACGCTGTATGTTTGCGGTGGGC
>NZ_JBELIE010000109.1:0-11393 GCF_042091075.1 Sphingomonas sp. | reverse complement strand
ATCCATCAGGTCGGGATTAGCTTAGCGTCCTGTCCAGAAAACCGGCACCACCTCAGAAAGACCTGCAATCGGGGGATTGGTTGCACCCGAACGATGCGGGTTATGAGGCAATGGGCAATGCCATACCTCTAACTGTGTTTAGATAAGCCGGGGCGGAACGGTCGAGCATTGGCTTCACTGCATTCAAACTTACCTGCAGGTGGGTACTTGATGACCGGAGGGTAGTGAATAGTTTGGACGAATGAACCCGATTTCTCACCCGGCGCGATCTCCCGTCTATCGTATTGGCAGCACGACCGTTCAGAAGATCTGGGAAACCGACCTGAACGGCATGGCCTTTGGACAGCTGCTACCCGGCCTTGACGATCGATCGCGGCAGCAACATCCGTCATGGTTTCCTGACGGCACCCACGATGGCAAGGGCCATGCCTTCATGAGCGTGCATTCCTGGCTTGTGCATCACAACGGGCAGGTCATTCTGGTCGATGCCGGTGCCGGCAACGACAAGCGGCGGCCGCAGCAGAAGGCACTCGACAGTCTGTCGAACCCTTTCCTCGATCGGCTGCGCGCAGCCGGCGTCGCGCCGGAGGACGTGGATGTCGTGCTGATCACGCACATCCATTCTGACCATGTCGGCTGGAACACCAGGCTGGAGGATGGGCGGTGGGTACCGACCTTTCCCAACGCGCACATCATCCTCTCCGATCTGGAATACGGCTATGGCCTTGCCCTGACCGCGGGTGATGACGCCGCCATCCAGTCTGTTCGGGAACGTGCCGGGCTGGGCGAGCCGGTTCGCACCCCCGTATCCGGCACCTTTGCGGACAGCATCATGCCGCTTGCGTCGGCGAACATCCGCCAGGTGAGCGTCGACGGGTCAGAGGTGTTGCCCGGCATCCGCTTTCTACCGACGCCGGGCCACAGCATCGACCATGCATCGATCGAGCTGGTCAGCGACGGGGACATCGCGCTGTTTCCCGGCGACGTGTTCCATCATCCGGTCGAGGTGTTCGATCCTGATCTCGTTTCGATGTTCTGCGAATTTCCCGATGCGTCCCGATTGTCGCGTCGCTGGCTGCTCGATCACGCAGCCACGACACGCAGCACGATTTTCAGCAGCCACTTCCCGGGTTCGTCGGTCGGTCGGGTTACGCGGGTGGCCGACGGGTTCGCGTGGCATGCCGTTTGATGCGGATGGCGGGTTCCACCATCGTTCCAGGACAGGCGTGATAGCTCACATTCCGAATGCCCGTTTTGTAGCGATGCCATTTACCAATTAGACATCCACCGCTCCTAAGCCCGTTCCCATGCTTACCGCCCGTCAGATCAACCTTGTTCAGACCAGCTTCGCCTACGTCGTCCCGATCACTGACGAGGCTGCCGCCATCTTCTATGCCAAGCTGTTCGCGCTCGCGCCGGATACCCGCCCGCTGTTCAAGAACGACATGGCGGAGCAGGGCCGCAAGCTTTTCCTGACCCTCGCAACAGTCGTCGACGCGCTCGACAGGCTCGATACCATCGTCCCCGTTGCCGAGGAGCTTGCGATCCGCCATGTCGCCTATGGCGCGAGGGCGCGCCATTATGACGCGGTAGGCGCTGCCTTGATCGACACCCTGCGCGCTGGGCTTGGCCCCTTGTTCAATGCGGAAACCGAGGCAGCATGGGGTGTCGCCTATACGCTGCTGTCCGACACGATGCAGGCCGCCGTCCGTCGGGCGGCGTGACGTGCCGCCAGACCAAGCCGCGCCATCGCTCGCGAACCTGACGGTCCGGCTAGCCGACATGGCCGCGGGCGTCGCGCGCGAGTCCGAGGTCGCCGCCAGTGCGATCCGCGCGCTCACCGATCAGGTGCAACAGGTCGCATCGCTGGCCGCCATGCTGGACGGTGCCGCGACCGAGCTGGAACGCGAGGTCCGTCAACACAATGCGGTGTTGCTCATCGCCCGTGATGCCCTTGGCGAACAGCGGCCAGCGGTTGACGCGCTGGAACGCTCGCCCGACCGGCTGGCGATTATATCGCGCACAGTGCGCGACATTGCCCGCCAGAGCCAGATGCTGTCGCTGAACGCCCGGATCGAGGCGGCGCGTAGCGGTCCCGAGGCGCGCGGGTTCGCGGCCGTGGCGGCCGAAATGTCGGAGTTGGCGAAGCGTACCCAGGGGGCGACTGGCGATATCGGCAGTTCCGCAGAGGAGATCGCGACGGATGTGCAGGCCGCCCGAGCGTTGGTCGACACCCAGGCCGGGTTGGTGGCGAACCAGGCGGACCTACTCGACTCGGCGTTAGATCATGCCGAACGCCAGCGCGAAACCGCGTCGACCTTGGCCACGCTCGCCAGTGGCAGCGCGGAGCGCGTCAACGCCGCTGCCAGCTCCATCGGCCGGGTCGGGGCGACGGCCGTCGCCGTGAAGATGCTGGCACGCGAAATTGCGAAACGGGCCTGATCGGACCGGCCCGCTTTGCGATCTAGGCGCCCTCGGCCGGCCGCGCTTGCGGCGGGGCGGCGACAATGCTGTTCGCCGGGCGATGGGCCACGGCCTCGCCAGCATCGCCCAACGTCGGTGGCAGATCGATCATGGCGGCGCTCGCCTCCCACAAATCGGCCGCGTTCTCCCGGTCATAGGAAAGTGCCGATGAGGCCGTGACCTGCCCCATCGACACGTATTTGCCGTTAAGGTCGCCCATCCCGCCGTTCACGAGCGCCGCCATGCGTCGCGCCGAGGTGGCCGGCCGGTTTACGTTGCGCTGGAACAGGGTCAGCACCGGCAGGATATAGGACCATATGAATCGCAACGGCGCTGGATAGCGGCGGGCCAGGCCAGTGCCCGGGACCATGCCGGGGTCGAAGGCATTGACGCGGATCGAGCGGAGGTGCGCCTCCGGTGACGCTTCGAGACGCCGGGCCAATTCATAGGCCGTATAGATAATGCACAGCTTCGACTCGGTGTACCGCTTTTGCCCGGCCTTGCTTCCGGTAGCTTGATCGGCCGCCAATGCGGCGGCACCGGGGTAGGTCGGCTCCGGCAGACCGGTGCCGGTCGAGGCATCATGCGTGTTGCTGGCAACGAAGACGATGCTTGCCCCCCGCGCCATTACCGGCAGCAGCAGACGGGCCAGCAGATAGTGGCCCAGGTGGTTGACGCCGAACGTCTCATCAAAGCCATCGACGGTGCGCCGCGGCGTGCCGCCATCCTGCACTCCCGCGTTGCAGATCAGGCCCGCAAGCGGGGGAAGCGCCGCCTCGCGCAGCGCGTCGGGGAAGCGCCGCACCGAGGCGAGATCCGCTAGATCGAGTGGCAAGACATGGGCATGGACGCCCTGTCCGCGGAGCGTCGTGGCGGCCTGTTCGCCGCGGAGCAGGTCGCGACATGCGATGACGACGAGGATATCCGCATCGCGGCCCAGTTCGCGGCCAAAGGCCAGCCCCAGGCCAGCGTTGCCGCCGGTGACGATGATGGTCCGCTTGGCCATATCCCTCTCCTCCGACGACAATATACAACGTGACGCCGGATACCGACTAGCCGGTCGCGAGTGGACGCTCGCTTTTGATGTCGTACATGCTCAAGCTGCCCTTTAGACGGCCTTGCCACAGCGCCGGCGCTGGTACTTCAGGCGACCGTCAGGACGATCTTGCCCTTGATGCTGCCCCTCGCGGCGCGTTCGTGGGCCCGCATTGCCTCGGCCAGCGCGTAGCTGCTGTCCAGCACCGTCCAGCGCATCGCGCCTGCGACCGGCGACGATGACGGTATTGCCGAGATCGTGGAAGCGTTGCGCAAGAGCCTCGCCAATGCCTGATCCGCCCCCGGTGATGAGGATCGTATTACCTGACTGCTTCATGACAGAACTCCTTCAAAACGTCGGGACGGTCGTTTGCGCCGCTATCGTGCTTCCGAAAGATGGCGCTGGAAAGCCGGCAGGCGCGATCGATACGACCGGGCGCGTTGCCGGTTCGGAACGGCGGCGGTCCTCCATCAGTCCGCAGCCAGCCCCGCGCCGCTCCTGATGCGATCCACCACTTCGGCGTCCGACGCGCCGCGGATGCGCGCATAGGAGAGTTGAAACATCCACGATGCACGTGCCACCTCCACCGATGACTGCACGGGACAGGTGATCCACGCATCGCTCCAATATGGTGTGCGTCCCATGCCCCTGTGTGCAGCAGCGCAGCGATGCGACCGGTCAGGGGGATATGGGCGCTGCCGTCGAGATGGATGTGGCCTAGCTCGGGATCGCCGACATGGAACTCCGCGCCGTCGACGACGCCGGGTGAGCCGAGCCGCCAGTGGGTGAAGGAGGCGACACCGGGCCAACCTGCGACCATCCCGGCGAGTTCGCCGATCGGCGCGCCTGACCGAGGCGGGAGAGCAACTGCGCGAGCGGGTATCGGGGCCGTTCGCCGAGATCGACGAGGCCCTCGACGCGATCACCGGTACGGATGAGCCGACCGGACAGCTTCGGCTCATGGTGGCGTCGATCGCCGAGCGCGTTCTTTCCGGGCCATGTATCGCCGGGTTCGCCAAGGCGTATCCCGGCATCAAGATCGACGTGACCGTGAGCGATGCCGACCTCGATATCGTCGAGGCCGGCTTTGATGCCGGTGTCCGTTTGGGCGAAGTGCTGGAACAGGATATGATCGCCGTGCCGATCGGTGGCGAGATACGGATGATGGTGGTCGCCTCGCCGCGCTACCTGGCCGAACATGGTTGCCCGGAGCATCCGCGCGACCTGTCCCGCTTCGACTGCATCGGCTGGCGCGCCACCCCCGATACCGCGCCGTACCGCTGGGAGTTTGACGAAAACGGGCAGTCCTTCAGCGTACAGGTCGATCCGCAGATCACGACCAACGATCCGCGCTTCATGCTGCGCTCTGCGCTGGCGCACGCGGGGATCACCTTCGCGTTCGAGGAGACGTTCCGCGTCCATGTCGACCGCGGTGAGCTGGTCTCCATCCTTGAGGCGTACATGGAGCCGTTCCCCGGCTTCTTCCTCTACTTCCCGGCCCGACGACACATGGCGCCCAAGCTGCGCGCTTTCGTGGATTACCTGCGCGCGACATAGGGCGGCCGCCGTCATTTGCCTTGCTCCCGCGCGATGCGGCGATAGGGTCGCGGTTCGATAAATGCGGGAGCGGGTCGCGTGTCATATCTCTTCGATCCTCCCGCCCCGGTCATCGCCGCGACCAGTGACGGCGTCGGATTCCCGGTGCGGCGGGTGTTCTGCGTCGGACGCAATTACGCCGGTCACGCCCGCGAAATGGGTAGCGATCCGGTGCGGGAGCCTCCCTTTTTCTTTACCAAATGGGCGGAGGCGGTGGTCCCGGACGGTGCGACGATCGCCTATCCGTCCGCCACGCATGATTATCAATTCGAAGCCGAACTGGTCGTCGCGATCGGCGCGGGTGGCCGCGACATCGCCGCGGCGCGTGCGGCGGATCACATCTATGGCTATGCCGCCGGGCTCGACATGACCCGCTGCGATCTGCAAGCCGCCGCCAAGGCGACGGGGCGGCCGTGGGATGTGGCGAAGAACGTCGAACAATCGGCCCCGCTCGGGGTGATACGCCCCGCCGCCACGACGCCGCTCGATCCCGCCGCGGCGATCACGCTGCATGTCGGCGACACGCTGCGCCAGCAGGACGTGCTCGGCGCGATGATCTGGAGCGTCGCGGAGATCGTCGCGACGCTGTCCACCCTGTATCGGCTGGAGCCGGGGGACCTGATCTATACGGGTACGCCGGAGGGCGTCGGCCCGGTCAGCCCGGGGGACGTTTTGCGGGTCAGCATCGATGGCCTTGCCGACCTGTGCGTCACGATCGGCCCTCGCGCATGATCGAGCCCGTCCTTCACGGCTATTATCGCTCGACCGCGTCCTGGCGGGTGCGGATCGCCTTGAACCTGAAGGGGATCGGCTATCGCGATGCGTTTCACCACCTTGCCCGGGGCGCGCAGCATGATCCCGCCTTTCGACGGCTCAACCCGCAGGGATTCCTCCCTGTGCTGGAGGCGGATGGCGCGATCCTAACGCAAAGCCTCGCGATCTGCGAATATCTGGAGGACAAGTGCCCGACACCACCGCTCCTGCCCGGCGATGCCGCGACACGGGCGGCGATACGGGCGCTGGCGCAGATCATCGCTTGCGATACGCATCCCGTACAGAATCTGAAGGTTCTGACGCGGCTGCGCGCGCTGGGGCTTGAGGAGGCGCAGGTGATCGGCTGGGCGCGTGATACGATCGACGACGGATTGGCGGCCTATGATGCGCTGCTGCCGCCGCCGTCGGGCGATTATAGCGTCGGTGCGCAGGTGACGCTGGCCGACATTTGCCTGATCCCCCAATTGTACAATGCGCGCCGGTTCGGGGTGTCGCTGCGCTGGCCACGGCTCGAGGCGATCGAGGCGGCTTGCCTCGAGCACGAGGCGTTCCGCCGTGCCGCGCCGGAGGCGCAGCACGACGCCGAGTGATCGCGGGGCACGGCGCGACTCACGCCGTCGACGGGCCGGGGGCTACAGCGCTGACCTGGCCGTTCAGCGCGCGATGCCTCCCGCCGCCAGCACCGCCAGCGTCACCAGTTCGCTGGCGGTCGAGGTCATCGGCGCGATCTGCACTGGCTTCTCCATGCCCACCAGCATCGGCCCGATCATTTCGTCGCCACCCAGTTCGCGCAGCAGTTTTGCCGAGATATTGGCGGATTGCAGCCCCGGCATGACGAGAATGTTCGCCGGCCCGGACAAGCGCGCGAACGGATAATTCGCCAGCTGCTTCGGATTGAGTGCCACGTCGGGCGCCATCTCGCCCTCATATTCGAAGCCGACCTGGCGACGGTCTAGCACCGCCACCGCGTCGCGGATATTGTCGAGCCACTGGCCCGCCGGATTGCCGAAGGTGGAATAGCTGAGGAAGGCGACGCGCGGTTCGTGCCCCATACGGCGCGCCACCGCGGCGGTCTGCTCCGCGATATCGGCAAGCTCCTCGGCGCTGGGCCGTTCGTTGACGGTGGTGTCTGCGATGAACACCGTGTGCGACTGACCCACCATCACGTGGATGCCGAACGCGGTGCGCCCGGGGGCGGGGTCGATCACGCGCTTCACCTCGCGCATCGACTGCGCCCATGGGCGGGTGACGCCGGTGATCATCGCATCCGCCTCACCCATCTGCAGCAGTACCGAGCCGAAGATGTTGCGGTCCTGGTTGATCATCCGCTCCACTTCGCGGCGCAGGAAGCCGCGCCGCTGCAACCGCGCGTAGAGGAAGTCGACCATTTTCGGCACGAGCGGCGAGACGCGGCTGTTATGCAGCTCATATTCCTCGGGATTCTGAATGCCGAGCGCGCGCAGATTGTCGTAGACGTCCTCACGCCCGACCAGCACCGGGGTGCCGTAACCGCCCTCCTTGAAGGCGATCGCGGCCCGCAGCACGACTTCCTCTTCGCCCTCGGCGAACAGCACGCGCTTGGGATGCGCCTTCGCGCCCTCATAGGCGAGGCTCAGTACCGAGGTCGTCGGGTTGAGCCGCGCGCGCAGCGAGTCGCGATAGCTGGCCATGTCGAGGATCGGCTTGGTGGCGACGCCCGAGTCCATCGCCGCCTTCGCCACCGCGATCGACACCACTTCCATCAGGCGCGGGTCGAACGGCGCGGGGATGATATATTCCGCGCCGAACGTGTGCCGCACGCCATAGGCCGCCGCCACCTCCTCGGGCACGCGATCGCGTGCCAGTTCGGCGATGGCATTGGCGGCGGCGATCTTCATCGAATCGTTGATCCCGGTCGCCCGCACGTCCAGCGCGCCCCGGAAGATGAACGGGAAGCCGAGGACATTGTTGACCTGGTTCGGGTAATCCGAACGGCCGGTGGCGACGATCGCATCCGGCCGCGCCGCCTTGGCCAGTTCGGGTCGGATTTCCGGCTCCGGATTGGCCATCGCGAAGATGATCGGCGCCTTGGCCATGTCCTTCACCATCTCCGGCTTCAGCGCGCCGGCCGCGGACAGCCCCAGGAACACGTCTGCGCCCCCCAGCGCCTCGGTCAACGTCCGGCGATCGGTGTTGGCGGCATGCGCCGACTGCCACTGGTTCACGCCCTCACGCCCGGTATAGATCACGCCGGTACGATCGCAGATCAGCACGTTGTCGTGCCGCACTCCCATCGCCTTGATCAATTCGGTACAGGCGATCGCCGCCGCGCCCGCGCCGTTGACGACGACCTTCACCTCGTCCAGCCGCCGCCCGGTGAGCAGGCAGGCATTGATCAGCCCGGCGGCGCAGATGATCGCGGTGCCGTGCTGGTCGTCATGGAAAACGGGAATGTTCATCCGCTCGCGCAGCGTCTGCTCGATGATGAAGCATTCGGGCGCCTTGATGTCCTCCAGGTTGATCCCGCCGAAGCTGGGCTCCAGCACGGCGACCGCGTTGACGAACGTGTCGACATCCTCGGTCGCGACTTCCAGATCGATCGCGTCGACGTCGGCGAAGCGCTTGAACAGGACGGCCTTGCCCTCCATCACCGGCTTCGATGCCAGCGCGCCAAGGTTGCCCATGCCGAGGATCGCGGTGCCGTTGGAGATCACCGCGACCAGATTGCCCTTCGCGGTATAATCATAAGCGGTGGCGGGATCATCCGCGATCGCCCGTACCGGCACCGCCACGCCCGGCGAATAGGCCAGCGCCAGATCGCGCTGCGTTGCCATCGGCTTGGAGGCGATGATCTCGATCTTCCCCGGCCGTCCCTCGGAGTGAAACAGCAGCGCCTCACGCTCCGAAAAGTCGTTGATCCGCTCCTGGGGGGCAGCGGCGGCGGCGGCGGCGGGCGTGCGATCGTCGGTCATGCGCGTGCCCTTAGGGAAAGCTGCCGCAAATGGGAATGATCAGTCTGTAAGTATCTCAATCCCTTCAAGCGCCAGCAGGCGGCGTTTGGCATTGAGGCCGCCGGCGAAGCCGGTCAGCGCACCCGATGCGCCGATCACGCGATGACATGGCGTGACGATCGAGATCGGATTGCGCCCGTTCGCCGCGCCGACCGCGCGCACCGCCGCCGGCCGGCCGATGGCCCTGGCGATCGCGGCATAGCTGCGCGTCTCACCGAACGGAATGGCATCCAGCGCGCGCCACACCGAACGCTGGAAATCGGTGCCGCGCGGCGCGAGCGGCAGCTCGAACCGCGTCCGTGTCCCCGCAAAATATTCGTCGAGCTGCGCCCGTGCCTCGATCAGCAGCGGGTGCGCCGTCGCGATCGTGCGCGCCGGCAGGGCGACCCGGCCGGGGCGATCGTCGGGCCATAGCACCGCCACCAGCGCGGCATCGTCGGCAACCAGCGTTAGCGTGCCGAGGGGGGAGGGGAGGGGGCATTCGTACAACATGGCCGTAACCTTATCGCGCCCGGCCCGGCGCCGCATCCCGTCGCTTGCGATCAAATCGGCGGCGATGTGGCGGGTGGCCAACCGCTGCCCCGCCGCTTATGCCGCGCACAGAGTAATCGATGACCGCGACCACCCCCGCCCCCGCCCCTACGCCGATGATGGCGCAATATCTCGCGCTCAAGGCGGAGGCGGCGGACTGCCTGCTGTTCTATCGCATGGGCGATTTCTTCGAGCTCTTTTTTGACGATGCGCGCGTGGCGGCGCAGGTGCTGGATATCGCGCTCACCGCGCGCGGCGAACATGCCGGTGAGAAGGTGCCGATGTGCGGTGTGCCGGTGCACGCCGCGACCGCCTATCTGCAGCGGTTGATCAGGGCCGGGCACCGTGTCGCGATCGCGGAACAGACCGAATCGCCAGAAGCCGCCCGCAAGGCGCGTGGATCGAAGGCGCTGGTCCATCGCGCGATCGTCCGCGTCGTCACCGCCGGGACACTGACCGAGGAAACGCTGCTCGATGCGCGCGCCGCCAATTGGTGCGTCGCGATCGGCGAGGCGGCGGGTGAGCTGGCGGTCGCCGCCGCCGACGTATCGACCGGGCGGTTCGAGGTGATCACTTGCGATGCCGCCGGGCTGGGGGCCGAACTGGCCCGGCTGGCGGCGGCGGAAGTGGTCGCGGCGGAGGGCGGCGACGTGCCCGCGACGGTGTGGCGCCCGCGGCCCGAGTTCGACAGCGCGCAGGGCGAGGCGCGGCTGAAGCGGCTGTACGGCGTCGCCACGCTCGACGGGTTCGGCCAGTTCGGGCGCGCCGCGCTGGCGGCGGCGGGCGGGCTGGTCGCCTATCTGGACCATACCGCCAAGGGGCGGCTGCCGTTCCTGCGCCCGCCCGTGCTGATCGCCGCGCGCGCGGCGATGGCGATCGATGCCGCGACGCGCGAAAGCCTGGAGCTGACCGCCACCGCCGCCGGGCAGCGCAAGGGCAGCCTGCTCGATGCGATCGATCGTACTGTCACCGGCGCGGGCGCGCGCCTGCTGGCGGCCGATATCGGCGCGCCGCTGATGGATCGCGATGCAATCGAGGCGCGGCTCGACGTGGTACAGTTGTTCCACGATGACGCCACGTTGCGCGATCGGTTGCGTGCGGCGTTGCGCGCACTTCCCGATATCGGGCGCGCGCTCGGGCGGCTGGCGGCGGGGCGCGGATCGCCCCGCGATCTGGCGCAATTGCGCGACGGGCTGGATGGCGCGTGGATGCTGGCGGAGCGCCTCGACTCGCTGGAGCAAGCGCCCGGCATGCTGGCCGAGGTCGCGCCACGGCTGCGCGGGCATGGCGCGCTGATCGACCTGCTGAAGCGCGCGCTGGTGCCCGCGCCACCGATCGAGGCCAGCGACGGGGGCTATATCGCCGCCGGCTATGACGAGGCGCTCGACGCGCTGCGCGATACCGGCAGCGGAGGGCGGCGCGCGATCGCCGCGCTGGAGGCGACGTTTCGGCAGAAAACCGGCATCACCGCGCTGAAGATCCGGCATAACGGCGTGCTCGGCTATCATATCGAGGTGCCCGCGCGTGCCGCCGATCCGTTGATGCGGGCGGATTCGGGCTTCACCCATCGGCAGACGCTCGCGGGGGTGGTGCGCTTCAACGCGCCCGAATTGCATGACGTGGCGATCAGCGTGACGCAGGCGGGCGCGCATGCGCTGGCGGCGGAGGCGGCGCATCTCGAGGAATTGACCGCCACCGCCTTGGCATCGCGCGAGGATATCGCCGCCACCGCCGACGCGCTGGCGCGGCTTGATGTCGCGGCGGCGCTGGCGGAGCGCGCGGTGGAGGGCGGCTGGACCCGCCCCGTTTTCGCCGATCATGCCTGTTTCGAGGTGCGCGAGGGACGGCACCCGGTGGTCGAGGCGGCGCTGGCACGCTCGGGTGATCGGTTCGTCGCCAACGATTGCGTATTGGGCGAACGCTCGCGGCTGTGGCTCGTCACCGGCCCCAATATGGGCGGCAAGTCCACCTTCCTGCGGCAGAACGCGCTGATCGCGGTGCTG
>NZ_JBELIE010000108.1:0-11551 GCF_042091075.1 Sphingomonas sp. | reverse complement strand
CACGCTCCAGCGCCGTCGCGCGCGATATCTCTCCCGCCAGCATCGCCGCGATGTCCGGCACACCGATCGCACGGCGGACGGGGGCGTCGGGGGGGATGTCGGGCCGCGCCAGCAGCGCGCGCACCTCCTCTACCGCGCCATCGGCGAACATCGATTCCAGCCGCGCGTCGCAGCGGCGTAGCAGCGTCTCGCGATCGGGGAGTATGATCAGCGCCCGCAGATCGATGCGATCGCCGATCCCGCCGTGCCGTTCGCGCTGCCAGGCGGCAAGCGGGCGGCCGGTCGAGCGAACCACTTCCAGCGCGCGGGCGATGCGGGTCGTGTCGGCGGGGTTCAGGCGTGCCGCCGCGGCGGGATCCTCCTCCACCAGCGCGCCATGGGCGCTGGCGACCGGCAGCGCGCGCACGGTGGCGCGGATATCCGGGTCGATATCCGGCACGGGCGCAATGCCGTCGAGCAGCGTTCGCAGGTACAGTCCGGTGCCGCCGACCAGTACTGGCGGGCGCCCCGCCGTGCGGCATGCCTCGATCGCGGCGCGCGCGTCCGCCGCCCAGCGTGCGGCGGAGCAGGATTCGGCCCCGTCGATATGGCCGAACAGGCGATGCGGCACGCGCGCCTCGTCCGCGTCCGAGGGGCGCGCCGACAGGATCCGCAGGTCGCGATAGACCTGGCTGGCATCGGCGTTGATCACCGTCCCGCCGATCCGTTCCGCCAGTGCCATGGCCAGCGCGCTCTTGCCGCTGGCGGTTGGCCCTGCGATGAGCGCCAGCCTTGGCTTCTGAGGGGTAAGCATGTTCACGGCGACGCTGATAGCAGCAGGGCGGCTGACGCCCAATATCGCGGCGGCGGCGCAGGAACGGCTGGTGGCCACCGGCTGCGCGCCGACCACGCTGCACTGGATCGACGCGGACGACGCTGCCGACCTGCATTTCGGGCTCGATCCGGTGGCGGCGCGGCGTGCGCTGGAAGGGGCGTTCGAGGGCGTCGATATCGTCGTCCAGCCGCGTGACGGCCGGCGCAAGATGCTGCTGGTCGCGGACATGGATTCGACCATGATCACGGTCGAGTGCATCGACGAACTCGCGGATTATGCGGGGCTGAAGCCGCAGATCGCCGCGATCACCGAAGCCGCGATGCGCGGGGAACTGGATTTCGAGGCGGCGCTGGATGCGCGCGTCGCGCTGCTCAAGGGGCTGGACGCCGGGGTGATCGATGCGTGCCTGCGGGAGCGGGTGCGTCTGATGCCTGGCGCGCAGACGCTGGTGCGGACGATGCGCGGCTGGGGCGCGACGGCGGTGCTGGTATCGGGCGGCTTCACACGCTTCGCCGAGCCGGTCGCGGCGCAGATCGGCTTCGATCGCGCGATCGCCAATGTGCTGGAGATCGCGGACGGCGCGCTGACCGGCACCGCCGCGAAGCCGATCGTCGGCGCGGCGACGAAAAGGGCGACGCTGATCGAAACCCGCGCGGCGCTGGGCCTTGCGGAGGCGGCGACGCTCGCGGTCGGCGATGGCGCCAACGATCTGGCGATGATCGAGATCGCGGGGCTGGGCGTGGCCTATCGTGCCAAGCCGATCGTCGCGGCGGCAGCGGCGGCGCGGATCGAGCATGGCGATCTGACCGCGCTACTATGGGCGCAGGGCGTGCCCAAGGCGGACTGGGCAGCATAGCGCACCACTGGCGTCACGGCGTTCGCCGGCCCTCCCGCCGGGGGGACGATGACGACCCTAGGGCGCCACCACCGTACAGGCGACACGCGCCTTGGTGCAGGCCTGCTGCGCCGCCTGCCGCGACGGGAAGCCGCCCGCCTGCAGCCGCGTGATCCCCGCCGTCCGCGCGAAGGATGCGGTGCCGCCGACACGGCCGCCCACCGAATTCCACAGGCTCCGCGCGTTGCTGTCGTCATGGAACGCCCCGAGCTGGACGCGCCATTTGCCCGGTGCCGCTGCCGTCACGGGCTTCGCGGCGGGCTTTGCCTCCGCCTTCGCGGTTGCGGCCGGTTTCGCGGCGGGCGCCTTTTCGGCGGCGGCGGTGCGTGTCACAGGCTTGGGCGCCGTGGGCGGGGTCACCTTCGGGGCGGCGGGCGTGGGGGCCGCTTTCGGGGCGGCGGTTGCCGTTGCCACCTTCGGCGCGGGTTGCGCGACCGTTGAGGGCGCGACGGCCTCGGTCGCCATCGGCGTGGACGCGACCTTCATCGCACGGCCGCGCGCTTCGATCTGCTGCGCCATCGCGATGCCGTCGCGGCGTTGATCCTCCGCGATATAATGATCCATTTGCGCCAGCGTCTGCGAGCCCTGGGGCAGGCCTTGCTGCGAGGAGCGGGTCACCAGCGCATAGGCGCGGGTCCAGTCGCGCGGCAGGCCGTCGGCGTTGAACAGCATCGTGCCGAGCACCAGTTCCGCGCGCTTTTCGTCACGCGCCACGGATCGCTCCAGCCATTGCACCGCCTCGTTCTTGCGCCCTTCCTGGAACAGCGCGAGGCCGTAATTGTCTTCCGCCTGCGCATGGCCCTGCATTGCCGCCTTGCGGAACCATTCGAGCGCCTGTGCCTGATCGGCGGCGACGCCGCGTCCCAGCTTATAGGCCTGCCCCAGGTTGAATTGCGCATCGGCGTTGCCCGAGGCGGCGGGTGCGCGCCATTCGGCGACCGCCTTGGCATAATCGCCGCGGGTCCATGCATCGACGCCGGCCTTGACGTCCGCCAGCGCCGGAGCGGCCACCAGCAGCGCGACGCATGCCATCCACCGGTTGACCTTCATTCCTGTTCCCCCCAGCCGAGCGCCGTCCGTTCAAAGCGCCCCCATGCCTTAGCGGTGAGGGCGCTGCAAAGATATTAACCAACGGTTTAGCACGGCGAAAGGCCAAGCGTCGCGGGCCGGTTGCGTTAACGCTTCCTCCACCCCGCCGTGGCATTCCGGTTGCGCAACTACAGGGAGCGCGGTGGTCGATGCGCGTATTGGCGATGGCATCGCAGAAGGGCGGATCGGGCAAGACCACGCTGTCGGGTCACCTCGCGGTGCAGGCACAGCTGGCCGGGGCGGGGCCCGTCGTTCTGATCGACATCGATCCGCAGGGGTCGCTGGCGGATTGGTGGAACGAGCGCACGGCGGAATATCCCGCCTTCGCGCATACCACGGTCGCCCGGCTGGCGATGGATCTCGACGAATTGCGTCAGCAGGGCTTCAAGCTGGCGGTGATCGATACGCCGCCGGCGATCACGATGGCGATCCAGAGCGTCATCCAAGTCGCCGAGCTGATCGTCATTCCGACGCGCCCGAGCCCGCACGATCTGCGTGCGGTGGGCGCGACCGTCGATCTGTGCGAGCGGTCGGGCAAGCCGCTGCTGTTCGTCGTCAATGCCGCCACACCCAAGGCGCGGATCACCTCCGACGCGGCGATCGCGCTGTCACAGCATGGCACAGTCGCGCCGGTGACGATCCACCAGCGCACCGATTTCGCGGCGTCGATGATCGACGGGCGCACCGTGATGGAGGTCGATCCCAGGGGGAAGTCCGCCGCGGAGGTCGCCGAATTGTGGAATTATGTGTCGGATCGGCTGGAGAAGAACTTCCGCCGCACCGTGTTCGCGGCGCCGAAGCCCGGCGCCGGCTATCCCGCGCCGCGCCCGCAGTCGGGTGGTTTCGGCCGTCGGGTGGTCGCATGAACATGCTCAACATCAAGCCGATGGCCGCGCTGTCGTCGGGTCTGCTGGCGCGCAAGGGCCAGGCCCGTCCGGCGATGCGCCGCCCGGTATTGGGTGGCGAGCCGGCCGAGGTGATCGCCGCGCTGCCGTCGGCCCCGCAGGCTGCCGATCAGGCGGCGATCGAGGATGATCTTGGCTGGAACGACATGGGCGTTCCGCCGGTGCCTGCGATCCCCGCGCCGGCGGCTCCCGAGCGTCGCCCGGCGGACGCCGCGGCACTGCCGCCGGTGCTCGAAACGCTGGAGCGACTGGAAACGGCGCTCGCGCCGGTCGCGCGTGCGGCCAGCGGCGGACGCAAGGCGGCCTTCACGCTGCGGCTCGATAGCGAGCGTCACCTCCGGCTTCGGCTCGCCAGCGCGGTACGTGGTCGCTCCGCGCAGCAACTGGTGACCGAGGCGCTTGACGCGCTGCTGGCGACCATGCCCGAGATCGACGGTCTGCGTGAGCGATTGTCGGCCGACACCCCTGTTCGAGAGAGATAAGCCATGACCATCCGGAAGATCACTGGAGCGGGCGTCTCGGCGCTGCTCATCGCCGGGGCGGCAGTCGCGCTGCACGGTGTCAATCCCGCCATCGCGACATCGCGGATCGATGCGCGCGCGCAGAAAGAAGCGTCGCGTCATGCCGCGAAGGCGCGCAAGGCGCTTGACCGTCATCAATGGGACAAGGCGGTCCGCGAGGCTGAAGCCGCGGTGACGCTGGACACCAGCGATTCGGGATATCGCGCGATCCTTGGCAATGCCTATCTCCGGTCGGGGCGGTTCAGCTCCGCGGAACAGGCGTTCAGCGACGTGACGACGCTGCGCCCGAACGACGGCACGGTCGCGCTGAACCTCGCGCTGGCGCAGATCGCGGGCGGCAAATGGGATGCCGCACGGTCGACGCTGGACGCACATGCCGGGCAGATCAACGCCGCCGATCGCGGGTTGGCGATCGCGCTCGCCGGTGATCCGGCGCAGGCGGTGGAGGTGCTGACCACCGCCGCGCGGACACCGGAGGCCGACGCCAAGACGCGCCAGAATCTGGCGCTGGCGCTGGCGCTCGCCGGGCGCTGGCAAGAGGCGCGGGCGATCGTCGGGATGGACATGAACCCCGCCGATGCCGACCGGCGGATGGTGGAATGGGCGTCGTTCGCGAAACCGCAGGGCGCGGCTGACCAGGTCGCGTCGCTGCTGGGCGTTCGCCCGGTGGTCGATCCGGGGCAGCCGGTCGCGCTGGCGTTGTCGACCGTCGCACCCGCCGCCGCGCTGGCGGCGGTGGATCAATTCATGCCGGGCCGCGTCGACGCCCCGGTGGAAACCGCCGCAACGGTGGAGACCGCCGCAACGGTGGAGTCAGCGCCCGAGCCGACCGCTCCGCCGGCGCCGGTGGTGGCCTATTCGGCGCCGGCGCGAGTCGCGCGGGTCGCTACTCCGCTGATCACCGCGCGAGGCGCCTATAAGGTTTCTTCCACGCGCTTCTCCGCCAAGCCGTCGCCGCTCCTGCTGGCGAAGCCTGCGGTCGTCCGGGCACCCGCCCGCGGCAATTGGATGGTCCAGCTCGGCGCATTCGAGAATGCGGCGGTGGCGCAGGAGAAGTGGAATCGCGCGGTCCGCACGATCCCCGCGCTGCGGGGGCTGACCCCGAACGGGATGAGCATGGCGGTATCGGGGGCGACCTATTATCGCCTTTCGGTAGGTGGTTATGCGCGGCCGGACGCCGATTCATTGTGCCGCAAGGTGCGCGCGGCGCGCGGCACGTGCTTCGTGCGATCGATGGCGGGCGACCAGATCGCTGCCTGGCATCAGCCCGCGAAGCGCACCGTTCAGGTCGCCTCGCGCTGACGATGCTGTGCCCCGGGCGCCCCGGGGCACGATACCCTGATCGCTGAATATGCGTCGGCGGCTCGGACTTACTCCGAGCTGACGTCGCGTCCACCTTTCCAGACGCGCAACACGCGGCCCTGTACCGGCAGACCGTCAAACGGGGTATTGCCCGCCTGACCCGGCAAGGTATCGGCATCGATCCGCCACGACGCGTGTTCGTCGATCAGAATCACGTCGCCCGGCGCCCCCGGTGTCAGCGTGCCCGTGTCCAGGCCCAGCACCGCCGCCGGTGCCGACGCCAGCAGCGCAAACAGCCGCGACAGGCCGATATGCCCATCGCGCACCAGCCCGAGTCCCAGCGGCAGCAGAGTCACCGCATCGGCGCTGCCGGCGGTCGAGTCGACGAACGGCAACCGCTTCTCCTCGGGGCCGCGCGGATCGTGGCCGGAGGCGAGCACATCGATCGTGCCATCCGACAGAGCGGCCAGCGTCGCCCGCCGGTCGTCTTCGCTGCGCAGCGGCGGTGACAGATGCGCGAAGGTGCGAAAATCGCTCATCGCATTGTCCGACAGCAGCAGATGCGCCGGGGTCGTGCCGCAAGTGACCCGCACGCCGCGCGCGCGCGCCGCGCGGATCAGCGCGAAGCCGGCGCCGGTGGTGACGCAGCGCAGGTGGACTCGCGCGCCGGTGTCTTCCGCCAGCATCAGGTCGCGGGCGATCGCCAGCGGTTCCGCCAGCGCGGGGGCGGCGGGCAGCCCCAGCCGGCTGGCGGTTTCCCCCTCCGTCGCGACCGCGTCCGCGCACAGACCCGCATCTTCGACATGCGTCACCACGGCGACGTCGAGATCGCGGGCATAGAGCAGCACGCGATGCATCACGCCCGAATCGGCGATCCAGCGCCGCCCGGTGCCGACCGCGCGTGCACCCGCCGACAGGCAGATCGCCATCTCGGCCAGATCCTCGCCCCTCAACCCGCGCGTCGCGGCGGCGATCGGATGAATCCACAGGTCCGGCCGGCCGATCAGCGCCAGCCGTTGCACCGCGCCGGGCTCGTCCAATACCGGCGACTGATCGGGCAGCGGCGCGACCCGGACGATGCCGCCGGCCCGGAACGCCGCCCGGTCGATCGCGCCGACGCCCAGATCGACGATGCCGGGCGCGAGCAGCTTGCCGCCGCCGTCGATTCGCACCGCGTGCGAGGGGGCCTCGCCGTCCGCGATCACGCCATCGACGATCAGCAGGTCGTCACGGCTTTCGCCAGCCGCCGGACAGACACGGCGGACGTTGGTGAACAGCAGCGCGTCCGTCATGCCCATCCCTCCACGCCACGCGCGCGCCGCGTAAGGACGTCGAGGCATGCCATGCGCACCGCCACCCCCATCGCCACCTGCTCGGTGATCGCGGAGCGTTCGACATGGTCGGCCACCGCCGAATCGATCTCCACCCCGCGGTTCATCGGGCCGGGATGCATCACCAGCGCGCCGGGCGCATGGGTTTCCAGCCGCTTCAGCGTCAGGCCGTAGCGCAGGTGATATTCGCGGATCGACGGCACGTAGCCGCCGGTCATCCGCTCGGTCTGCAAGCGCAGCATCATCACCACGTCGGCACCCTCCATCGCCCGGTCGAAGTCGGTGAAGGCGGTGACGCCGAACCGCTCGATACCGGGCGGCATCAGCGTCGAGGGCGCGCAGACCCGCACCTCCGCCGCGAGCGCGGTAAGCGCGAGGATGTTGGAACGCGCGACGCGGCTGTGCAGCAGGTCGCCGCAGATCACGACGCGCTTGTTCGCGATGCCGCCCAGCCGCCGCCGGATCGTCAGCGCATCAAGCAGCGCCTGCGTGGGATGTTCGTGCCGCCCATCGCCCGCGTTGAGCACCGGGCAATCGACCTTGCCCGCGATCAGCCGCACCGCGCCCGACGACATGTGGCGGATGACGATGACGTCCGCGCGCATCGCGTTGAGTGTCATCGCGGTATCGATCAGCGTTTCGCCCTTCTTCACGCTCGATTGCGCGGCATGCATGTTGACCACGTCGGCGCCGAGCCGCTTGCCCGCGATCTCGAAGCTCAGCAGCGTGCGTGTGCTGTTCTCGAAAAAGGCGTTGATCTGCGTGAAGCCGGCCAGCCGCTTGTCGGGGGCGGCACGCGAACGGGTCCCCTCGACCCAGGTTTCCGCCTCGTCGAGCAGGAACATGATTTCATGGGGCTCTAGCCCCTCGATTCCGGTCAGGTGGCGGTGCGGAAAGACCGCGCCTCCGGGGATGAGGGTGGCGGGGCGGTGATCCGAGCGTTGCATCGAGAGCGCCGGGTAGCGGGGCGCGCGCGCCGCGACAAGGGCGGTTGGGACAGGGGCGGTTCGGGCAGGGGCGGTTCAAGCGGTAGCCGGTGCCAGGATCAGCGAGCCGCGGGACGGCGCGATGTCTGCCGCGCATCCGTTTTGGGTTGGTGTACCGGCAGCATGAAGCGCGTCAGGGGCGGGCGGTTCCACGCGCATCGTTGAGACAAGCCGCAACCGCTTTGAGCATCGCTGTTTTCTGCCCGGCGGTCGCCCCGTCCCACATATCATTGTGCTTCACCGGCGATCGCCAGTGGCTTTCGTCGGCCGAGCGGCGGCCTGCCATATAGCAGGACCGGAACAGGTCGGGATCGCGCTGGATCAACGAGCGTGGATGCCATGGGTGAGGCAGCCGCACGCTCCATCAGATGCATATTGCCCGAAGCACAACCGGTCAGGCACAGCATGAGGACGATGGCGCGGGCTGGCATCTGTTTGATCTCGCCCTGGATAAGGCCCCTTCAGGCCTCCATTGCCAGCGCGTCGATCGCTGCTTGCAGGATCGTCGCGGCGGCGTGATTGTCGATGCGTTCGGCGCGTTTGGCGCGGCTCATGTCCTGTTCGATCAGCGCGCGTTCGGCGGAGACGGTCGACCAGCGTTCGTCCCACAACAGGATCGGATAGTCGACGTCGCGGCAGTTGCGCGCGAAGGCGCGAATCGACTGGGTGCGGGGGCTGTCGCTGCCGTCCAGGTTGAGCGGCAGGCCGATCACCCAGCCGACGACCTGTTGTTGTGTCGACAGATCGATCAGCGCCGCCTTGTCGGCGGTGAATCTGGTCCGGCGGATCAGCGTCGCCGGGCTGGCGAACGACCACCCGGCGTCGCACAGCGCGGTGCCGACCGTCTTCGTTCCGACATCGAGGCCGAGCAGCCGCCCGCCGCCCGGCAGCACGCCACGGAAATCCGCCGCGGCGAGCATGATCATCGGGCGGCCAGCCGCCGCGCCGCGTCCGCCCGGATGTTCGCCCAGAACAGGCTGTAATCGTAGACGTGATAGTTGTTGCCCGGCAGCGTATAGGGCCCGACATCGGGCGGGGAGCCGATCAGCAGGAAGCCACGCTCGTCGCAGCGCGCGCCGATTCGCGCCGGGGTGATCGTCGCCTCGGTCATCGCCGCATTCGGGAACAGCGTGCCGAGGTTGGCGCTGGCGGGCGCTCTGGTGCCTGGCGTGCCGGTCAGCGGATTGGTGCACAGCATCGGCGTGCCTTTGCGCGAGCGGCCGTCGAACCCGGTACTGCGGTTATAGACGTCGAGGATCAGCGACGGATCGGCCGGTTCCGCGAACGACTGCCACGACAGCACGCACCCGCGCTGATCCGGCGCGGTACAGGCGGGCAGGCCCATCTGCGCGATATCGGTGGCCAGCGACACCGGCCATCCGACGACATAGGCCGCGACGATCCGGCGCGCGACCGGGGTGCCGGCGATGCGATCCTTCAACAGGTGCGTCAGATGGAGCGCGCCCTGGCTATGCCCCGCAAGGATGATCGGGCGATCGGGGCCGATTTCATCGAGGAAACGATCGAAGGCCGCCTGTACGTCGCCATAGGCGAGCTGCAGTGCCTCTTCGGCAGCCTTCCGGTCGGTCAGGAACGCACCGAACGTCGCCTGGCGATAGCGCGGCGCCCAGATCGCGCCCGCCTCGTTGAACACGCTCGCCTGCCCGCGCAGGAACAGGGCGGCGCGGTCATTCGCCTCCTGATCGTCGAGCGGCGCGTTCCAGTGCGCGCGGTTCAGATAGGAGGTGGGATGGATGAAGAAGATCGCTGCCCCGCCACTCGTCTGGCGCGGTTGATAGCCGGGCGGGGTCCAGCGCGCGGGGTCGTTCGCGCGACCCGGCCGTGACAGCCACATGTCGTCGGCGCGATAATCGGCGGCGGTCAGCGTGCGCTGCACCCGGAACGTCTCGCCCGGCACCATCGCCATCCGCATCAGATCGACGCCCCACAGGCGCCACGCGAGCCCGGCGGCGATCCCCAGCACGATCAGCCCCGCGACGACGTAGAGGAATTTGCGGACCAAGCAGCCATCACCATCCTTGCCACGCGGCGGAAGCGCCGGTGTAGATGACGATCGCCGTGCCCGAGAGTTGCGATGCGCGCAACCTTGGCGGGGCCCTCATCACCCCAGGGGTGTTGCCGGGGGCAATCGCGCCGCGCGCCGGGCCAATGCCCGGCTGGCGGGGCGGCGGACGCCGGAACACACCCGGCGGGACGTGGTGGCCGGTTGCATTCGCGCCGTCCGCGATGGTAGCGGCGCGCACATGTCCGTCTCCATCGATACCGTCAGGCGCATCGCCGGGCTTGCCCGCATCGCCATTACAGAGGAGGAGGCCGCGCGGCTGGCTCCCGAACTCGGCAACATTCTCGGCTTCATCGAGCAATTGGGCGAGGTCGACACCGCCGGTGTCGCGCCGATGACCGCGGTGATCCCCAATCAGTTGCGGTTGCGTGACGACGTGGTGACCGACGGCGGCATCCGCGAGAAGGTGCTGGCCAATGCGCCGCAGGCCGAACATGGATTCTTCACGGTGCCCAAGGTGATCGAATAATGACCGTCCTGACCGATCTGGGCATCGCCGCGATTCGCGACGGCGTGCGCGCCGGAGACTTTTCCGCGCGCGAGGTGGCGGAGGCGTTCAACGCCGCCGTTGCCGCCGCGAAGCCGCTCAATGCCTTTCTCGTCGAAACGCCCGAGCATGCGCTCGCCGCCGCCGACGCCGCCGACGCCGCGCGCGCGGCCGGTGAGCCATCGAAGCCGATGGCAGGCGTGCCGATCGGGATGAAGGACCTGTTCTGCACGCAGGGCGTGGCCAGCACCGCCGCGAGCCACATTCTGGAGGGCTTCGTCCCGCAGTACGAATCGACCGTCTCGCAGAAATTGTGGGATGCGGGCGCGGGCATGCTGGGCAAGCTCAACATGGACCAGTTCGCGATGGGATCGTCGAACGAGACGAGCTGTTTCGGCAATGTCATCAGCCCGTGGCGGCGCAGCGACGGCGGCAATGCGGATCTGGCGCCGGGTGGATCGTCGGGTGGCTCCTCGGCGGCGGTCGCGGCGCGGATCGCACCGGGCGCGACCGGCACCGATACCGGCGGCTCGATCCGCCAGCCCGCCGCCTTCACCGGGATCAGCGGGATCAAGCCCACCTATGGCCGCTGCTCGCGTTGGGGCGTGATCGCTTTCGCCTCGTCGCTCGATCAGGCGGGGCCGATGGCGCGCGACGTGCGCGACTGCGCGATCATGCTGGAGGCGATGGCGGGTTTTGACGCGAAGGACGCCACCAGCCTCGATATAGCGGTGCCGCAGTGGGAGGCGGGTCTCAACGCCTCGCTGACGGGCAAGCGCGTCGGCATCCCGAAGGAATATCGCGTCGACGGCATGCCGCAGGAGATCGAGGCGCTGTGGCAGCGGGGCATCGACTGGGTGCGCGATGCGGGCGCCGAGGTGGTCGAGGTATCGCTGCCGCACACCCGCTATGCGCTGCCGGCCTATTACATCATCGCGCCGGCGGAGGCGTCGTCCAACCTCGCGCGCTATGATGGCGTGCGGTACGGCCTGCGTGACCTGCCCGATGGCGCGAACCTGCAGGAAATGTATGCCAGGACCCGCGCCGAGGGGTTCGGTGACGAGGTGAAGCGGCGCATCCTGATCGGTACCTATGTGCTGTCCGCCGGCTTCTACGACGCCTATTACACGCAGGCGCA
>NZ_JBELIE010000107.1:8230-11588 GCF_042091075.1 Sphingomonas sp. | reverse complement strand
CGTCGCGGTCGTCGTCGGGACGGCGAGCGCACCACCGAGGGCGAGGCGGCCGATGGCGCTGCCGATGTCGAGGGCGCGCCGGAGCGCGACGCTGAGCCCGTCCTGGAAGCCCAGCCCGATCCGGAACCGACGCCGGAACCCGCACCCGTCGCAGCCGCCGCGCCCGAGCCGGGGGCCAAGCCGAAGACGCGCCGCCGTCCCCGCGCGCGCGCTGCGACGACGGTTGAACCGGCGGCCGAGGCGGTGAGCGACGACACCGCCGCGCCGGAACCGGAAGCTTCGGCCCCGTCCGAAACGCCGGCGGCGGAGGAAGCGCCCGCCAAGCCGAAGCGGACACGCCGCAAGAAAGCGGTCGAGCCGGTCGCCGATGCGGGCGACGCCGGTGTCGTCAGCGATGGTCTGGGCGCGCCGCCCCCGGAAGCGGAGGACGAACCGGCGCCCAAGCCGAAGCGTACCCGGCGCAAGAAGGCGGAGACGACGCCCGCAACGGAAGCTGCCCCGGCGGTGGCGGACGAACCGGTGCCCGAGGCCGAGCGTGAGCCCGCCACGGCATCGGATGACGAGGACGATGCCGCCGGCACGCCGCGCCGTGGCTGGTGGCAGCGCACCTTCGGCGGGTGATCCCGCCACGCGCTCCGACGATCGGGACGCCGCCGCTTCTCCACGAGGCGGCGGCGGGCCGGTGGCATCGGGGCCGGTGGCCGGCGGCGCTTCACCCGCCGTTCAGCGCCGCTGCGCCACACGCCGGCGTCGCGTCATGAGCACTTCCCCCCGCCCCCGCGCGCGACGGCACCGTCGCTGGCTCACCGCCTTTGCGGTCACGATTCTGGTCGCCGCCGCGCCGGCACAGGCGCAATCGATCCTGCGCGACGCCGAAACCGAGGCGATGTTCCGTGACATGTCCGCGCCGCTGGTCACCGCCGCCGGCCTTCGCCCCGCCGACGTGCAGTTGGCGTTGATCAACGACGATTCGATCAATGCCTTCGTCGCGGGGGGGCAAACCGTCTACATTCACTCGGGACTGATCCAGGCGGCGGATAATGCCAACGAGGTTCAGGGGGTGATCGCGCACGAGCTGGGCCATATCGCCGACGGCCATGTCATCACCAGCGCGGAGGGGCAGCGCCCGGCGATGGGCATCTATCTCCTGTCGATGGTGCTGGGCCTGGCTGCGATGGCCGCAGGCGGGGGCGAAGCCGGCGCCGGCATCCTCGCCGCCGGACAGCAAGCCGCGATGGGCAAATATCTCGCCTTCAGCCGCGTGCAGGAAGCGACCGCCGATGCCTCCGCGGTGCGGTTTCTGTCGACCGCCGGGATCACCGGGCGCGGGATGCTCAGCTTCTTCAAGAAGCTGCAGCAGCAGGAATATCGCTACGGGACGAAGAACATCGACCCGTTCATGCAATCGCACCCGCTGTCGGGCACGCGCGTCCAGACGCTGACCGCGGACCTGCAGGCATCACCGTCATGGGGCAAGCCATCCGACCCGCGGCTGGAGGAGCGCTTCCGCCGCGTGAAGGCGAAGCTGGACGGCTATTTGATGCCGCCGGCGCAGGCGCTGCAGAAATATCCCGACAGCGATCAGTCGATCTACGCGCATTACGCGCGTGCCTATGCCTATCACCGCGCCGGCTATCCCGAAAAGGCCGATGCCGAGGCGGAGGCGCTGGTCGCGAGCGAACCGAACGATCCCTATTTTCAGGAGATCATGGGCCAGATCCTGCTGGAGGCGGGCAAGCCGAAGCTGGCGCTCGCCCCGCTGAAGCGCGCGACCGAGGGATCGCGCAACGATCCGCTGATCGCCACCACCTACGGCCATGCGCTGATCGCGACCGAGGATCCCAGCCACTATGCCGAGGCCAAGCGTGTGCTGCGCACCGCGGTGGGACGCGACACTGAAAATCCCTTCGCCTGGTTCCAGCTCGGCACCGTCTATGAACTGACCGGCGACGAGGCGCGTGCCGCGCTGGCGAGCGCCGAGCGGGCGAGCATGACCGGCGACCATCGCACCGCGGCCGACCGCGCACGCTACGCCATGGCTGGGCTGCCGAAGAACTCGCCCGACTGGATCCGCGCGCAGGACATCGCGATGACGTCGCAGACCGAGAATGACAAGAACAGGAAGAAGCGGCGGTGAAACGGGTCTGGTTGCTCGCGATGGTGATGGTCGGCGTGCTGTTCGGCGCGGGCGGCATGTGGCTGGCGCAGCGCGTCGCACCGGGCGAGCTGGGCGCGGCCGACGAGGCACGGATCGGGCGTGCGGTGCGCGACTATGTGCTCGCCAACCCCGAGATCATCCCGCAGGCGATGCAGCGGCTACAGGAAAAGGACGCCGCCCGCGCGGTCGCCGCCAGCCGGGGCGCCATCGAGCAACCCTATCCCGGTGCGATGATCGGCAACCCCGACGGCGATGTCACGCTGGTCGAATATTACGACTATAATTGTGGCTTCTGCCGCGCCAGCGTGCCGACGCTCGAACAATTGGTCGCCGGGGACAGGAATTTGCGCGTCGTCTTCAAGGAGCTGCCGGTGCTGTCCGACGAAAGCCGCAGTGCCGCCCGCGCCGCGCTCGCCGCCGCGCGACAGGGGAAGTTCAAAGCGTTCCACGATGCGCTCTACGCCGCCGGCCCGGTCAGCGACGCGACGATCGCGCAATCGGCGAAGGCGACCGGAGTCGATCTGGCGAAGATCCCCGCCGATGCCGACGAGACGATCCGCACCAACCTGGAAACCGCGGCGAAACTGGGAGTGACCGGCACGCCGAGCTGGGTGATCGGCGATCAGGTGTTGAGCGGCGCACTGCCGATCGAGCGGCTGAAGGAAGCGATCGCCCGGGCGCGGGCGGGCTAGGCAGGTCGAACCGTTCCGCACGCTCGCCCGCGCCCCCGGAGCACGGGGCGCGGATCATGCGGTGTCGCCGAAGCGCACCCGCCCCGACACCACCGGCCGCGCAACCAATGCATTCAGGTCGATCGCGACGTGCAGCGCGATCGCCACCCATAAGGCGCCCGAGGCCAGATACACCGCCGCGAGCAACGCGCCGGTCACCGCGGTGGCGATCATGCCCTTCCACCCCTGATAGCGATGCGCCGCACCGAACAGCAGGGTCGCCAGCCCGAAACCGACCACCGCCGACCCGGTCGCGAGCGTCGCGAGCAGCGGCAACAGCAGGCGGAAATACCCCTCTTCCATCACCCCAGCGGTCAGCGACAGGATCACGCCCCAGCCCAGCTCGCGCGGGGTGCGTGGCATCACCGCCTCGACATCGCCCAGGCCGAACGGCCGCCCCCGCCAGCGCTCGACAAGGCCGATGATCGTGCCGCCCGCCACGATGCCGCCGAGCGCCCACGGCCAGGCC
>NZ_JBELIE010000107.1:5178-8220 GCF_042091075.1 Sphingomonas sp. | reverse complement strand
CCACCCACCAAGGCAACCACCAGCGCACGTGCCGGATCGAAGACGGCCGGCGTTTGCGACGGCGCGCGCCATTGTCCGAGTGCCAGCAGCCCCAGCAGCGTCATGCCGCCGAACCAGACGATATGGCGCACCGCGCGCCGGGCGAGGCGATGCGGTACTGGCGGCCAGCCGCTGTGGAGGAACGCCCACAGGCCCGCGAGCGCTGCCGTCAGCAGCGCCGCCGCCATGCCCTGCATCACCGTTCGAGGCGATGCTCGCCCTTGACCCAGCGTACCGTGCCCGACGACGCGCGCATCACCACGCTTTCGGTGGTCATCTTGCCGCCGCGACGCTTGACGCCTTCCAGCAGCGACCCGTCGGTGACGCCGGTCGCGGCGAAGATGCAATCGCCCTTGGCCAGATCGCGCAGGTCATATTGGCGATCGAGATCCTCGATGCCCCATTTGCGCGCGCGACCGCGCTCATCGTCGTTGCGGAACAGCAACCGACCCTTGAACTGGCCGCCGACGCAACGCAGCGCGGCGCAGGCCAGCACCCCCTCGGGCGCGCCGCCCGAACCCATATAGACGTCGATGGTCGTATCCGGGTCCGTCGTCGCGATCACGCCGGCGACGTCGCCATCGCCGATCAGCACGACACCGCAGCCCAGCCCGCGCAATTCCGCGATCAGTGCTTCGTGACGCGGACGATCGAGCACGCAGGCGATGATCTCATTCGGCTCCACGCCCTTGGCGGCGGCGATCGCCTTGACGTTCTCGGTCGGCGAACGGTCCAGGTCGATCACCCCGTCGGGCAGGCCGGGGCCCACCGCCAGCTTGTCCATATAGACGTCGGGCGCGTTGAGCAGGCCGCCCGCCTCCGCGATGGCCAGCACTGCCAGGCTGTTCGGCCCCGATTTGGCGCAGATCGTAGTGCCTTCCAGCGGGTCGAGCGCGATGTCGATCGCGGGGCCTTTGCCCAGCCCCACCTTCTCACCGATATACAGCATCGGCGCCTCGTCCCGCTCGCCCTCGCCGATCACCACGGTGCCGTCCATGTACAGCTCGTTCAGCGCGGCGCGCATCGCCTCGACCGCGGCGGCATCGGCGGCCTTTTCATCGCCGCGACCGGTCAGCGTCGAAGCGGCGATGGCCGCCGCCTCCGTGACGCGCACCATCTCGAGCACGAGCACACGATCCAGAACCTTGCTGGCGGTCGGCATTGATGTTCCTCTCTTGAACGGGAGACAGTCGTTTCCAGTGGGATAGGGCGGCGGCATGACAGTGTCGAGGCACGCGGCGGCATTTTGTTTTACATGTTCTACAAACGGGGCACCGCGCGCGCCCGCCCCGGCCTCCGCCGGGGTGGGCCGGGGCGACAGGGCTCTCGCTCAGTCGCGCAGCAATTCGTTGATGCTGGTCTTGCTGCGGGTCTGCGCATCGACCCGCTTGACGATCACCGCGCAATACAAGCCCAGGTTGCCGCCGGTCGATCCCGGGACGACGACCGCATAGGGCGGCACCTCGCCACGAAAGACCTCGCCCGTGGCGCGGTCGATGATCTTGGTCGAGGCGCCCAGATAGACGCCCATCGACAGCACCGCGCCCTCGCCGACCCGCACGCCCTCCGCGACTTCGCTACGCGCGCCGATGAAGGCACCGTCGCCGATGATGACGGGATCGGCCTGCAACGGTTCCAGCACGCCGCCGATGCCCGCTCCGCCCGAGATATGGACGTTCCTGCCGATCTGCGCACAGCTGCCGACGGTCGCCCAGGTATCGACCATCGTGCCCTCGCCGACATAGGCGCCGATATTGACGAAGCTGGGCATCAGCACCGCCCCCTTCGCGACATGCGCGCCACGCCGCACGATCGCGCCGGGCACCGCGCGGAAGCCAGCGTCACGAAATTCCGCCTCGCTCCAGCCGGCGAACTTCGACGGCACCTTGTCGAACCAATGCCCCGCGCCGGGGCCATTGTCGATCAGCGCATTGTCATTGAGGCGGAAGCTGAGCAGCACCGCCTTCTTCAGCCATTGATTGACGCGCCAGCCGCCCTGCCCATCGGGCTCCGCCACGCGCGCGGTGCCGGCATCGAGCATCGCCAGCGCCCGATCGACCGCGAGGCGCACCTCGCCCTGCGTCGACAGGCCCAATTGGGCGCGATCGTCCCACGCGGCGTCGATCGTGGCGGAAAGGTCGGCGGTGGGTTGGGTCAGGGTCATGCGTCCTCCAGCAATTGATGCAGCCAGGCGGTCAGATCGCTAACTCGCACGTCGACGTAGCTGCGATCGGCGTCGTGATCCTGTTCGGACCCGTTATCGACCCAGACCGTCGTCATGCCGATTGCCTTGGCCGGTTTCAGGTTGCGCGCCATATCCTCGACGAACAGCGCGCGGGTGGGATCGATCGCGAGGGCGGAACACAGCCCGGCATAGGCCGATGCCGCCGGTTTGGGCACCAGGTCCATCGCATGGATATCGTGCACCGCCTCAAAACTGTCGCCCAGGCCGAGACGGTCGAGTACCTTCAGCGCATAAGGCTTGTCGCCGTTGGTGAAGACCAGCTTGCGCCCCGGCAGGCGCGCCAGCGCGGCGGCGAGCGGCGCATTCGCCTCCAGCGCATCCATCTCGATATCATGGACGTAGGAAAGGAAATCGGCGGGGTCGATCTCATGCTCGGCCATCAATCCGGCCAGCGTGGTGCCATGCGCGAGGAAATAGTCTTTCTGCACGCGGCGCGCGGAAACCGGATCGAGGTTCAGCAACCGTGCGACATAAGCGGTCATCTTCGCGTCGATCAGCGCGAACAGATCGGCCTTTGCCGGATACAGCGTATTGTCCAGATCGAAGATCCAGGTATCGATATGGGCGAAGGCGGGCGGCATCGCGGCGCGCTTATCGCCTTTCCCCGTGCCGCGAAAGGGCACGCATGGGTTGTGCCCGGCGACCGGTACCCATAGCAATGCCAGGCGATGCCGCAGGGGGGGCCGCAGGGGGGGCCGCAGGGGGGGCCGCAGGGGGGGGGCCGATGGCCTATGTAGCCGGCGGGTCGCCAGGCCGAA
>NZ_JBELIE010000107.1:0-5168 GCF_042091075.1 Sphingomonas sp. | reverse complement strand
GGCCTCGCGTGGTCGGTGGGGGGGGGCCCGCCCCCCCCCCCCCCCCCCCGCCCCGGGGGCGCGCGGGGGGGCCGGCCGGGGGGGGGCGGGGGGGCGGCCCGGGGGGGGGGGGCCCGATGGCCTATGTTGCCGGCTGGTCGCCAGGCCGAAACACGCACGCCCGACCCGCCTGTCAATCGATCACCCCCCGCCCAGGAGACCGTATCGAGTGGAGATCGTCACCCTTTGCCTGATCCTGTTGCTGGCCGTCGTCGCCAGCGGGATATTCGCGCGCCTGCTGCCCTCCGCCTTGCCGCGACCGATCGTGCAGATCGCGTTCGGCGCGCTGATCGGCTCGTTCGCGGGTGTCCGCGTCGACCTCGATCCCGAGCTGTTTTTCCTGTTGCTGGTCCCGCCGCTGCTGTTCCTCGACGGCTGGCGGATCCCCAAGGACGAACTGTTTCGTGACGGCAGGACGGTGCTGGGGCTGGCCCTGGGGTTGGTGTTCCTCACCGTGCTGGGCGTCGGACTGTTCATCCACTGGCTCGTCCCCGCGATCCCGGTGCCGGTCGCCTTCGCGCTCGCGGCGGTGGTGTCGCCGACCGACCCGATCGCGGTCGGCGCGATCGCGCAGAAGGCGCCCGTCCCGAAGCGGATGATGCACATCCTGGAGGGCGAATCGCTGCTCAACGATGCCTCGGGCCTCGTCTGCCTGCGGTTCGCGATCGCCACCGCGGTCAGCGGCAGCTTCTCGCTATCGAACGCCGCGATATCGTTCGCCTGGATGGCGGTGGTGGGGGTCGCCGCCGGGGTGGCGATGTCGTGGATCGCGGTGCGGGGCAAGGCGCTGTTCGCGCACCGCTTCGGCGACGATCAAGGGTCTAACATCCTGATCAGCCTGCTGATCCCGTTCGGCGCGTATCTGGCGGCGGAGGAAATGCATGCCTCCGGCGTGCTCGCCGCCGCCGCCGCTGGCATCACGATGACCTTCGCGAGCGGCGGCGCGACCGTCGGCGCCGCCACGCGGATTCGCCGCCGTGCGGTGTGGGACATGCTGCAATTCACGCTCAACGGCGTGATCTTCGTGCTGCTGGGCGAGCAATTGCCGAGCCTGTTCGTCGGCGCGCGCGCCACGGTGCTGGCGACCGGGCACGGCAGCGCGTGGTGGCTGCTTGCCGATGTCGCGGCGATCGTCGCGGCGCTGGCGGTGCTGCGCTACTTGTGGGTGCATGTGTCGCTGCAGCTGACGCTGTTCCGCGCGCGGCGCAACGATCCGCTCGCCAGCAGCCCGCCGGGAAGGATCGTCGCGGCGATGTCGGTCGCTGGCGCGCGCGGCGCCATCACGCTGGCGGGCGCGCTGACGCTGCCGCTGACGGTCGCCGACGGCTCGCCCTTCCCGGCGCGCGATCTGGTCATCCTGCTCGCCTCGGGCGTCATCCTGGCGACGCTGCTGATCGCGGCGGTGGCGCTGCCCCTGCTGCTCAACGGCCTGCGCCTGCCGGTCGACGAAGGGGCGGCGGGCGAACGCGATCATGCCCGCACCGTCACCGCCAAAGCCGCGATCGCCGAGGTCGAGCGGGTACAGCATCAAATGGCCGAAGCCAGCGACGATGCCGATCGCTATCTCGATATCGCGGCGCGGGTGATCGATCAGTATCGCGAGCGCCTCGACAGCCTGGGCGCCGATGCGGAGACGCGCGCCGAACAGCGTCAGGACCTCGCGATCGAGCGTGACCTTCGCCTCGCCGCCATCCGCGCCGAGCGCGAGGCGCTGTTCGCGCTCGCACGGCAGCGCCGGATCGGCCAGTCGGTGGCCGAACAGCTCGGCCGCGAACTCGATCTCGCCGACGCGCGGCTGACCCGATTGTCGGGCTAGCCGCGCCCTGCCCGCGCCCGCCGGCTACGCCGCCTTGCGCACCGCCTCGCAGATGCGGTCGACGATCTGCTCCACGATCTGGGGATCGTCGCCTTCCGCCATCACGCGGATCACCGGCTCGGTGCCCGACGGGCGGATCACCAGCCGCCCCGCGCCATCGAGTTCCGCCTCCGCCGCCGCGATGACCGACCTGACGCTGTCGGCATCGAGGGGCTTGCCACCGGCGAAGCGCACGTTCTTCAACAGTTGCGGCAGCGGATCGAAACGGTGCAGCACTTCGCTGGCGGGCTTCCCGGTGCGGCGGATCTCGGCCAGCACCTGCAAGGCCGCGACCAGACCGTCGCCGGTGGTGGCATAGTCCGACAGGATGATATGCCCCGATTGCTCACCGCCGACATTATAGCCCTGCCGCCGCATCGCCTCCAGCACGTAGCGATCGCCCACCTTGGTACGGATCAGCTCCAGCCCCTGCGTCGCCAGATACCGCTCCAGCCCCAGGTTGGACATCACCGTCGCGACCAGCCCGCCACCCCGCAGCCGGCCGGCATGCGCCCAGCCGCTAGCGATCGCCGCCATCAGCTGATCACCGTCGACGACGTGCCCCTTCTCGTCGACGACGATCAGCCGATCGGCATCGCCGTCGAGCGCGATGCCGATATCGGCGCGCACCTCCACCACCTTGGCAGCCAGCGCCTCCGGGTGGGTCGAGCCGATCTTGTCGTTGATGTTGAGGCCGTTGGGGGAGACGCCGATCTGCACCACATCGGCGCCCAGCTCCCACAACGCCTCCGGCGCGACCTGATAGGCGGCACCGTTGGCGCAATCGACGACGATCCGCATCCCATCCAGCTGCAGGTCGTTCGGGAAGGTCGATTTGGCGAAGTGGACGTAGCGGCCGCGCGCATCCTCGATGCGCTTGGCACGGCCGATCTCATTGGGCGGCGCCAGCGGCACATCGCCGTCGATCGCGCTTTCGATCGCAAGCTCCGCCTCGTCCGACAATTTATAGCCATCGGGGCCGAACAGCTTGATACCGTTGTCCGCGAACGGATTGTGGCTGGCCGAAATCATCACGCCCATGTCGGCGCGCATCGAGCGCGTCAGCATCGCCACCGCCGGGGTCGGCATCGGGCCGACCAACGTGACGTCCATGCCGACGCTGGTGAACCCCGCCTGCAATGCCGATTCGAGCATATAGCCCGACAGGCGCGTATCCTTGCCGATCACCACCCGGTGGCGATGCCCGCCGCGCAGAAAGTAGCGTCCCGCCGCCATGCCGACCTTCATCGCCATCTCGGCGGTCATCGCGCCGGTGTTGGTCAGCCCGCGAATGCCGTCCGTTCCGAAATATTTCCTTGCCATCACGCCTTCCGTTCGCTCCCGTCGCGCATTGCATAGCGACGTTGCCGTGAAAGGGCGATTGCCGGAAGATGACACAAGCCTCACGCATCCTGGTTTCGCTGCTGGCGGGGCTGTTCGCGGGCATCGCGCTCGCCAGCTTCGTCCCGACGTCCGTGCCGGGGGTCACCGCGGTGGCGGAGCCGATCGGCACCGCATGGCTGCACGGATTGCAGATGACGATCGTGCCGCTGGTGGTGTCGCTGCTGGTCACCGGGGTCGCCGCCACCGCCGAGGCGGCAAAGGCCGGCCGGCTGGCGGGGCGCGCGATCGCGCTGTACGTGACGCTGCTGTTCGTGTCCGCTTCGATCGCGGCGTTGCTGACCCCGCTGTTCCTGACGCTGGTGCCGCTGCCCGCCACCTCGGCCGCCGCCCTGCGCGCCGCGCTGTCGCAGGTGGGGACGATTCCGCCGGTGCCGCCGCTCGGCGAGTTCTTCGCCGGGATCGTGCCGACGAATATCGTCAAGGCGTCCGCCAGCGACGCCTTTCTCTCGGTCATCATTTTCACACTGGTCTTCGCCTTCGCGATGGCGCGGATCGCCAGCGACGATCGCGCGCTGCTGGTGCGCTTCTTCACCGCGCTGCGCGATACGATGCTGGTGGTGATCGACTGGATATTGTGGATCGCGCCGCTGGGCGTCTTCGCGTTGGCGCTGGTGGTCGGCGCGCGGGCCGGCACGGGCGCGTTCGGCGCGCTGGTCCATTATATCCTGACGGTGGTCGCGGTCGGCTTCGCGGTCCTGCTGCTCGCCTATCCGCTGGCGCTGTTCGGCGCGCGCGTCGCCCCCGGGGCGTTCGTGCGCGCCGCGCTGCCGTCTCAGGCGGTGGCGATCAGCACGCAAAGCTCGCTCGCCTCACTGCCCGCGATGCTGGAAGGCGCGCGCGCGCTCGGCGTGCCGGTCGCCACCGCCGGGGTCACGCTGCCGCTGGCGGTGGCGATCTTCCGCGCCACCGGGCCGGCAATGAATCTGGCGGTGGCGATCTATGTCGCCACCTGGTTCGGGGTGCCGCTATCCCCCGCCACGCTGGCGATCGGCGTCGTCGTCGCGACGCTGACCTCGCTCGGCTCGGTCAGCCTGCCGGGCACGGTCAGCTATGTCAGCGCGATCGCGCCGATCGCGGGAACGATCGGCGCGCCGCTGGCCCCGTTGGGCTTGCTGGTCGCAGTGGAGACGATTCCCGATATCATGCGTACTGTCGGCAACGTCACGATGGATCTGGCGACGACCGCGCTGCTGGGGCGGGGATCGCGCCGCAGCGAGGAGACCGAGGATGAAGACCCGCCAACTGGGTGACGGCCTGACCGTTTCCGCGCTCGGGATCGGCTGCATGCCGATGGCGGCGGGACGGATCAACTACGGCAGCGCCGATCTCGACGAATCGATCGCGACGATCCACCGTGCGATCGAACTGGGCGTCACCTTCTTCGACACCGCCGAAGTCTATGGCCCCGAAGAGAACGAACGGATTGTCGGCCGCGCGATCGCGGGCAAGCGCGATGGGCTGGTCATCGCCACCAAATTCGGCCTGGTTGGCGCGAAGGGGCCGTTCGTCCCTGACAGCACGCCCGACAATATCCGCCGCGCCTGCGACGGGTCGCTCGCGCGGCTGGGGATCGAGACGATCGACCTGTTCTATCAACATCGCGTCGATCCCGACGTGCCGATCGAGGATGTCGTCGGCACGCTCGTCGACCTCAAGCAGGCGGGCAAGATCCGTCATATCGGCCTTTCCGAGGCAGGCGAGCAGACGCTGCGCCGTGCCGCGGCGGTGCACCCGATCGCCGCGCTGCAATCCGAATATTCCCTGTGGGAGCGCGATATCGAGGCCGAAATCCTACCGGCCGCGCGCGAACTGAAGGTCGGTTTCGTCCCCTACAGTCCACTGGGTCGCGGGTTCCTGACCGGGCAGGTGA
>NZ_JBELIE010000106.1:0-11600 GCF_042091075.1 Sphingomonas sp. | reverse complement strand
TCTTCCGATCTAAGACGAACGGTTCGATCTGAACCTGACCGATATCGCCGAGGTGTGGCGGCGCGGCAGCGTGATTTCGTCCTGGCTGCTCGACCTGACCGCGCTGGCGCTGGCGAAGGATGGCAAGCTGGAACAGTTCAGCGGCAACGTCGCCGATTCGGGCGAAGGCCGGTGGACGATCGACGCGGCGATGGAGGAAGCGGTGCCGGCGAACGTGCTGACGACCGCGCTGTTCGCCCGCTATCGCAGCCGGGTCGAGCATACGTTCGGTGAGAAGGTGCTGTCGGCGATGCGATTCGGCTTCGGTGGCCACGTCGAGATGCCGCAATAATGGCGATTCGCCTGTTGGTATCCGACGTTGACGGCACGCTGGTCGACAAGGACAAGAAGCTGACCCCCGCGACGATCGACGCGGTCGCGCGGCTGCGCGCGGCCGGGATCGGCTTCACCATCATCAGCGCGCGGCCGATGTCGGGGCTGCGCCCGCTGCTGGAGCCGTTGGGGCTCGACGGCGACGTCGCGGCGTTCAACGGCGGCATCGTCTTTCGCCGGGACGGCACGATCGTGCGGCGCGAGATGATCGAGCCGGCGGCGGCGCGCACGGCGATGCGGCTGGCGGCGGGCGCGCCGGTCGATATCTGGGTGTTCGCGGACGATCGCTGGTACGCCAGTGACCCCGACGGCCCGCATACCGGCAGCGAACGGCGCGCATCGGCGCAGGAGCCGGTGACGACGCGCGCCTTCGACGCGCTGCTGGATCACGCCGACAAGATCACCTTCGTCAGCGATGACGAGGCGGCGCTGCGCGCGCTGTACGCCGAGGTTCATGCCGCGATCGGCGAGCGCGCGACGGTGGCGCAGTCGCAGACCTATTATCTGGACGTGACCGCGCAGCGGGCCAACAAGGGCGACGGGATCGCCGCGCTGGCCGCCGCGCTGCATGTCGATCTGGCGGACGTGGCGGCGATCGGCGATCAGGCCAACGACCTGCCGATGCTGAAGCGCGCGGGCCTGTCGATCGCGATGGGAAACGCACCCGAAACGGTACAATCGGCCGCCGCCGTAACGACTCGCGCCAACACGGAAGATGGCGTAGCGCACGCCATCGATACCATCGTTCTTCCCCGGAGAAACTGAATGAAGAAGCTCGTGGCGTTCGACCTCGACGGCACCCTCGCGCTCAGCAAGCAGGCATTGCTGGAGGATATGGGCGAGACGTTGGCCGATCTGCTGACGGTCGCCGACGTGGCGGTGATCTCCGGGGGCGACTGGCCGCAGTTCGACAAGCAGGTGGCGAGCCGCCTGCCGGCGCGCGCCGATGTGTCGCGGCTGTGGCTGATGCCGACGACGGGCACCAAGCTGTTCACCCATCAGGACGGCGCGTGGAAGCCGGTCTATGCCGAATTGTTCGACGACGCCGAGAAGCAGAAGATTATCGATGCGTTCGGCGAGGCGCTGGAAGCGACCGGCTTCGTCCCGGAACAGACCTGGGGCGAGCGGATCGAGGATCGCGGCAGCCAGATCACCTTCTCCGCGCTGGGCCAGCAGGCGCCGCTGGAGGCGAAGGAACATTGGGACCCCGATTTCGCCAAGCGCAAGGTGATCCAGGCGGACCTGAAGCAGCGGTTGCCGGGGCTGGCGATCAACATGGGCGGATCGACCTCGATCGACATCACCCGTGAGGGTGTCGACAAGGGCTATGGCCTGCGCAAGCTGGCCGAGGCGAGCGGGTTCACGCTGGCCGACATGTTGTTCATCGGCGATGCGATCTTTCCGGGCGGCAATGATTATCCCGCCAAGGAAGCGGGCGTTGACTGCGTGCGCGTGCGCGATCCGCAGGAAACGATCAGCGTCGTTACCGCGATCGTGGCCTGCCAGAAATAAACCCGCGGCGGCGCGACGATCGTGAACGACATCCCCGCGCTATGGGCGCGGTTCATCCAGTGGATCGGCGACGGCACCGGGCTGCCCGACACGATCCTGCATATCCACGCGGGCATGGCAGTGCTGATGCTGGCGCGCGTCGTCACGCGGCGCTCGCTGGGAACGCTCATCCCGCTGTCCGTCGTTGCGGCGGCGGAGGCGGGGAACGAGATCCTCGACCGGCTGCATTGGGGCAGCTGGCGCTGGCACGATACGATCGGCGACGTGATCAACACCCTGTTCTGGCCGACCGTGATCTGCCTGGCGGTGCGACTGCGCCCGATGGCGGCGCGCGATCACCGGCGGCGGCGGTAGCGGGGGCGCCGCGCCGGATCGTTCGGAACGACCGTGCGGCTATCCGATCGCGGCGCGGGCACGCGGGGCGAGGTGCGCCACGGCGGCGTCGTGGATGCCGGGCGTGGTCACCAGCACGCCATAGGCGCGCGGATCGGGCTTGTTGAAGGTCAGCGGCGCGCCCAGTGCGTCGCTGACCGTCGCTCCCGCCTCCGCCGCGACCAGCACCGCGGCGGCGATGTCCCATTCGTTGCCCCAGCGCAGCGTCGCGACCAGATCGGCGCGATCGTCGGCGACCATCGCGATCCGCAGCGCGATCGAATTGGGTTTCTGCACCGCGACCAGATCGCGATCCGCCTTGGGCAGCGCATCGACCGGCACGCGCGCGCCGGGGAAGGCGGTGCGCGTGCCGGCATGGACGCGCGCACCGTCGCGCGTCACGCCATGGCCCGCGACTGCGTGCCACGTCTCGCCCCGCACCGGCGCATCGAGCACCCCGATCAGCGGATGCCCGTCCTCGATCAGCGCCACCGACACGCACCAGCCGGGGCGGCCGCGGATATAGTCGCGGGTGCCGTCGATCGGATCGACCACCCATACCCGACGGCACGCCAGCCGGTCGGGGCGATCGGCGGTCTCCTCCGACAGCCAGCCGGCATCGGGCAGGAGCGCCGACAGCCGATCCTTCAGCAGGCGATCCACCGCCAGATCGACCTCGCACACCGGGCTGCCGCCGGTCTTTTCCCAGCGCGCGAAATCGGTGTGAAAGCGCGCGAGCGCGAGGCCAGCGGCCTCGCGAACGATCCCGGCGATCGCATCGGCAAGAGGCCGGGGGTCAGCCACCGGCGACCGTCATCCCCTCGATCCGCAGCGTGGGAACGTTGATGCCGTATCGGAACGTCAGGTCGTTGGCGGGAACCAGCGTGGCGAACATCGCCTTCAGATTGCCCGCGATCGTGAATTCAGCGACGGGGCGGGTGATCGCGCCCCGCTCGATCAGGAAACCGGCCGCGCCGCGACTATAATCGCCGGTGACGGGATTGACGCCCTGGCCGATCAGCTCGGTGATATAGATGCCTTGCGTGATATCGCCGATCAGCGTTTCCACCGGCACCTTGCCCGCCGCCATATAGAGGTTGCCGGTCGATACCCCCGGCGCGCCTGCGATGCCGCGCGCGGCATGGCCGGTCGGCTCCAGCCCCAATTGCCGTGCCGAGGCGCTGTCGAGCAGCCAGGTTTCGAGCATGCCATCGCTGACCAGCGACAGCGGCGACACCGGCAGCCCCTCGCCATCGAAGGGACGCGACCGCAGGCCGCGCGGGCGATGCGGATCGTCTTCGATCGCGATGCCCGGCGCGAACACGCGCGTGCCGAGCGAATCGAGCAGGAAACTGGTGCGCCGCGTGATCGCCGCGCCCGCGATCGCCGAGGTGAGGTGACCGAGCAGACTGCTGCCGACGCGGGGATCGAACACCACCGGCATCGCGCCGCTGGGCGCGCGGCCGGGGGATAAGCGCGCGACGGCGCGCTCCCCGGCCTGCCGCCCGATCGCTTCCGGTGGATCGAGGTGCGCGCGGTGGCGCGCGGCGTGGAAGGCATAGTCGCGCTGCATGCCGCTGCCTTCGCCCGCGACGACGCTGGCCGACACGCTGAACCCGGTGGTGGCATAGGCGCCCGCGAAGCCGTGGCTGGTCGCCAGCGCCCAGACGCTGCTGCTGGTGGAGGCGCCGCCCCCCTCGCTGTTGGTGACGCCGGGCACCGCGCGCGCCGCTTCCTCCGCGAGCCGCGCGGCGGTGCGCAATTCCTCCGGGGTGGCGATGGTGTGATCGGCGAGGTCGAGCAACGGCGGCGCGCCGTGCAGCAGCCGTTCCTGCGGCGCGAGGCCGGCCCAGCGGTCCTCCGGCGCCTCCCGTGCCATCGCCACCGCGCGTTCCACGAGCGACTCCATCGCCGCAACCGACAGGTCCGATGTGGAAACGCTGGCGGATCGCTGGCCGACGAACACGCGCAGGCCCAGATCCTCCCCCTCCGAACGTCCGACATCCTCGAGCTGGCCAAGCCGTACCGACACGTCGGACGAGGCATTGGCGGCGAAAACGGCATCGGCGGCATCGGCCCCGGCGGCCCGGGCGCGGCGAACGATGTCCTGGGCGCGTTCCTGCGCCTGATCGGGGGTCAACATCGCCCCGACTTAGGGCGACGCACGCATGGTTGCTAGGTGCGAACGCCTATAGCGTGGTGCCGACCGCCGCACAGGCGAGGAAGACCAGCAGCCCGGTGGCGCGGTTCGCGCGGAACCGTCGCAGCGCGCCCTCGCCATCCGCGGGCCGCAGCGTCGCCACCTGCCACAGCAGATGCAGTGCCGCCGGCAGCACCGCGAGGAACACCAGCGGATCGGCGCGCACCTGCCACAAGGCCGCCGTCCAGCCCGCCACCGCGATCGCATAACAGATGCCGATCCCGGCGTGGACATGCCGCCCCATCGACAGCGCGGAGGAGCCAATGCCGATCAGCGCATCGTCCTCGCGATCCTGCAGCGCATAGATCGTGTCATAGCCGACCACCCAGGCGATCGACCCGGCATAGAGCGACAGCCCCGCGAGCGAAACGCTTCCCCATGTCTCCGCCCAGCCGACCGGCGCCGCCCAGGAGAAGACGAGGCCCAGCCACAATTGTGGCCAGCCGGTGATCCGTTTCATGAACGGATAGGCGGCCACCAGAACGAGACTGGCGAGCGCGATGATCCGCGCCAGCGTGCCGAGCTGAAGCAGCACGATCAGCCCGATCCCGCATAGCGCCAGCAGCCATGCCCAGGCCGCCGCCACCGAGATCGCGCCGCTGGCGAGCGGGCGATGCCGGGTGCGCGCGACGCTGGCATCGAGATCGCGGTCGACGATGTCGTTGTAGACGCATCCTGCGCCGCGCATCACGATGCTGCCGATCAGGAACCAGATGAGCAGACCCCAGCGCGTGGGGAGGCCACCGGCGAGCGCAATCGCCCAGGCGCCGGGCCAGAACAGCAGCCACCAGCCGATCGGCCGATCGAACCGCGCCAGCAATGCCAGCGCCCGGACGCGCGGCGGCAGCGCCGCGACCAGGCCACGGGCCTGACTGTCGGGAACGATTTCGGGTGCGGGAGGGGACGGCATCACACGCCGGTTAGCGCGTTTCACGGGCGACGTCGAATGGCGCCACCGCTGCCGCGCCCGGCGCTGATGGCGGTTGGCGTCGCAGCCTTATTTTGGGCCTGTTCGCCGCTTATCTAGCGATCATGGTGATGCTTCTCCCCCTGCTTCTGGCCGCAGCGGCGCCGGCCGCGGACCCGCTGGTCGGCACGTGGGTCAATCCGGCGGGCAGCGTGCGGATCCGGGTCGCGGCATGCGGGGACGAGCCGGGGCTGTGCGGCACCGTGATCGCGGCGAATGACAAGGCGAGGGACGATGCCGCGCGCGGCGGCACCGACCGGCTGATCGGCACGCGGCTGTTTCGCGGCCTTCGCCAGCAGCGCGACGGCGGTTACGCCGGCACCGTGTTCGTGCCCGATCTGAATAGCGAGGTGGATGGCATGTTGCACCTCGACGGGCGCAACGTGCTGGTGGCGGAAGGCTGCCTGTTCGCGGGCTTCGGCTGCCAGCAGCAGCGCTGGACCCGAGCGCCCGGCCCGCGGTGATCCATCTCTCGGTCGCGATCGGTCGATTCTTCGAGGCCCTGTTCTTTGCGATCCTGAAGGTGGCGGGCGTGGTGACCGCGGGCGTGGTGGGCATCGCGCTGGCGGGGGCGGTGCTGTTCCTGATAGCGCGCATGTTCCTGCAACGAAGGAGCAAGTGATGGGCGCAACCCCCGCCTGGCCGCCGCGATCGACGCCGCGCCTGTTCATCGATGCGCCGCTGGCGCCCGGCGCATTGTCGATCGAGGGCGCGCCCGCGCATTATCTGGCAACGGTGATGCGCGCGCGGGCGGGCGATCCGGTGGTGCTGTTCGACGATCGCACCGGCGAATGGCTGGCGGTCGTTCGCGATGTCGCGAAACGATCGCTGACGGTGGAGGTGGGCGAACGGCTGCGCGTGCGCGAGGCGGTGCCCGACCTGTGGCTGCTTGCCGCACCGCTGAAGAAGGGGCGGGTCGACTGGATGGCCGAGAAGGCCTGTGAGCTGGGCATCGCTCGGCTGGTGCCGGTCGTCACCCGGCGCACAGTGGTCGACAAGCCCAATGTCGAGCGGTTGCGCGGGCAGATGATCGAGGCGGCGGAGCAATGCGGGCGAACCGCGCTGCCCGAGGTGGCGGAGGCGGTGAAGCTGCCGGCGCTGCTGCGTGACTGGCCCGCCGGGCGGCCGTTGTTCTTCGCCGACGAGATGGGTGGTGCGCCGGCGGCGGCGGCGATGCGTGCGCAACCCGGCCCCGCCGCGATCCTGATCGGGCCGGAGGGCGGCTTCGACGATGACGAGCGGGCGGCGATTCGCGCCTGTCCGCAGGCGACCGGCGTCACATTGGGGCCGCGCATCCTGCGAGCCGAGACCGCGGCGACAGCGGCGGTGGCGCTGTGGATGGCGGCGGCGGGGGATTGGTAAACCGCCGGGGCGTCCGCCCCTTGCGTGGGTGACGGCGATGATAGGGCGGATTGATCCGCATCAACAACGACCTGGCATCCCCCTCTAGCGCGGCGGTGCATCGCGCAGTAAGGCGCGGCCATGTCGACGAAGACCGTTTCGAACAGCAACGCAGCGGTCATTGACTCGCGCGATCAGCTCATTGCCCATTTCGCCCGGGGGGAGAAGCCGGCGGCCCGCTGGCGGATCGGCACCGAGCATGAGAAATTCGTCTATGCCACCGGGGATCACCATGCCCCGGCGTGGGGCGAGCCGGCGGGGATCCGCGCCCTGTTGCTGGAACTGGTGCAGCACGGCTGGACCCCGGTGGACGAGGGCGGCAATATCATCGCGCTGAGCGGTGCGGACGGGTCGGTCAGCCTGGAGCCGGCGGGTCAGTTCGAACTGTCGGGCGCGCCACTGGAAAATCTGCACCAGACCTGCGCGGAAACGGGGCGCCACCTGCAGCAGGTGAAGGCGGCGGGTGATAAGCTGGGGCTCGGCTTCCTCGGCCTGGGGATGTGGCCCGACAAGGCGCGGGACCAGCTGCCGATCATGCCAAAGGGTCGTTATGCGATCATGTTGCGGCACATGCCGCGCGTCGGCTCGATGGGGCTGGACATGATGCTGCGCACCTGCACGATCCAGGTGAACCTCGATTATGCCAGTGAAGCCGATATGGTGCGCAAATTCCGCGTCGGCCTGGCCCTGCAGCCGCTGGCGACCGCATTGTTCGCCAACTCGCCGTTCACCGAGGGCAAGCCCAACGGCTTTCTCAGCTATCGCAGCCATATCTGGTCGGATACCGATCCGGCACGTACCGGCATGCTGCCGTTCGTTTTCGAGGACGGTTTCGGCTACGAACGATATGCCGACTATATGCTCGATGTGCCGATGTACTTCGTCTATCGCGACGGGCGCTATATCGATGCGGCGGGGCTGTCGTTCCGGGACTTCCTGAAGGGCGAGCTGTCCGTCCTGCCGGGCGAGAAGCCGACGATCGACGACTGGAACGATCACCTGTCGACCGCCTTTCCCGAGGTGCGGCTGAAGACTTTCCTGGAGATGCGCGGCGCGGATGGCGGCCCCTGGGGGCGGATCTGCGCGCTGCCCGCCTTATGGGTAGGCCTGCTGTACGATCAGGGCGCGCTGGATGCGGCGTGGGATCTGGTAAAGGGCTGGACGCTCGAGGAGCGGCAGGGGCTGCGCGATGCGGTGCCGCGGCTGGGGCTGGACGCGCCGCTGCCCGGCGGACGACGGCTGCGCGATATCGCGGGCGAGGTGATCGATATCGCGCATCGCGGGCTGGCGGCACGCGCCCGCACCAATGCGGCCGGGGATGACGAAACGGGCTTTCTCGACCCGCTGCGCGAGATCGTGCGGACCGGCAAGGTGCCGGCGGAATTGCTGCTGGAGCGTTATCACGGCGCGTGGGGCGGCGATGTCGCGAAGGTGTACGACGAGGCGAGCTTCTAGTCGTCGCTGGCGCGGCAGGTGCGCTCAGCCGCGCCGCGCCCAGCGCAGGAAGCGCGGCACGAGGCCGTGACGCTCGATCCAGACATCATATTCGCGATAGGCGGGGTCGAGCCGTAAATGGCGTTCCTCGGTCCGCGCGCGCCAGTAATAGATGCCGCTGACCACGCCCAGCAGGATCGTCGCCCGCGCCGCGTCGACCAGCGTGCCGGTCGACAGCATCGGGATCGTCGAGATCCACCAGAACAGGTTCTTCGCCAGATAGGCGGGATGCCGCGACAGCGCATATGGCCCGTGCGTCAGGATACCGCGATGGGTGAGGTTCGAGAAGCGCAGCCCGAACGCGACGGTCGCCCAGGCATAGATCGCGGTCAGCAGCACCAGCACCGCGCCGGTGATCGCCAGCAAGGTCGGCTGTCCCTGCATCCAATGGGTCCAGTCGGCGGTGCCGGGCCGATAGTCGAATGGCCGCCCGTCATCCATCATGATGAACGGCGGATAGCAGATCAGCGCCGCCGTCCATGCCGCCATGAATGGATTGGCGGATCGGATGTGCGCGTCGAGTGGCCGCAGCGTGAGGATATAGCCGACCGTCGCGAAGGCGACGTCGATCACGAACATCAGCGTGATCAGCCAATTGGCCAGCAGGACCGGATCGGCGAGCAAATTGCCGGTGCCCATCCGCACGAACGCGCCATAGCCGCCGGGCACGATCGCCAGCATGAAGGTGAGGAACACCGCCTTCACCGCCCAGGCGCGCAAATGCGCATGGATCTGTTCCGGGTCGGCGCCCGCGATACCGAGCAGCCACGCGCCAGCATGCCACGCGCCGTCGCGGGGCTCGACGAGATAACGATCGAGCCACAGCACATAGGGGATCGACAGCAGCACCAGCAGCGGCGCGGCGCGTTCGAGCGACCACATCGCGAAGGTGAAAGGGCCCTCCCAATAAAAGCGCCCGGTGGCGTAGATCAGCGCGATCCCCGCCCAGGTCGCCCACAGCCCGGTCAGCTTGACGAGGCTGATATCGATCGAGGCACGCCACGGCCGCGCGGACGCCCAGTCGATCCCGGTACTCGCATGACCGTGTACCCGGTCGACCAGCAGCGACCACAGCACCATCGGCACGCCGCAGGCCGCCACCCCGACGAGCGCGGCCCAGGGCCCGTCCGCGCCGAGGCGATGCGCGATCGCCAGCCATGCCAGCAGACCGGCCAGCCCCGCCAGTCCCACGCCATGCGAAACCGCGGACGCCGGGCGGGTGTCGGCCGGCGACGCGGCGAGGATCGCGCTCTCCTGCAACATGCGTGTGCCTTTACGTTGCGAATGGTTAATGAACCGGGCAGGCGTACCGGCCATCAAAGGAACCGGAACGCTCGATCGTGCGTGTAGCGGCGAGAATGATGGTGTGGAGGGAAAGGAGCAGCGTATGGCGGTTCACCGACTGGAGATCGACGACACGTCGGTGCTCGACAATATCGACGCGGGACAGGTGGAGTTCAGCGGGATCGTCGATGACGACGAATATGACTTTGCGGTGCAATACGACCTGCTGGAGGCATTGAGCGGCGACCGGCCCGATGGCGACGCAGAGGAGACCTTCCGCCGCTTCAGCGATGAGATCAGCGATGCCGCACTGGCGGCACTGGCGCGAAATCGCGACGCCAATCCGGTCATCGTCAGCGAAAACGATCTCGAGTGATTGGTGAACGCGGGACACGGGCGCATCCGATCCCGCTTGCATCGCCGCCCGGTCGCGCGCAGGCTCCCCCTCGATAACAGGCCGACGACGCGACAGCGCGCGGCGACAGGGAGAGATGCGATGAATGCAGCGGCGATGATGGTATTGGCCGTGGGTGGGATCGGATCGCTCGCGACGCTGGGCGCCGCGCTGGTGATCGCGCGCTCGCGCACCTGATGCGCGCCCTTGCGTGCGTCGCGGCGAGACGGTAATGCCGCGCAACACCGCCTGTCGGAATGCCGACCGAAGAGACGTCGGAATGGCGGCGGTGTTGCGATGATAAAACGATGTTTTTCATCGGTTTGCGGGTATAGCACAATGGTAGTGCAGCAGCCTTCCAAGCTTCCAATATCGACGGTTTTCCGCGGGTTTCGGTGCAAAACATCGTTCTTAAATCCGCAATCCCCTCAATAACTTAGCAAACGGCTGCAAATCAGTTCTGGACTATTCCGCGGTTGCCAAGCGCTCCGCGATACGGCGGCCGATCTCCACCACCACGCGGGCGTGATCGACGTAGACGCGGCGGATGTGGGCGACGCGTTCGGGCGACCAGCCCATGATGTCGGCGGCTTCCTGGTCGGTCAGCTGCGATCTTCATCACCGCCCGCTATGCCGCCGACTTCACCCCGCAGACCGCGGCATACACTGGCGCCGAATCCGGGCTGATCGGCCTGTGGCGCCTCAACGGCAACTTCCTGTCGGGCAACCAACAAGGATTGTCAGGCAGCCTGTCGCCAGCCGTCATCCAGCCGGGAGTCATCGTTTTCCCGGCTGGTCCGCTCCAGCGGTGGCGTAGTGGCAAACGGAACATGATCCTCAGGCCACGATGGCGCGAGGCTACGGTCGATCTGGCAGCCCGCGCAATCGACAGTCCGCTTGCCGCTGTGAGGGCACGCGGCCTCCGCCATCAGCGCTTTGATCAATCGTCGCACAATACGCATCGTTGGTCCCCGTTTTTCATGGAGTAACCAACGGCTTAACCATAGGCAATTGATCTATATCGCAATACGATAGCGATGCTTGTCGCCTTCCGTCGCTTTACGGATGTCGATGACATACCGGCTGCCGATCACGCGGGTTGCCTGTTCAAGCTGTGCGACGGTGCTGGCGTGGCCCAGATCCAAGAGCCGATCGATCTGACGCGGATTGACGCCCATCGATCGGGCGAGGTCCGCCTTTTTCCAGTCACGATCGCGCATCGCGCGATAGATCCCGAGCTTTAGTTCGCCGAGCAGGCTGAGGCCAACGCTGGGGCGGCCATCGGCAGGTGACGGCTCGGGGATGTCGCGGCGATCGGTAATATAGCCATTCAGCGCGGTTTCCAGGGCGTCGGCAGCATTGGCGAGTGCCTCGTCCTCGTCAGCGCCAAATGACGCGGCTTCGGGCACATCAGGGAAGGTCACCATTACGGTGTCGTTGTCGTCGGGGGTCAATTCGACCGGATAGTAGAACATGATGGGCGCCTTAATCTGTGGTTGGAGAGGAGGTGCCTCGAGATCATTCGTCCCCCGTCTCATACGTGATGCCGCTCCCGACCTGGTCCCCCATCATCCGCTGAACCGGCCTCGTGAATGTCGCCTCGC
>NZ_JBELIE010000002.1:40489-50363 GCF_042091075.1 Sphingomonas sp. | reverse complement strand
CGATCCGCTGCCGCTGCCGCGATCGATCCCGGCGCCGGCGAACTGGCCGAAGAGCGATACGCTCGCCTCATGGCACTTGCTGCCGACCAAGCCCGACTGGTCGGGCGGGTTTGACTGGACGCCGGGCGAGGCGGCGGCGCTGCGCAAGGTGAAGGCGCTCGACATCGCGGACTATGATACAGCGCGCAACATGCCCTCGCAGGAGGGAACCTCGCGCCTCTCGCCGCACCTGCACTTCGGGGAGGTATCGCCGCGCACCGTCTGGCAGGCGACATCGAGCGGCGATACCGTCTTCCGGCAGGAACTGGCATGGCGCGATTTCACCTCGGGCGTGATCCTCGCTCTTCCGGATTATGCCGACCGTAACGGCCGACCCCGCTACGACAAGCTGCCGTGGCGCACCGGCAAGGCGGCGGCGGGCGACCTTGCCGCATGGCAGCGCGGACGCACCGGCTATCCGATCGTCGACGCCGGGATGCGGCAGCTATGGGCGACCGGGTGGATGCACAATCGTGTCCGCATGATCACCGCATCCTTCCTTATCAAGCATTTGCTGATCGACTGGCGCGAGGGGGAGCGCTGGTTCTGGGACACGCTGGTCGATGCCGATTACGGCAACAACGCGGTCAACTGGCAATGGGTCGCGGGCACCGGCGTGGACGCCAATATGTTCGGGCGGATCATGGCGCCGCTCACCCAGTCCGAGAAATTCGACGCCGGCGATTATATCCGCCAATGGGTGCCCGAACTGGCCAAGCTGCCCGACGGGGCGATCCACGATCCCGAGGCGGCGGGCTGTCGCCCCGATGCCTATCCCGCGATGCTGATCGGCCATCGCGAAGCGCGTGAGCGGGCACTGGCGGCGGGGCGCAAGGTAGGTTAGCCGCGCTTCCGCCATGGAAGCCGCTCCCGCCTCCCGCTCCGTCACCCCGCCGCGCACGGCGCGGTGGGTTGCGCCGCTCTATCACAAGCTCCTCGATCGTATCGACGCGGGGCTGGTCGAGGGCGCGATCGACGCGATCCTGCCTGATGGCACACGGCGGCTGCTGGGCGGGCATCGCCCCGGGCCGCTCGCGATCGTGCGCATCCTTCGCTGGAACGCCTTATGGCGGCTCGTCTCGGCCGGATCGGTCGGCTGGTATGAGGGGTGGGAGGCTGGCGACTGGAGCAGTCCCGATCCCGTCCCGATCTTTGACCTGTTCATGCGCAACCGGGCCGCGCTGGGCAATGTCGCGCGGGCCAAGCATGTCGCGCGATGGGCGGGGCGGTTGATCCATCGCGGCCGCCGCAACGATCGCGCCGGTGCGCGCCGCAACATCGCCGCCCATTACGACCTGGGCAACGATTTCTATCGCGAATGGCTCGATCCCTCGCTGACCTATTCGAGCGCCTTGTTCGCCGATGGGGATCGCGCACTGGATGGAGCGCAGCAGCGCAAGCTCGACGCGATCCTCGACCGGACCGCGGTGTCGGCGGGCGATAGCGTGCTGGAGATCGGCTGCGGCTGGGGTTCGTTCGCCGCGACGGCGGCAGCGCGTGGTGTGGCGGTACATGCGATCACGCTGTCGCAGGAACAGCATGATCATGTCGCCGCGCGCGCCCTGCCCGGGGTGACGGTGTCGATCACTGACTTTCGCGACGTCACCGGCTGCTATGACGGGGTCGCGAGCATCGAGATGGTCGAGGCGATCGGGCCCGAGAACTGGGACGGCTACCTCGCCACGATCGCCAATCTCCTGCGCCCCGGCGGCCGGGCCGCGATCCAACTGATCGCGATCGCGCCGGACGTGTGGGAGTCCTACGCCAGCAATATCGACTTCATTCAGCGCTACATTTTCCCGGGGGGATCGCTGATCGCCGAACCGCGCTTCCGCGTGCTGGCGGAGCGGCACGGCCTGGCGTGGCGCGACCGGCGATCGTTCGGGCTGGACTATGCCGAAACGCTGAAACAGTGGCGGGAACGGTTTGAGACGGCGGTGAGGGAGGAGCGGCTGCCGGCACGTTTCGACGCGCGTTTCCGGCGCCTGTGGCGCTATTATCTGATGTATTGCGAAGGCGGCTTCCGCGGCGGCGGGATCGATGTCGTACAGGTGACGCTGGTCAAGGAATAACGCGCCGCCATCGCGGGCGAGGTTGGTCGTCGATGAGGTGGCGCGCGAAACCGGCGGGCGGCGCCGTCGATGATCAGCGCGGCGGACTGAAGTTGGCGCGCGCCTCCGCCACTCGGTCTCTGAATGCGCAGCCGATCGCGTGATCGTTGATCAGCCCCATCGCCTGCATGAAGGCATAAGCGGTGGTAGGCCCCACGAACGCCCAGCCGCGTTTCTTGAGATCCTTCGACAGCGCCACCGACGCCGCCGATGTCGATGCGGTTTGCGGGACGGTGTCAGCAGGCGGCACGTCTTCAAACCGCCAGAAGTAAGCAGCCAACGAACCTTCGCCCTTTACCAATTCCACCGCGCGCCGGGCATTGTTGATCGCCGCCTCGATCTTGCCGCGGTGGCGCACGATTCCCTGGTCGCACAACAGGCGCTCGACATCCCCCTCGTCAAAAGTGGCGATGCGATGAAAGTCGAAGCCATGGAAGGCCGCCCGGAAATTCTCGCGCTTGGCCAGGATCGTGCGCCAGCTGAGCCCGGACTGAAAGCCTTCCAGCGTCAGCTTCTCGAACAAGCGGCGATCATCCGCGACGGGAAATCCCCATTCGGTATCGTGATAGGCCATATAGTCCGGCGTGGCGGCACACCAGTGACAGCGGGGAAGACCGTCAGGGCCAGAAATCGTGGCGCCCACCCCTCAGTCTTTCAGAAAGGCGAGGCGCGTATCGGTGCGGGCCGGGGTGATGTCGAGAATCTCTGCCGTGACAACGCCTTCGGCAACGAAGGGATCGTGCGCCACGAAGGCCTCGATCGCTTCCCGCGTCGCTCCATGGGCAATCAGCGCGCCGCCCGCCGCGGGCTTAACCGTTCCCGCCAGCAGCAGCAGACCCTCCTCGAAACCGCGCTGAAGCCAGGTGTTGTGCCCGGCCATGAGTGACGGTGCTTTTGCCTTATCGGCAAATTTGAGGAGGATGATGAACATGACGGGCCCCCGGTGATGATATGGGCCGAGGCCGCCTCAACCGCGGCCCCTGCCACCCCGGCGAATGTGTAATGCCGTCACAGATGCAATTCCAGACCAGCGCCGAAGGTCTGCGGATCGCCGACGATGCCGCGATTGCCGTCCGGCAGGCGATATTGAAGGTAATCCGCGGCGAGCATGTTCCGGGCGAAGGCGAATACCGTCCACCTCCCGGCGTCGTAGCCGAGGCGAGCATTCACGACGGTACGGCCGGCCAGGCGGGACTGCCCCTGCGTCGTGCCGACGTAGGAAAAGACGCCGCTGCGATAACCGGCGTTGATATTGCCCGTGATGGGCCCGACGCGCCCGTTCACTCCGCCGGCGAGGGTCCAGCGGGGTGCATAGGGGAATTGGGTCCCGGCCAGGTCGACCGTGCTTGTCGAACCCGCGGGAAGATCGAAGCGATCGTATTTGGTCCGCACATAGCCGGCCGAGAAATAAGCATCGAACATGCGGTTGAGGCGGCCCTGTATCTCCAATTCCCCGCCATAGAGGTGTGATGCGCCGGCATTGACGGTGTTGTAATCGTAGGCGTTGAGGCCGAAGAAGGCGGTCGTCTGCTGGTCTTTCCAATCGACGTAGAAGAGGTTGGCGTTGACCGTCAGCCTGCCGTCCAGCCACCGCGAACGCAGCGATCCCTCGTAATTCCAGCTATATTCGGGATCGTAGGCAACCAGCGTTGCGCGCGCCGGATTCTGACTTGATCCACCTGATCGATAGGCTCGCTGTACGGTGAGGGCGGTGGTCAGGTCCGGGGTCCATTCCATACTGACGCCGGCTTTCGGCAGAAACGCATCGAAGCTGCGCGCATTGCTCGCCCGCGCCGACGCCGCTTGCGCGACAAGGCCAAGCACGCCGCGGTTGATCGCGGTGACGGCCAGATTGAGCGCGCTGCCCGTGGCGCCAAAGGCGGCTGGATTGGGCAGCGTGCCGTTGAAGGTCGCGATCGTCTCTGCACCATAACGGTTGTCCTCGTGATCGTAACGGAAGCCGGCGAGCAACGAGAGGCGATCGGTAACCCGCAGGCGACCGTCGCCGAACAGCGCGGCGTTCCTGACGAGCAGGGGCTGATCGGCGATGTAGCGGACCGGTATTTGCGGCAGGGCGGCGGCATAGGTGGTCGCGATCTGGCTCGCCGCGGCAGCGGGGAAACCCCCGCTCTGCAACAGGCTGCTGATCGTGGTGACCGGCGTCGGGATGTTCAGGCGGTTGTTGGTATCAAGCGAACCCGAACGCCGGTAAGCCCAGGCACCCAGAACGCCGCTGAGCCGTTCGCCGTCGTAGTTGAGGCGAAGTTCCTGGGTCCAGGTCCGATAGCGGCTGTCGTTGCTGATGAACTGCACATCGGCGGCCGTGCCGTCCGCGTCGGTCTGCGCCAGCGTCGCGGCGCGGTTGAACGAGGTGACGCTCGACACGCGCAGACGCGGCGCCACCTCGTAGCCGACATTCAGGATGGCGATGTCGGAGCGAACATAGCCGCGATTGGGCTGGTCGCTGGTCGATTGGCGGTGATCGTAGAAATCGGGCGTGGTGAGGTTGGTGTATTCGTAGAGATAGCCGCCGTCGCGCCGGACGCGGTTGTAGCTCGCCGTCACGTCAAGTCCTGGCAGCGCCTGCGGCGTCCAGTGGAGCTTGCCGCGCAGATTGAGGGTGCGCAGGCTGTCGTCATAGCCGCCACGGGTAACGTTGCGGATGATGCCACGATCGGCGCGCCTCTCCGCCGACAGGCGGATGCCAAGCTCGTCGCGGATCAGCGGACCACCTGCCGCGACCGAAAAGGTGCGATCGTCGCGATCGGTCCACAGGATGCGTCCGTCTGCACTATAATCGGTAACGGACGCGTCGCGCGTCGTCAGCACGATCGCGCCGGCCAGCGCATTCAGACCCTGGATGGTGGATTGCGGCCCGCGCAGGACCTCGACCTGGGCGACGTCCCACAGATCGGTCGGGCCGCCGAACAGCGCCTGACGCGGGTTCGGTGCGCCGTCGACATAGACCGTCGCCGTGTCCCCGTCGCCGCCGCCGCCCACGCCCTGATTGGTGATGCCCCGGATGGTGAAGCCTGAGGAACCGTAGGTTTCTGACAGATTGGCGGTGCGGTTGTAGCATCCTGGATCGTCAGGATGTTCTCCTGCCGGATGCGCTCAGGAGTCGTGACCGCGACGCTGGTGGTGGTGTCCTGAAGCGTGCGGTTCGACTTTTCGCCAGTGATGACAATGTCGTCCGGCCGAGGTTCCTCGGATGTGGAGGATGCCCGCTGCGCGACGCTGGGCGTCGCACTGACCAGCGCACCGGAGCAAAGCAAAAACGCAATCAGTTTCATCATGGCCCCCTTTTTCGCGCGGGCTAAATAAAACCATAATGAGAATCAATAGCAGATTGGCGAGATGCCTACGGGTGTCGCTTCATCATCATCGGGCCGCCGGGGTGACGGCGGCCTGATAGGGCTGGGCGTTCCATGCATAACCCTGGCCGTCGCGGGTGACGTGTCCCAGCCCTGGGAAGCTGACGTGATCGGCCGCGACCAGTTCGTGCGTGCGCGCCAGTTCGGCGAGCGTCCGCTCCCGCGTCGCTCTTGCGCGTGGCGGATCGGCGTCGAAGTCGGCGGTCACATCCGGATGGCCAAACTGAACCTCGGCCGCGTGGATGATGTCGCCAATCACCAGAAGATGATCCTGGCCATCGGCGATACGGTAGAAGCTATGGCCCGGCGTGTGGCCGGGGGCGGGGATCGCGGTGATACCGGGAAAGAGCACACTGCGGCCGGAGAAGACATGCAGCCGCTTGGCCGCGTCGTAAGGCGCGATCGCAGCACGTCCCTCCGCGAACATCTTCTTGTGACTGGGATTGACGCGCGCCTGCTGGACATCGCTCATCCAGTAATCATATTCGGCACGGGCGAGGTAGATGTCGGCTTTCGGAAACACGGGGGCGCCGTCGACGGTAAGGCCGCCGGAATGATCACCATGAACATGGGTGAGCAACACCGCATCGATCGTCTCGACCGGGTAGCCCGCTTCGGCAAGGTTCGTTCGCAAGCGACCGCAACAGGGCCCGAACAGCGCCCCCGCTCCGGCATCGATCAGGATGCGCCGGGTGCCGGTATCGACCAGGAACGCATTGATCGAGGTGTCGCGGCTCGTGCTCTCGCCGACTGCCGCGAAGCGTGATCGTATGTCATCCGGCGCCATTCCCTTGAGAATATTCTCCCAGGGAATAGCGGCCGTACCGTCCGAAAGTGCGGTCACGGTCATCCGGCCGACCTTGAAGCGGTAATAGGCAGGAGCCTGCTGCGTCAGCGCCGGGGCGGGCGCCTGGGTTGCCGGTGCCGCCGTGCCGACGGGCAGGGCACCTCCGGCGGTCATCAGCAAGCCGAGGATTGGCGGAATGCGCATCGGTCATACTCCCGGTGATTGGCTCCGCCGCCATTTGTTGATACATGCTCTGTGATCAAGTACCGACCTATGGGTAAGTATGAAATGAGTGTCGAGTTCCGCCGTCTGGCCTGCGATGTCATGCGACCCGATTGTCCGGCGCGCGCGATCCTCGCGCTGCTCGCGGAAAAATGGGCGTTGTTGATCGTCCACGCGCTGAGCGAGCAGACGATGCGGACGGGCGCGCTGCGACGGCGGATCGGGGGTATCTCGGAGAAGATGCTGATTCAGACGCTCAAGCGGCTGGAAGGCGCCGGCCTGGTGGTGCGGCTTGCCCACCCCGAAGTGCCCCCGCGGGTGGAATATTCGCTTACCGACCTGGGACGCTCGCTTAGCCCTCTCGTGACGGCCCTCGACGAGTGGGTGGAAACACATGCATTGGAGATGGTTCAACCACCGGACCGGCGGCATCAGCGCCTTGGATCGGAGCTGACATAATTGGTAGTTGGCAAGGCCGGTCCCCGGCGGAAGATTTCCGCCGAAGACCGGGATATTTCCAGAACTGCCCCCGATGGAATGCTCCCGCGATATTTGCCGCTTCGGTCGGCGCCGGGATGCCGCAATCGACCTTATGATGACAGGATCACGATCGCCTTGATCCGCCCCACGCCCATCGCGAGATTCTTCCGGGCCGCCGCCAGGCCGAATGCGGCAATCGCCTTGGCGGTTGCGCCGGAGGGGTCACGGACCACCGTTATCAGCAACGTAGCGTCGTCGGCGGCGCCGATCTGAAGATCGAGCGTCCCTGCGATCGTCTCGACCTGAACCGCCGCCATGCTGGCCGGTTGACTGAAGCGGTCCAGCGCCAAGGCTTCACCTGGCGCGGCCTCCAGCTCGATGGCGTTGCCGCTGTCGGTGGCGACGAAGGTGCCGACAAGGTCGGGCGCCGCCGCGGGCCTGGTCGTATAGATCGCCATCGGCTGGCTTCGCTCCGGCGCGGCGGCGGGATCAGCGGTCAACAGGCTGAGCCCCGTTGCGGTGGAGATCGTTCGATCCGCGAGGAGGAGTGTCGAATTGCTCGCGCCGGTCGCGACGCGGGCCACCGGGGTGGCCGCTTCTGTGATGCGGGCGCCTCCGATCACGGCGGCCGTGGTGGTCAGCGCCGGGGTGGCGGTGCCGGGGCTTGTGTCGGCGGTGCCGTTCGCCCCGTCGGGACGAGCGATGACGCCGGCCAACGCTGTATCCAGATCCTGCCGTGGCTGGATGCTGGCGTGCACCTCCGCGGTCGTGGTCGACAGGCGGTAATTGCCGCTGTCGGCACCGATCAGCTTGATGCCGGTGATCTGTACGGACTTGCCGAAGCCGATCGCCGACGTATCGAAACGGGCGTCGTCCGCGACCGTGAGGCTGTCGCCCGCCAGCACGCCGCCGGCGGCGAAATTGGCGGTGACGGTGGCGGCGGTGGTGCCGTCATAGACCTTGTCACCGGCGGCGAAGGTGGCCGCGATCGTGCGCGGTGTAATCGAGGCGGTGGTGGTGCCGCCCGATGTGAGCAACCGGTAGTTGCCCGCGTCGGCACCCGACAAGGTAAGGCCGAAGACGGAGACCGTTTTGCCGATCCCGGCATTGCGGTCGGCGAACGTACCGCTGCCTGCGATTGCGAGGCTGTCGCCCGCGAGCACGCTGCCGGTGCCGAAGCCGGTCGTGATTGTGGCGGCGGTGGTGCCGTCATACACCTTATCAGCGGCGGCGAAGGTGGCCGCGATGGCGCGGGGGGTGATCGAGGCGGTGGTCGTACCGGTGGTGGCGAGCAACTGGTAATTGCCCGCATCCGCGCCCGACAGGGTCAGACCCGAGACGGCAACCGTTTTGCCGATCCCTGCATTGCGGTCGGCGAACGTACCGTTGCCAGCGACCACGAGGCTGTCACCCGCGAGCACGCCGCCTGTGCCGAAGCCCGCTGTGATTGTGGCGGCGGTGGTGCCGTCATAGACCTTGTCGGCGGCGACGAAGGTGGCCGCGATCGTTCGGGGGGTGATCGAGGCGGTGGTCGTGCCGCTGGTGGCGAGCAACTGGTAATTGCCTGCATCCGCGCCCGACAGGGTCAGGCCCGAGACGGCAACCGTTTTGCCGATCCCTGCATTGCGGTCGGCGAACGTACCGTTGCCAGCGACCGCGAGGCTGTCACCCGCGAGCACGCCGCCGGTGGCGAAGCCCGTGGTGACGTTGGCGGCGGTGGTGCCGTCATAGGCCTTGTCGGCGGCGACGAAGGTGGCCGCGATGGCGCGGGGGGTGATCGAGGCGGTCGTCGTGCCGGTGGTGGCGAGCAACTGGTAATTGCCCGCATCCGCGCCCGACAGGGTCAGGCCGAAGACGGAGACGGCCTTGCCGATCCCTGCATTGCGGTCGGCGAACGTGCCGTTGCCTGCGATCGCGAGGCTGTCGCCCGCAAGCACGCCGCTGGTGGCGAAGCCCGTGGTGACGGTGGCAGCGGTGGTGCCGTCATACACCTTGTCGGCGGCGGCGAAGGTGGCCGCGATCGTGCGCGGTGTAATCGAGGCGGTCGTCGTGCCGGTGGTGGCGAGCAACTGGTAATTGCCCGCATCCGCGCCCGACAGGGTCAGGCCCGAGATGGTTACAGTCTTGCCAATACCGGCATTGCGGTCGGCGAACGTACCGTTGCCTGCGATCGAGAGGCTGTCGCCCGCGAGCACGCCGCCGGTGGCGAAGCCCGTGGTGACGGTGGCGGCGGTGGTGCCGTCATAGACCTTGTCGGCGGCGGCGAAGGTGGCCGCGATGGCGCGCGGTGTGATCGTGCCGATCGTTCCCGTCGCGGTGGTGGGCAAAGCGTAGCCATAGACGGTGACCGCGCCGTTGCTGGCGGCGCCCCCGCTCAGGCCAGTGGCGGTCACCAACTTGCCCGTGCCGGCATTGCGATCGGCATAGGCGGCGGTGCCGAAGCCGGTCAGCATCTGGCCGAGATCATCCCCGTCGATCGCGCCCGTCAGCAGGAAGTTGCCGGCGGTCGTCAGCGTGGCGGCGGTGGTGCCGTCATAGGCCTTGGTGGTCGATCCGATCAGCGAGACCGTCACCAGCGGCGCGACCGTGTAGAGCTGACCATTGCCGGTCGCCTGCGCGACGCTGGTTACCCCATAGGTAGCGGCATATTGCTTGAACGTCGTCGCCAGACCGCCCCGGGTGTCGCTTAGCGGCGAGGTCGAATAGGTGAGCCAGCGACCGTTCGCCGCCGACAATGCGCCGGCGCCCGCATCATTGACGAAATTGCGCGCCGCCGCGGCGATCACCGCGGTGCCCGTGCCGAGCGCCTTGATCTGGCCAGCGCTGCCGATGGTGACGTCGGTCGAGCCGTCGCAGCCGAA
>NZ_JBELIE010000002.1:0-40479 GCF_042091075.1 Sphingomonas sp. | reverse complement strand
CCGCCTGCGCCACGATCGTGCCGGTCGCATTGGTATTCTGAAGCAACCCGTCGACCTGGATGGCACCGTTGAGCAGCGTCAACTGCCGCGATGCGCCGAAGGCGAAGCCGCTGCTGCTGATCGTCGTCGTCCCGGTTCCATCGAGGCGCCCGATCGTCAGATCGCGTATCCCGCTGAGCTTGGTGAAGCTGTTGGCGGGGACAATGCCGTCATTGCCGTCGAGATTGATGTTGGTCGCGGGATCATAAGGCTCGAGCACCAGGCTCGCGGTCGAGGCGTTTTGCAACGTCGCGCCGGCGAAGCTGATATTCGTTGCGCGCAGCGTCAGCGATTCGTTGCCGGTGTTGAAATTGACCGTGCTGGTGAAGTTGATGTCGCCATCGGTGCGGATGTTCGCGCCCCCCAGCATCGTCAGCGGGGTCGAGAAATTGACGTTGCCGGACAGCTCGAGCAGTCCGCTCAGCCGCTTGACGCCGCTCGACGCGCCCAGGTTGTTGCGGAAGTTGGTCGCCGCATTGACCTCGTCGCCGAACACCAGCCGGCCCGTGCCCAGCCGCACCTCGCCACCGATCTCGGCGAAATTCTCGGCCGCGCTATTGCCGAAATAGACGTACAGGTTGCCGCCGTTGGTGGTGATGTTCTTGGTCAGCTGGATGGCGCCACCACCACCGACGTCCGAGTCGCCGGAAATCCGCACATAGCCGCCGTGCGTCGTAATGTTGCCCGAGATCAGGATGCCGTCCGCGCCCAGCAGCGTGATGCTGCCGGCGCCGGGCGTGCCGTTGCCGATCGTACCGACATTATGGTCAGGCAGCGCGGTGATCGCCGGATTGTCGCCAACATCGCCGGCATCGCCTGCGATCAGGTTGAATGTACCGGTGCCGGGCGTGATGTAGGTCGAACCCGAGTCCGGCCGATCGCCAATCGTGCCATATCCGCTGCCGCCCCCGCCGCCGTTCATGTAGATGCTGCCGGTGCCCGAAACTTTCAGCGTGTTGTTGGAGTTGGAAAAACGGATCGACGCGCGTCGGTCGTTGGGTGTGCCCGACAGCGCGTTCATCGTCTCGGCGCGGAAGCTGACGTTGCGCTGCATGACGATATCGCCGTCGCCGCCATTGTTGTTCAGGTCGTTGAACGTGATGTAGCGCGTCGCCTCCAACAGCACGTTGGCGGTCTGCGCCTCCAGCGTGGCGGCGTAGACGGTCACGTCGCCGGTGCCGGATGACCAGTTGCCGCTGGTGCCGGCACCGCCTTCGATCGTGATGTTGGTCGGATCGAGCAGCAGGTCGCCCGTTCGCCCGTTCGGCGCCAGCGCATTGGCGACGCCGGCATAATAAAGCTCCTGTTTGCCGGAAACCTCGATCTGGCCGCCATCGCCGCCGTCGCGGCCACCGCGGGCGAAGATCGTGCCGGCAAACCGCGTCGACCCGTCGGACCAGGCGGTGATCGTGCCACCGTTGCCGCTCCCGACCGCATCGGCGCGCAACACGCTCGCATCATCGACGGTCAGCGACAGCGCATTGCTGATCGCGCTATCCTCGCCATGGCGCCCACCGCCGATCGAGACGGTGCCGCCCCCGGTCGCGCCGCTCGCGTCGATGGTGGCCCCCGTCAGCGCCACCGCGCCGCCCGTCACGGTGACGATCCCGCCATTGGCGAAGCTGGAACTGGCATCGATCGTGCCAGACACGTTCGTATTGCCACCGGCGGTATCGCCATCGAGGACGATCCGGCCGGCGCGCGAGACGAGCGCGGTTGCGCGTATCTCGCCGCTGTTGTTGACCACGCCCGCGGTCACCGCATCCGCACCGCGCGCGGTGAGGACGACCATGCCGCCGGCGGCGCCGATCACGCCGCGATTGCTGACGAGCGCGTCCGCAACCCCGCGCTCGACACGATAACTGACGAGGCCGTCGCCGGCGAAATCGAGCGACACGGCGTCGCCCGCGGCCAGCACGGTGCTGCCGCCCGGGCTGGTGATCGAGCCGCTGTTCGTCACCGCCGGTCCGATCAGCGCGACCACGCCGCCGCGGGCGGTGGCGATCTGCCCTTCGTTGGTGATCGCGCCTGCGCCGGTGCCCCCGGTCAGCCGCAGCCGCCGCGCCGCCGCATCCGCATCGGACAGGTTGAGCGACGAGGCGACGAGGCCACCGACATCGACCGCCGCGCCCTTGCCGAACAGGATACCGCGCGGATTGAGCAACCATATCTGGCCGTTGGCGGACAGATGGCCGAGGATCTGGCTGGCGCCGCCGCCGGTGACGCGATTGATCGCGAGGCTGGAGGCGTCGGGTTGATGGAAGACGACGCTGGCGTCGGCGCCGATGTCAAACCCCGTCCAGTTGGTGACGATCGTCGCGCTGCCCTGATGGATGTCCATCCGGTTCGCCGTCGTGGCGATCGTGCCGGTGCCCTGGACGATCGTGCCGCCGGTCGGCAGCGCGGCACTTTGTGCCCACGCCGCGCCGGGGAGCGCGAGCGTCAGCAGCGAGGCGACCACGCCGGGAAGCAGTGCCGTGCGACTGGCACCGGTCAGCAGGCGGCGGCGGGACAGAAAGCTATTGGTGATGCGCGACATGATCGATCCAGCAGAAGAGTGCGTTAAAAACGGAAGGCGGCCTGGCACCAGGCGCGCCAGTCGGACCGGTCGACGGTGCCGACCAGCAAGGCGTTCTGGGAGGAATCGCCGCCGATGCGTCGTGCCAGCGCGGTGCGCAGCGACCATTGCGAGCCGGAAGCGTTCAATCCGATGCCGGCGGCATAGAGCCCGCGACTGTCGTCGCTGGCCGCGAACCCCGGGTTGGACCAGGGGTGCCGGTCGGCCCACACACCCGCACCATCGACGAAGCCGAGCAACTGCACATTGGCGCGCAGCGGGCGGACGGCCAGCGACCGCCGCACTTCCAGTGTGCCGAGCAACCCCTGATCGCCGATCCCGTCGCCGACGGCATAGCCACGTACTCCCGATGGCCCGCCGCTGAGGAATTTCTGCGAGCTGTCGAGATTGTCGCTGGCGATCTGACCGGTCATGCTTGCGAACAGCGACCAATGCTGGTCGCGATCGAGCATCTGCTCGCGGGCGAGATGCCCGTTGGCCCTGGCGTAGGTGCCGTCGATCCGGGCGGTGAGCCGGTCGACCAGCCACTGATCGCGATTGCGCGACAGGTCGACCGTGCCGACGGTCATCGTCACGCCGGCATCGGTGATGCCGCCCGCGCCGATCGCGTCGATCAGCGTTGCCGACAGGTTCAGTGTCACGTCGTCGACGCGGCGGTCGCTGATCGACACGCCGCGCACGTCATCTTTCAGCACGAGGTGTTCGAAGGCGAGCGCTGCGTACAGGTTCGACCGGCGGCTGCGGACGATCGGATAAGCGAGTTGCGCGGACAGCGACGCCGCCGAGCCGGTCAGATCCAGCGCCCGGAATTGCGCCTGGTTCACGCGATAGTCGAGATAGCTTCCGGAAAGCGTCAGGCTAAGGCCCGACGGTGTCAGCGGCAGTGCGTACACCACATTGCCGAGCGTCGATCCCGACGTCACCCGCACCGCGCCGATCAGTTGATCGCCGATGTGCAGCGGATCGACGAGGCGAACGCCGCCGCCCACGCGTGTGCTGCCGGTGCTGGGGCTGCCATAATTGTCGACCGACAGATCGATGCCGATCAGGCTGGCCTCGTTCGCCTGGACATCGATGTGGCTGGTGCCGGCCGTGGCGCCGGGGCGCAGTGTCGCACTGGCGGTGATGCCGGGCAGGTCGTTGACCAGCAGCACGGCGCGTTCCAGAGGCGCGGATCGCAGCGGCGCGTCGCCTTCGCGTGCGGTGTCGACGATGGCGGCCAGGCGACGCGCCGGGATGCGCGTGCGCCCGGTGACGGTGACCCCGCCGCCCTGCTGTTCCAGCCGGCCGGCGACGACGGTGATGGTCAGCGCGCCGTCGGTGACATCCTGTCGCGGAAGATAGGCATAGGCCAGCGCATAGCCGCGCTGCCGCAGCGTGCGCGTGATGTCGTCGGCGATCGCCTGCAACCCTGCATGATCGAGCGTGCGGCCGATCGCCGGCTGGACCATCGCCTCCAGTCGTTCCGCCGCGATGAGGTCGCGATCGCCGGTCAGCGCGATGGTACGTATCGTCATCGAAACCGAGCCGATCGCGGTTCCCTTTGGCTTGCCCTCGATCGCCAGCGTCGGCGCGGGCTCCTCCGCCGGAGGGCGCGGCGGCCTGGGTGTCGTCCGCTGTTCGTTCAATAGGGTACCGGCGTTCGGCACCGATTGTGCGAACGCGGCGGGTGCGCATGCCAGCGCGCTCGTGGTGACGAGCAGAAACAGCGCCCCCCGCAAGGAGGACGAGCCAACGTGTTGCAGTTGCAAGATGAAATATCCAATGTCGCGGTTGCTGAGCTACTATTGTCGGCGCCGCTAAGATTGAATTAACCGGCACGCCCGGTTTGTTTACGTTCTTGGCGAGATTACCCATTTTGAGGTTTGCTGTGAGGGCAGCATGAAGTTCGTTGTTCAACGAGCCTCGCGCGCCGGATCGGTTCGAACGGCATCGGCGGAGCGAGCCTCAGAGCTGTCGCGCAGGCGCCGCAGCATCACTTGGCACAGGCGTCGCCCGCCCCGCAGACGGCGTGAGCCACGACTACAGGCGATCGGGGGGGGGGGGGCGCCGTGGCGCGATCCGCGGAACTCGGAATAGCCGCAATTTGTGGGGTAGGTTGTCACACTGGCGCGCCTGCGCCGCGCCGCCGTGTCGATCGTTTCTCGACCCGTCAGGGACTTGGTTCAGCCGCAGCGCAGAAAAAGGCGGCGATCCCGGAGGGGAAAGAAGTCCTCCAGGCGAGCGCAAGCACATACATCAGCATGCATCATGCCCGCGCCGCCTGGATCGTATGAGGGCGCGTTACTTCGGTGCGCCGAAACGCTGGCGGAACCCGGTCAGGTTGATCGTAAAGTCTTCCTGGTCATGGAACTGCGCATCCGTCAGTTTGGGTTTCTCGACCGCCTTGTACCAGGCGGCGTATCGCCGCCCCCGCAAGCGCCAGCCCGGAAACACGGCAAAAGATCGGACGAGCTTCCCTCGCCGTTATTGAGGGACGGAGGGCGCGTGCCCTCCCAGTGCGCGGGCTAGAGCGGCGTCGGCGGTAAGGCGTTGGGTCTGCAATGCCAGCGCGTCTTGTTGGTCGCGAAGAAGGCTTTGCTGGGCGGTCGCCACGTCGAGATAGGTCGCGGCACCTTTGATGTAGCGATCCAGCGCGATCTGGCTGGTGCTGGTGGCGGATGCGACAGCCTGGTCCTGCGCGACCTTGGCTTCGTCGAGATGACGGAGCGTGGCGAGGGAATCTTCGACGTCCTGGAATGCCGCCAGGGCGCGGGCGCGATAGTCGGCGGAGGCGGCATCCCAGTCCGCACGCGCCGCGGCGACATCGGCGCGGCGTTTGCCGCCATCGAACAGGTTGAGGATCGCACCCGGTCCGATGGCCCAGAAGATGTTGGGGGCAGCGATCAACCTTGCCAGTGCGGTGCTCTGAAACCCGCCGCTGCCACCCAGAGTGATATGCGGAAAGAAGGCGGCCCTGGCGACGCCGATCCGCGCATTGGCCGCCGCCATGCGACGCTCCGCCGCCGCGACATCGGGGCGTCTGGCGAGCAATGTCGAGGGAACGCCGACCGGAATGACCGGCAGGGTGAGCGGCGTATCGCGGCGCGGGATCGAGAAGACGGAGGCGGGCTGCCCGACCAAGGTGGCGATCGCATGTTCGGTCACGGCGCGATCCGCCTGCAACGCAGCATATTGCGCGCGCGCCTCGCCCAGCAGCGCCCCGGCCCGGCCGACATCCATGCCCGTCGCGATGCCGCCGCGAAAGCGGTTGCGGGTCAGGCTGTCGGCCTTGGCGAAGGCGTCAATCGTTTGGTCGAGAAGCGCAAGCTGCAGGTCCTGCCCCCGCAAGCGCACGAAGTCGGTGGCCAACTGCCCCTGCAAGGCGAGCTTGACGGCCGCCAGATCGTCGCGGCTCGCTTCGGCGAGAGCATGGCCGGAGGCAACGGAATTGCGCACACGCCCCCACAGGTCGGCTTCATACGATATGTCGCCCCCCAGCGTGGCGGCGGTGTATAGATCCGGCTGGGTGCTACCGCGCAGGGGACGCTCGCTCGACTGCCTGTTGCGAAAGAGGCTTGGCGTCAGCTCCGCATGCGGGAACAGTCCCGAACGTGCGCCTGCCAGGGAGGCGCGGGCCATGTCATAGCGTGCCAACGCGCCCGCAAGTGTCGGATTGTCGCTATCGATCCGCGCCTCCAATTGGTCGAGCAGCGGATCGCCGAAGCCGATCCACCAGGCAGCGGGCACGGCGGTGGTCGCTGCATCGACCGGCTTCCATACCGGGTCCCCGACGGTCGGCATCTCCTTGAACGCGATGGGGGCGGGCATGACCGGCGGATGATAGGCGGGGGCCATCGAGCATCCGCCCACCAGCGGCAGCATGGCCCCCGCGAGCCCGCGGGATGCCATCAGGCGGGAGAGGGGCTTAGCCATGACTATGCTGCCCCACGCGGACCAGCTCGCCCTGCGCCAGCGAGTCCGGCGGGTTGTCGACGATCTGCGCACCGGGTTTGATGCCCGACAGGATCTGCACGGTCGGGCCGTCGTCCTGCCCGATATGGACCTGATGCATCACGATATGCCCGCGTGGATCGACCGTGGCGACCTGAGCCCCGCCCGCGCCGAACAGGATGGCGCTGGATGGCACCACCGCCGCGTTTGCTTGTCCGGACAGATCGAAGCGTGTCTGTGCGTAGCCGCCGGGCTTCAACAGGCCATCGGGATTGTCGGCGAGCAACTGGACACGGAACGCACCGGATTGCGGATCGACGGCGCTCGACAGGCCCGCGACCGTGGCGGTGAACTGACGGCCCGGAAAGGCGGGGACGGTCAGCGTCGCGGTCATGCCTGGCTTGATCGTGGCCGACAGCGATTGCGGCACGTTGACATAGAGGCGGATGCGGTGGGTGTCGGCGACGCCGAACATCGGCGCCTGAGCCGCCGCACCGGGGCCGACGAGATCGCCGACTTCCGCACTGCGCGCGGTCACGACCCCGGCAAAGGGCGCGCGGACGACGGCATAGCGTTTCATCGCCTCCAGCCGCGACAGCGCGGCGCGCGCCTCGGCGACACCAGCCATCTTGACGGCGAGGTCGCCGTTTTTCTCATCGACTTCCTGTTTGGACACCGACGAGCTGGTCAGCAGGTCGCTCCAGCGTGCCGCCGTACTGCGTGCCAGCTTCTCATGCGCGACGGCACTGGCAAGCGCGGCACGCGCCTGGCCGATCTGCTGGTCGAGTTCCGGTGTGTCGATGACGCCCAGCGCTTGCCCGGCCGCGACATGGGCGCCGATGTCCTGCGACCAGCTGCGGACATAGCCGCTGACGCGGGGGAACAACCGTGCGGCTTCCCACGCCTCCAGCGTGGCGGGCAGCTCGAGCGCTTCGCTCGCCGCGCCGCCCTTGACGGGGACGAGGTGGACGGTCGGAATGGCGTTGGCCGTAGACCAATTGGCCGCCGCCGCGACGTCATGGCTGCGGATCATGGTGCCCACGCCGATGGTGCCGATCGCCAGCACGACGGCGGCGATGCCCGCGATCTTCAGGCCCTTGGGCGCGGGCGTGTCGGCCGACACAGCGGGGGCCGGGGCGGCGTCATGCATGGATGGCTTCTCCGATGGGCATAGGGGGAGTGGGCGTGGTCGCCTTCTGGCGGCGGTGCGCGATGGCGAAGACGACGGGAACGAAGACCAGCGTGGCAAGCGTGGCGCAGAGCAGGCCGCCGATGACGGCCCGGCCGAGCGGCGCATTCTGCTCGCCGCCTTCGCCCAGACCGAGTGCCATCGGCGCCATGCCGATCATCATCGACAGGGCGGTCATCAGCACCGGGCGGAAGCGGGTGGCTCCGGCCTCCATGGCGGCCTGGATCGCATCACCGCAGGCCGCCAGCCGCTCCCGGGCGAAGCTGACCACCAGCACGCTGTTCGCGGTCGCCACGCCCATGCACATGATGGCCCCGGTGAGGGCGGGTACACTGAGCGGCGTGTAGGTCGCGAACAGCATCCACACGATCCCGGCGAGCGCGGCGGGCAGGGCGGACACGATCACCAGCGGATCGATCCAGCTCTGGAAGTTCACGACGATCAACAGATAGATCAGGATGACCGCGCCCGCGAGGCCGAGGATCAGGCCGGTGAAGGCGGTGTTCATCGTCTCCACCTGTCCGCGCATCGCCACGCTCGCGCCCTTGGGCAACTGGCTTTTGGTCTGGGCCAGTAGCCGGTCGATATCGGCGGCGACCGCACCGAGATCGCGACCCTGTGGCGTCGCATAGACGTCGAACACCGGCTGCACCGCATAATGCGAGACCAGCGCGGGGCTGGGTTCGCGGTGCAGCGTGCCGAGCGCCTGAAGCGTCTGGAAGCTGCCGGACGCGGTGCCGGTAATTGGCAGATTGTCGAGCTGCTCGATGGTGCTGGCGCGATATTGCGGTGACTGCACCACGATCGGATAGGACACGCCATTCTTGGGGTTGAGCCAGAAGGTCGGTGCGACTTGCGAGCTGCCGGCCAGATTGACCGACAGGCTGCGGGTCACGTCGTTTTCGGTGATGCCCAGGCGGCTGGCCTGCGCGCGATCCACAGTGACCGCATATTCGGGATAATTGGATGCCTGTTGCAGGCGGACATCCGCCAATCCGGGGATTTTCGACAGCCTGGCGACGAGCATCCGGGCGTAAGCCTCGTTGCCCCTGGTGTCGGACCCGGCAACCTGTACGTCGATCGGCGCGGGCGAACCGAAGTTCAGGATCTGGCTGACGATGTCGGCGGGCAGGAACGCAAAGGACGAGCCGGGAAAATCCTGCGGCAATTGTTCGCGTAGCGTCTTGACGAAGCCGGCGGTCGGGTGGTGTCCTTCCTTCAGCGTGACCAGGATGTCGCCGTCCTGCGGACCCACGCCACCGGTGTTGGAATAGGCGCGATTGATGCCGCTGACCGGCAGGCCGATATTGTCGACGATGGTGTCGAGCTGGTCGGCGGGAATGACCTGACGGATGCGGTTCTCGATATGATCGAACAGCGCCGCCGTCTCCTCGATCCGGGTGCCGACGGGCGCGCGGACGTGGAGGCTGATCTGTCCGGCGTCGACTGCCGGGAAGAAGTTGCGGCCCAGCATCGGCACTAGCCCAAACGACACCAGCACCACGATCATGAAGGCGATAACGAACGGCCGGCGCCGGGCGAGCGCGAAGGCCAGGAGGCCGGTGTAATAGCTGCGGACCGCCTCGAACCGGCGTTCGAAGCCATGCTGAAACCGGCGCAGCGGATTGCGGCTCTCCGGGCGTCCGGCCTGCGCGTCATGCGCCGCCATCACTTCGGCGGTGTGCTGCCCGGCGTGATCACGCAACAGGTAATTCCCGATGGTCGGCACCAACGTGCGTGACAGGATGAACGAGGCGATCATCGCGAACACCACCGCCATCGCCATGGGTGCGAACAGGAAGCCCGCGACACCCGGCAGGAAGAACATTGGTACGAAAGCGATGCAGATGCATAGCAGCGAGACGAAGGCGGGGCCGACGATTTGCCGTGCCCCGTCCATGATCGCCTCGCGCACCGATTTGCCCTGTTCCAGATGCCAGTTGATGTTCTCGATGGTGACGGTCGCGTCGTCGACCAGGATACCGACCGCCAGCGCCAGCCCGCCCAGCGTCATGATGTTGAGCGTCTGCCCGGCCAGCGCCAGCCCGGCGATGGCGGCGAGAATGGCGAGCGGGATCGAGGCGGCGATGATGATCGTGGAGCGCCACGAACCCAGGAACAGCAGGATCATCAGACTGGTCAGCGCGGCGGCGATCGCGCCTTCGCGCATCACCCCGGATACCGCCGCCTTCACGAATACTGACTGGTCGGACAGCGGCTTGACGCTCAGCCCCGGCGGTAACGTCGCCTCCAGCCCGGGCATCAGCGCCTTGACCTGATCGACGATGGCGATCGTCGAGGCCGAACCGCTCTTCAGCACGGTCATCAGGACCGAGCGGGCACCGTCCACCCGCACCTCGTTGCGCTGCGGCGGCGATCCGTCGCGGACATGCGCGACGTCGCGTATCAGTACCGTCGTCCCGCCGATCGTCTTGATCGGCAGGTCGTTCAGTTCATCGATCGCGTTGGGGCTGTTGTTCAGGCGCAGGTTATATTCATACTGGCCGATCTTCGCGGTCCCGGCGGGCACGATCTGGTTCTGCTGCGCCAGCGCGTTCGCGACGTCGGTCGCCGACAGGCGATGGGCCTGGAGCGCGGCGGGGTCCAGGTCGATCTGGATCTGGCGTTCCTTGCCGCCATAGGGCGAGGGGATCGCCGCGCCCTGCACCGACGCCAGCGCGGGGCGGATCATGTTCTGACCCAGGTCGTAGATCTTCTGTTCGGACAGCCCCCTGCCGGAAAGCGCGAGCTGAAGGATCGGCACGGTCGAGGCATTGTAGTTCAGGATCAGCGGTGGCGTAATGCCCGGTGGCATCTGCTTCAGCACGGTCTGTGATGCGGACGTCACCTGCGCGGTGGCGGTGCGGATATCGACGCCGGGGCGGAAGAAGATCTTCACGATGCCGACGCCCGACAGCGACTGGCTTTCGATATGGTCGATGTCGCCGACCGTCGAGGACAGCGAGCGCTCGTAATAATAGATGACGCGCCCCGACATGTCGCGCGGCGGCAGGCCGCGATAGGTCCATACGGCGGCGATGACGGGAATGCGGATGTCGGGGAAGATGTCGGTCGGCGTTTCAACCGCCGCGATCCCGCCCCCCAGCACGATCAGGATCGCGAGCACGACGAAGGTGTAGGGTTTGCTGAGGGCGAGCTTGACGAGCTGAAGCATGGGCGTCCCGGTGACCGTCAGGGATGGGCGGTGTCGGCGACGGCGCGGGGATCAACGGGGGGTGGGGAACCCGCAGCGCGTCGCCGACGGCGGCTCATCGCGCCATTTGCGGGCACAGGCGAATTAAATGAATTTCACTCTCGCTGCGGCAACGAAATTCGCACGCACAGGCCCGGCGCGGCATCCGACAGGTCCAGGCGAAAGCCGTGCAGATGCAGGATCGCCACGACCAGGCTGAGGCCCAGGCCGCTGCCCGCTATGCCTTGCGCCCCCTGTCCCCGGTGAAACCGGCGCAATACCGCATCGCGTTCGTCGGCTGCGATGCCGGGGCCGTCGTCACGAACCTCAATCGCTCGACCGCCTGCGTCTTCGATCATGGCCATCGAAACCCGACCACCGGGCTTTCCAAACTTGATCGCATTGTCGAGCAGGTTGCTCAGTGCCTCGAACAACAGCTTGTCATCGCCTTCCACCGGGCATCGTCGGGTGGCGACCGACAAGGTGATGTCGCGATCCTCGGCCAGCGGTTCGTAGAGGTCGGCGACCTGGGTGATTAGAATGCCCAGGTCGATCGTGCGGAACCCGGCGCGGCGGCGCCCCGCTTCCAACTCGGAGATGCGCAGCAGGGCGGCGAACCGCTCGAGCACCAAATCCAAATCGCCCGTCGCCTGTCGTATCCCCGCCGTCACATCGGCCGCGTCATGGGGGTGGTGGCGCAAGGCGTTCAGGGTCGCCCGCACGCGGGTGAGGGGGGTGCGCAGATCATGGGCGATGCCATCGGTCGCGCCCTTTACCTGGGCGACGACGCGGCCGACCTCCTCGACCGTCGCGTTGACCGTCGTCGCGAACTGATCCAGCTCGTCATGTCGCCCGGCGATCGGCATTCGAACGGAAAAATCGCCCGCTGCGATCTCCCGGCTGGCCCGCTGCAGGGCGCGCACCCGGCGGAGCGGCGCCCGGCTGAACCAGATGGCCGCCGTCGCGACGCAAAGCAGGGTCAGCAGGCCGCTGACGATCAGGGTTTCCAGGATGGTATGGCGCAGGTCGCGCAGCAGGCTGATGTCGCGCCCGACCAGCAGTGTCTCGCCATCGTGGGTGCGCAACGCGATCAGGCGGAAGGGGCCACGCGATCCGTTTTCGATGTCGATCGGGTGGCCGGGGGTAAGAGCGCCCGACAGGCGGACATTGCCGACGACCAGGGTGCCGTCGGCGGCGATCAGGGACAGATAGTTGAAACCGGCCTGATCGCGCTGCAGTTCGGATCGCACGCGGTCGGGCAATTCGTCCGCCGGCACCTGCAGCAGGCTTTGCGCGGCGGCGTGCAGGATGCGGTCGCTGCGCGCCGTCAAGTCACGGGCGGTGGCGGCATAGACAACGCCCAGCATCGCGATCAGTCCGACGACGAACACCGCCCCGAGCATGACCGAGAGGCGGAACGTGCTGATCCCGATGATGTCGCGCCAGCGCAGCGGCTCGTCAGCCCTCGAAAAGATATCCCTCTCCCTTCACCGTAAGGATCGGAGACGGTCGGTCTGTTCGATGGATTTTCTTGCGCAGCCGGGCGATATGGACGCTGATAAGGTTGGCGCCCGGATCGAAATAATATCCCCAAACCCGCTCGAAGATAATCCGCCGGGTCATCACCTCGCCCTGGTTGCGCATCAGGAATTCGAGCAGCCGGAATTCCATGTGGAGCAGCCGGACCGGTTCGCCATCCACCCTGACCGTGCGCCGGACCAGATCGCATTCGATCCCGCCGCCGCGGATTACCACGGCCTCGGCCTGCTCGCGCCGCCGGAGCAGCACTTCGACCCGCATCGCCATTTCGGTGAAATCGAACGGCTTGGTCAGATAATCGTCGCCGCCGGCCCGCAGACCCGCGATCCGCTCATCGACATCGCTCAATGCGCTCAGCATCAGCACCGGGATGGCGATATGCCGTTCCCGCAGACGCGCGACCAGGGTCAGGCCGTCCAGTCCGGGCAGCATCCGGTCCAGCGTGATCGCATCGAAAGCCTCACGGGTGGCGAGGTCCAGCCCGCTATCGCCGTCTGCGGCGCGGCTGGCGACATGGCCGTGCCGCTCCAATTCGGCCATGATGGCCGCAGCGGTGGCGTCGTCGTCCTCGATCACCAGAATATCTGCCATGCGTCGCGGCATAACCGTACACCCTGATCGCGGCCAAGGCGCATCGCCGCAGGTGAAATTCATTTAATTCGGCAGGCACGGCCTTTGGCGCGAGAGGGGGTATCTCACAGACCTGGTTTAGAGGCTTCAAATGCGCTGCCGCCGCTTCTGGACGATCGTGCTTCCGCTTGGTTTGATCGCCGCCCCTGCGCTAGCCGGGCAGAACAAGAGCGATGCGGGCAACGACTGTTTCGACGTCGCGGCGCCCATGGCCGACGCGACGCCCTGCTATGAACCCGGCCGTCACGCCTACCTCCATCATACGCATCACGGTCGCAACGCGCCCAAGATGGCCTCGGAAAAAGTTGGCGTGGGCAGTGACGATAGACGAGGAAGCCTGGTGAACAGCTTGCGGAAAGAATGACGACCACATCGCGCAATCCCACCTAGAACGCCGACCCGGAATTCGAGCGTCGCGATCGGGAAGCGCTCAACTCCTTTTTCGAGAAGGCTTTTTGAGCGGCTGCCGGTTTCGAGCAGCCCGAAAATCCGTGCCATCGCCGATGTGTTGACGACCGATCCTTCAGATCGCGCCACCAAGGCGGAAGGGGCGACGGGGGTGGTTATGAGCGATTGGGCTCGCGATCCGTGTCAGCAGGGCCCAGCCGTAGGCCTTGGCGTTCATCGCGGTGCCGTTCGGCCAGGTCATCGAGAGCGCCGACCGGCGGATATCCTTCTCGCCGGGCAAGGCCTAGGGCGTACCGCCCATCGGATGGCGACCGAGATGCGCGTCGAAGAAGCGTGCGATCGTTGCGAACGCTTCGTCGGATTCGGGCATGTCCGGCCACATGAAGAAGGCGTGGGGCAGGCCATCGAACAACTGCAATTCGCTTGCCACTCCGGCGGCGGCGAGCCGGCGGTGTGCGAGCGTCAGCGCACTGACCGCGAAATCGCGTCCGCCCGCCAACAGCAGCGTCGGTGGCATCGCCTTGACCTGCGCGTCCGAGGACAGCGGATAGGCGAGCGGATCGGTCGCCGGCACGCCATTCATGTAGCTTGCCGGCAATGTGGCGGGCAGCGCGGGTATCGCCGGCGGCGCATTGCCGGCCAGCGCGGGGGCGAGATAGGGACTATCGCCGCTATAGGCTGCCCCGGTGCCGCAAAAGGTGCCGATCGCGCCCGGGCGGGGCAGGCCTTTGCTGGCGATCCACGCCACCGACTGCGCCGTGATGATGCCGCCGGCGGAGCAGCCATAGATCCCGATATTCTCCGGTCTGTATCGCTTGAGAAGTTCTCGATAGACGGCGGTGACGTCCTCGGACGCGGCGGGGTAACGATGCTCCGGGGCGAGGCGATAATCCACCGTCACGACGCGGATGCGCATCGTCGCGGCGATTGGGATCGCTTCGACCAGCGCGCCGCTGCCGGAGCCCCACATGAACGCGCCGCCATGAACATTGATGAGCACCCGGCCCGCATTGGCCGGCAAGACGCCGTTCTCCGGTTCGACGCTGTCGACCCCGACGCCGCCGATCGTGGCGTGACGGATCTTCGTGCGGAAATGCCGGCGCATCTCGGCCAGGCGATCGTCGTTCCATTTGTCGTAGAAGGCGCGCTGTTTCGCGACGTCTCCCTTGATCGAATCGGGTGCGGACGCCTGATCCATGCGCGTCAGCACTTCACGCGCGGCCTCGCTCAACTGGTTGGAGGGCGGCAGCGTGAAGCCCGGCACCTGCTTGACCGGGCCCTGCGCGACCGCCGGTGTGGCGAGCAGGGCGAGCGGGATCAGCCAACGTGTCATAAAGTGATCTCCGGGTGCCGGCGCGGGAACCGCGCCATGGTTGTGAAGGCGGCGTTGCTCTCGGGTACCTCGATATAGCTCCGACAGGCATGCGTCAGGACCGGAGCGATCCCGAGTGCGGGGCAGGTCGCGGCGAAGCGGGTCCATGACGATGAGGTGGCATTGATCACCCGCTCCGGCTTTCATGAGGTGTTCGATCCGACGCCTGGTGGGCCAAGCGGCGGGGCCGCGTTTCCTTGGACGGCGGCAATCTGGCTGATGTGGGCAAGCGATGCAAATCCGTAACACTCGGAAACAACTTGCGCGCCACGTGCGAAATTCCGTTGAGGATTGGCAAATTCGGTCACAAACGAATTGTCAATGAAGCGCTTCCGAATCTACCGGAACGTCGTGGGGAGGACATTCGTGAACACTATTCCGAAGCATGCCCGCTTGCTTATCACCGCCGCACCGATGGCGCTGATGATCGCTGGTCCGGCGCAGGCGCAAACGGGCCCGGTCGAAGCGCCGGTCGCCACGACCAGCGCCGCGCAACGCGCCCAGCCTGATGCCGGCATCGTCGATGCGGATGCGCAGGCGGGTGAGGATATCATCGTCGTCGGCACCGCTGGCGGCGGTACGCGGCGGCAGGATGCGGCGTTCGCCGTCACCACGCTCAGCAACGACGCGATCGAACGCGCCGCGCCGAATAGCACCGCAGACCTGCTGCGCACCGTGCCGGGCGTCATGGCGGAAAGCTCGGGTGGGCAGAACGGCGCGAACATCTTCGTGCGCGGCTACCCCTCGGGTGGCGACGCGCAATTCGTCACCTTCCAGCTGGGCGGCGTCCCGATCTTCCCGCCTTCGACGCTGTCGTTCCTCGAGAATTCGCAGTTGATCCGCCTCGATGAGACGGTGCAGCGGGTAGAGGCGGTGCGCGGGGGGACGGGTTCGCTGTTCTCCAACGGCCAGCCCGGTCTGACGGTCAACGTCGTCCCCCGCATCGGCGGTGACACGTTCAAGGGCTTCGCGAAATTCTCGTATACCGATTATGACGAGGTTCGCGGCGATGCCTGGGTTTCGGGGCCGCTCGGCGGCAACACCAGCTTCATGGTTGGCGGCTATTACGCGCAGGGCAACGGCATCCGCGATCCACGTTATCGCGCCGAAAAGGGCGGGCAGATCACCGCCAACATCCATCACGATTTCGACGACAACAAGGGTTCGGTCGAGATCTATGCCCGCTATCTGAACGATCACGGCCAGTGGCTGCTGCCGATCCCGATCGTGCAGAACGGCAGTTCGATCACCGCATATCCCGGCTTCGATGCCGGTACGGGGACGCTCGCAGGGCCGGAAACGCGGGTGACGACCAATCTCGTCGGCCGCCGGGTCGACCTTGCCGAAGGTCGCGGTGCCGACGTCATCAACACGGGCATAACCTTCGATTACGAAGTCGCCAGCGGGCTGCGCGTACGCGAGCGGTTGAGCTACCTGGGCGGCAGCGCCGATACCGTCGGGCTGGTACCTGCCGACGCACCGACCGCGGCGTCGACCCTGGCGGTAACGCTGGGTGGCGCGGGATCGACCGTCACTGGCCTTACCTACACCAACGGCGGCGGCGCGGTGGCGACCGGCGCAAGCACGCCGCTGATGCGCGCGGGCATCTGGGAGGTGCGCAAAAAGATCTCCTCGTTCGTCAGCGACAGCGCGCTCGAATGGACCGCCGGATCCAACAAACTGACCGGCGGCTTCTATTATGCCAATTATACGACGCGCGATAACTGGTCGCTCGGCAACCAGATCCTGCTGACCGCCACACCGAATGCGCGTGTGGTCGATATGACGCTGAACGGTAGTCGCGCCGCGACGCTGCGCGGCTTCACCGGCGGCCCGACCTTCCTCGTCAACGCTGGTTACGAGGGCAACGACTATGCGCTCTACGCCGTCGACGAACTGCAGATCACGCCGGAACTGCGCATTGACGGAGGCCTCCGCTGGCAGCGGCATGAGGTTAGTGGCACGATCCGCACGCCAGCCGCGGGTACGGTCAACCTCGATGGCAACCCCAACACGCTATATGACAATGCCATCGCGGTGATCGGTGGATCGCGACAGATAGACTATGGCGACTCGAAGTGGTCGTGGACTGCCGGTGTGAACTATGACTTCACGCGGGCGGTGGGCGTGTTCGCTCGCTACAGTCGCGGTAACAGCTTCCCCGCGTTCGACAATCTGCGCGAAGGGCTGACGATCGTCGCACAGGTCGATACGTACGAGGGCGGGCTCAAGGTTTCCCTGCCGTGGGTCAGCCTGTACGCCACCGGCTTCCACAACACGTTTGATGGGTTGGCGACGACGCAGATCATCAACAACGTCCCCTCCAGCGCGACCGGCGGCGCGAAAGCGACCGGCGTCGAGCTGGAAGGCACGCTGCGCCCGTTCCGCGGGTTCAGCCTGAACGCGTCGGGCACGTACCTCGACGCGACCTACCGGGGCTTCTTCACCAACGGTGGCCTGATCGACAATACGGGCAACCGCGTCCAGCGGCAGCCGCGGTGGGGTTGGCGCGTGACACCGGCGTATGAGGTGCCGATTGGATCGGTGCGTCCCGCGCTGTTCGCCACGTTGCAATATACCGGCGACCGCTTCTCCGATCCGGAGAACAACCAGCTGCTGCCGCACTTCTACCAGCTCGACGCGGGCGTGTCGGTGGACGTCTTCGACCACGTCCGTCTTCAGGTCACCGGCAACAATCTGACCAACGAGATCGGGCTGACCGAGGGCAATCCTCGTATCATCGGCTCGCAGGGGACCGGACCGATCCTCGCTCGACCGATCCTGGGACGCTCGTTCCGGTTCAGCGCCGCGGTGAGCTTCTAGAACGGCGTCACCCTCCGGATCGCCGATGTCGTCCCGAACCCTGATCCGGAGGGTCCTTATCCGGCGATGGCAGCATGGCGCTGCCGTTGCCCAGGAGTGATATCATGGTCGATCGACGCGGCGTCCTGAAGGGCATCATGGGCACCGCCGCGTTGTCGACGGCCCCGGCGGTCGCAGCGGATGCACCGCCGGGCCGGCGGCGCAACGTCCTGCTGCTGATCTCGGACGATCAGGGGCTCGACGCGGGCTGCTACGGCGTGCCGATCAAGACGCCGCGGATCGACCGGCTGGCGCGCGAGGGGACGCGGTTCACGCAGGGCTATGCCGCGGTCTCTTCATGCAGCCCCAGTCGCGCGGTCATCAACACGGGCCTCTACACGCATCAGAACGGCATGTACGGCCTCCAGCACGACGTGCATCACCAGTCGCTGCTCAACGGGATCGAGACGCTGCCCGCGATGCTGCGCCGCGCCGGTTACGCCACTGCGCTCGTCGGCAAGAAGCATGTCGGCCCCGACGCAGCCTTCCCCTACGAAGAGGAACTGGTGCCCGAACGATCGGGTATCCGCGACGTGCGCGAGCTGGCGATCGCCGCTGCAAGCTTCATTCGGTCGCACGACGACCGGCCGTTCTTCGTCACGATCGGCTATAGCGATCCGCACCGCGCGCCGGTGACCTATGGCAACGATCGGGTCTGGCCCGGAGTGAAGCCGACGCAGTACGATCCGCGCCGCGTGCCGATCCCGTCGCATCTGCCGGATCTGCCCGCAATTCGCGGCGATCTGGCGCAATATTATGAATCGCTCAGCCGGCTGGATGCGGGCGTCGGCATGCTGCTCGATGACCTGGCGGCGATGGGCAGGGCCGACGATACGCTCGTCCTCTTCCTCAGCGACAATGGGCGGCCCTTTCCCGGCGCCAAGACCAACCTGTACGATCCCGGGTTGCACCTGCCGCTCATCGTCCGCGCGCCGGGCGTCGCGCCGGCAGTCAACGATGCCATGGTGAGCTGGGTCGACATCGCACCGACGATCCTCGACTGGACCGGGGTCGCGGCCCCGGTGGCGCCGCCGATGTCGGGGCGTTCGCTCATGTCTATCCTCGGAGGGGGCGGCGATCCGGCGCGCGACGCCGTTTTCGCCAGCCACGATTTCCACGAGATCAATCAATATTATCCGATGCGTGCGATCCGCACCCGGACGCACAATTATATCCTCAACCTGGCGCATCCGCTCGACTATCCGATCGCCAGCGATGTCGCAGGGTCGCCGAGTTGGCGGGCCATCGCCGCCGATCCCTCGATCCGCCTCGGGCAGCGCACCCAGACGGCCTATCGGCACCGTCCAGCCGAGGAACTCTACGACCTCACCCGCGATCCCGGCGAATGCGTCAACCTTGCGGGTGCGCCCGAACTTGCCGCGGTAAAGGCACAGCTCGCGGAACGACTTCAGGCGATGCGCCGCGCCACGAATGATCCGTGGCTCGAGGCCTGAACTTTCATACCAGGTCCTGTTCTTCGCCTCCTTCCCCGTGGCGTCGGTCGCACGTGCAAGGGTCGGTACGGTCGTTCACTTGGATTGCCCCGAACTTGAAATTGGCAATGAAAGCGAGCGGTGTCGGATCTCCGCAAAGGGCTTCCCGTCGGCGTCCGAATTCGGAACGGCAGAAAAGCCCCGCAGCTTGTGGGCGTGGCCTGCGTTCAGCTGCGGCCCTTTCCAAGCCAAATGGCACTAATGGATAGCGATGATCGTCACGCGTAGAGCCCGGCCGAATTCGGGCCGGGCGAAGAAATAGCCTGTACCCCGGTCGCCCGAATTGAAGGAGCCGGCTCTCGGGTTGCCTTCGGTCAACCCGAGTGTGTTGGTGACATTCGTCACCTGTGCGGTGAACCTCAGCCTTTCGGACAGACGCGCATCCAGGTGCAGGTTGAGGAGCGAGAAGGGCGGCAGGCGCTGTGTGTTGGCGATATCCGCGAAGCGCTCGGAATAGTGCACGATGTCCGATGCGAGACGAAGACCGCCGCCAAACAGTACGAGGCTCGGCGTTGCGCGTATTGCGAGCTTCGGCACGCGGATGAGTTGATTGCCGGTCACGTCGTGCGTGACCGGCGTGCCGCCCACCAGATCGACATAACGGAAGTTGCGGTAGCGCGGCTGCTGCAGCGTCGCCTGGACATCCAGGTGTAGCGGTCCCACCAGATCGGCATGGCCGTCCACCTCCAGGCCCATCGTCGCCGTATCGGCTACCGAGGTCCGCTCGACATAGGTATATGACGCGGGGTCGAAGCGATAGTCGGTGAACGGCAGCCGCGTGAAATGCGTCCGAAATGCCACGGCGGACAGGTTCCAGTGGCGGTGCCGCAGCATCAACCCCGCCTCGGCCATGGTGATCGGAACCGCCGCTTCGTCGGTCCGGTTCGGGTTGGCGTTGAAATCGGTTGCGCTCGGCAGCCGGGCGATCCGCGACAGGCGCGCGAACATGCCGAAGGGGCGCGCGGGGTTGAAGTTTACGCCGGCAGTCCAACTTACGCCCGAGAAGCGGCGATCAATCGCCGTGGTCGCGCCAGTGCCGGTCAGCACCGCGTCGTCTGCCAGCGTTGCCGGATCGCCGAGATCGATCGCCGTCGTGCCTTCGACACCGCCGCGGATGCGCGTCTTCTCCCAGCGCAGGCCCAGATCGATCCGCCAGTGCGGCGCCAGAGTCCATTCGTCCGCCCCATAGATCGCGACGTTCGATGCGCGCAGGTCGACATGATCGAACAGCGAGCCGTAGCGAACGAAGCCGTTATCGGTGAGGGCGCCAATCCGCCGTCCCGTCTCGTCGAGTGCGAGGACGTCCAGGCGTTGCGCTTGGCCGCGCACGTTCAGCAACACCGTGCCCATCCTCCGATCGAACCCAAGCCGCATATGATCGAAGCTGAGACCAACCGCCGCTTCGTGTCTGCCCAAGGCATCAAAGCGCTGCGTCAGACGGGTATCGGTGATGATTTCCGTCATCGGCATCCGCACCGAAAGCAGGTTTGCGCTCATGACCAGGCCATTGCCATTGCTATCCGGAAGCAACGGCGCGCCGCTGCCGGTGTAGCGGATCTGCGTCGTGGCGGTGCCGGGAAAGGCAGACACCAGCTGCGTGCGGACGCTGTCGAGATACGCGGCGCTGGGCATCGGCCGGCCGATCGGAAACAGCCCATTGCGCAACGTGCTTCCGGTGCGCAGGCGCGCCCTGGTTTCCAGCGTACGCCGGCCGCCCAACGCATGCCGGGCGGTGAGCGTGTAGAAGGTAACACGGCTGTGTGTGCCTTCGGAAAGATCGAAGTCACTCAGGCCGGTCGCAGTCTTCATGGGGACGTGCACTGCCTGCGGCCCGGCAAGCGTGTCGAACAGCGGATCGAAGCCCGGGACGCCGCGGATGGTGCCGTCGCCAGCGAGTTGGAGCGGCACCGGCAGGTAGAGGATGACGCGATCGTCGAGGTGCTTGGCGTTGAACGACAAGCGCGTGATCCCGTCGTCATACTCGATCGCACCACGAATCTGGCCGCCGCGATCAGCCGGGTAGCCCGGATCGCGCAGCCCGTCGTCGCGGCGATAGAAGCCACCGACCGATACACCGAGATGTGGCGCTACCGCGGTGCCGACGAAGCCGTCGATCCGCTGGTAGCCGAAGCTTCCGACCGTGGAGGAAAGCGTCGCACCCGGCGCATGCAGGCCTGAGCGCGTGAGGAAATTGACGCTGCCGCCCGGCGCGTTGGGCATGAATACCGCAGACGGGCCGCCGCGGACCGCCTCCACCCTTGCAATCGTCGAGTCGGCGCGGAACACCTGGTCGGTGTTGAGATAGCCCAGGCCGCCGTCATATTGGATCGGCAGGCCGTCTTCTAGCAGCGCGACCGATGAGTAGCCGTCGGTGGGGATCCCGCGCGAGCGGACGTTGTTACTCGCCTCGCCGCCGGTGGACTCGACCCAGAATCCGGGGATCTGGGTGAACAGGTCAGCGGTGGATTGCGGTCCAGCACGCGCCAGCGTCTCCGCGTCGATCCGCGTGACCGCATAGCTGAGCGCCGTGTCTCGCAGCGGCGTGCCGGCAGCGCGCCCGGTTATCACCAGGTCTTCGGGTTGCGGGGGCGGTGCCGGGGGCGCCACTCGCTGGGTTCGGGGCGGCGGCGGCTTGGGACTGGTTCGGGTGCTCCGCGCGGCCGGCGCCGAGCGCAGGACGACAACGCGCTCGGACAGGCGTGCGATTTCAAGGCCGCTGTTGCGTAGCAATCGGTAGAGCGCCTCGCGGGCAGTCATCCTACCGCGGACGCCGGCGCTATGACGGGGGGCGGCGAGGCGGTACGGATAGAGGATCTGCACACCCGCCTGCCGAGCGAAACGGTCGAGCGCGGTCGCGAGGCTTTGCGCCGGGATGTCGAAGAACAGTTCGGGCGATGCCTGCGCGGCCTGCACGGGTGCGGCCACCGCCATGGCCGCGCCGCATATCAGCGGGCAGGCATGAAAGGACACGCGGATAGGAAGCAGGCTCCGGCTCGGACGCATGAAGCGTCCGTGACGGCGGTAGGCGACAGCTTCGTGTCATACAGCGTGGCGGGGTGCGTGGCCGTCAGTCGGTGCGGCGGAACAGCTCGATTCGATCGCCTGTGCGGCGGTGATCGATCGCAAAGCCTTCGCGCAACGCGAGCAGGAAGCTGTCTGGGTCGTCGATCTGGAACGCGCCGCCCAAGCGTGTCGTGGCGAGATCGGCCTGTCGCAGCACCATCTTCTCGGTGAGGTAGCGGTTGAATTCGGCGATAGCGCGGTCCAGCGGCATGCCGTTGAACACGATCCTGCCCTGCTCCCAAGCAGTCGCGGCGGCGAGCGCGTCGGGCGACCAGCGGCTGATGCGCGCCGCGCCATCGGCGAGGGTCAGGGCACTGCCGGCGGCGATCGTCTTGGCCGGCGCGCCGCGATAGGTTGCCGTGGCGCTACCCGCGACAACGAGCAGCTGCCCGCCTTCCGGAGCGATCCGCAGGTTGAACCTGCCATCGCTCACCTGCGCATCGATCGGATCGCTGTAGAGGCGGAACGGCTTCGCCGCCGCGCGCACCAGCAGCGCCGCTTCGCCTTGCTCGACCCATAGTTCCCGGTCGCCGGCGAACCGCCATGCCACTTGCGTGTCGGTGTTGAGCATCGCCAGACTGCCATCCGGCAGACGCAGGGTTCGCCGCTCGCCCACCGCTGTCGCGGCGTAGCTTCGACGTGGCCAGGCCAGGAAAGCACCAGCGCCGCCAATGCTCAGCATCGCTGCCGCGCCCGCGGCCACCGCACGGCGCGACACCTGGCGCGAGGGAGCAGGCTCGACCACCGACGACATGGGCTCGGCCGTATCGAGTAGAACGGAAAGCCGCGGATCGGCGGTGCGTCGCCACGTTGCGGCAACCTGCGCGAAGACCGAAGCATGCCGGGGGTCTGCGTCGCGCCAGGCAGTGAATGCCTGCTTGTCGGCAGTGCCGCAATCGAGCGCCACCAGCCAGTCGATCGCCTGCGCCGTCAGTTCCGCTCCAGCCTGTCCTTCGTCTCCCAAGATGCGTGCTCCGTCTTCGCCCGTGCTTCCGTTCGGTTCAGCCGTTGCATCAATAGGCGAAGGGCTTTTACCAGATGTGTCTCCACCGTGGAGACGGAGATATTCATTCTCTCCGCTACTTGGGCCGGCGGCAAGCCTTCGATTCTTCGTAACGTCATCGCCTCGCGCATCCGCGGCGGCATTTCCTGCAGCACGCGAGCGACATGCTGAAGCTCCGATCGGTCCATCGCTATTACGTCGGGTGTCGGGTCCTGGTCCGCGACGTCCAGCGCCTGGAGCAACGCCCCCTGGGCGATCTGCACCACCCCCGCCCGGCGGAACCGCTCGATCGCGAGGTTCCGCACGATCCGGATCGTGAAGGCGTGCGGGTTGGCGATCGTTCCCCAATCGTCCAGCGCGAACAGCCGCGCATACGCTTCCTGTACGAGTTCCTCGGCCTCGTCGGACTGGCGAACCAGACTCCGTGCGTAGCGGAGCGTTCGCTGGTGATGGGCGAATACGTGATCGGCGAACCAGATGTCGATGTCGCGCAGCCATGCCATATCGTGTCGCGCCCCGTCGCCAATACCGGTGGGGCGTCCCTAAGGCCCGCGCGTGACAGGCAATTGACACCGGGCCACACGGTCCTGCCTTTCGCGGTGCACAAATAATTTTCGGCCGGCGATAGCGGGAAGCGCAGCCTGCCCCGTCTGCACCGCGAAAGCACCTTGCAACGCATTCTCCGACGCGCACCCGCGCGGCGGGCCGGCCGGTCGCGCATCCAGCGCGGCGGGGGATGCCGCGCGCCGACAATCTCAAGGGGGAACATCATGAAGCCATTGCTGCTCACATCGTCGCTGCTCGCTTTTCTCTGCGTGGGGGCCGTCCCGGCCTGGGCGCAGGATCAACGGGCGGAAGCAGCGACGGACACCGCGCCGGGCGAGGCGATCATCGTTACCGGGCGTGCCGGCACCGGCGAGCGGACGAAGGCCGAGATGAGCTATTCGGTGACGCGTATCGATGAAGAGGCGCTGCGTCTCCAGGCGCCGACCAGCGTCACCGAAGCGCTGAAATCCGTCCCCGGCTTCTGGGTCGAGGCATCGGGCGGCGAGGCGAGCGGCAACGTGCGTGCGCGCGGCGTGCCGGTCGACGGTTATGGCTCGATCCAGCTGCTCGAGGACGGCATTCCGGTCCAGCACGATCCCGCACTCGGCTATTTGAACGGCGACCAGGTTTTCCGCCTCGATGAGACGATCGAGCGGATCGAGGTGGTTCGCGGCGGCCCTGCCTCGCTCTTCTATTCAAACGCGCCCGCGGGCGCAGTGAACTTCATCCCGCGTCAGGTAGGCGATACCGCATCCGGCATCGTCAAGGCGACGGTCGGCGCGGACAGCATGTATCGCATGGACTTCTGGGTCGGCGCGCCAGTCGGCGGATGGAAGCTGGCGCTCGGCGGCTTTTACCGCTCCGAGGGCGGCGTGCGCGATCCCGGTTTCACCGCCAATCATGGTGGCCAGCTCCGCGCGACGGTGTCGCGCGATTGGGAGCGCGGCAGTTTCAGCCTCGACGTCAAGCATATGGACGACATCGTCGGCTTCTACACCGGCATCCCGATGCGCACCTATTCGGACGGCAAGATCCGCGCGGTACCGGGGTTCGACGGCCATTACGGCACGGTCGCCGGGCCCGAGACCGAGCGCGTGAAGATGATCATGGGCGACGGCAGCACCTATGATTTCGACAACAGCGTCGGCACGCAGGTCAAGCGCACCCAGGTCACCGGCAAGTTCGCGTTCGAGCCGTGGGATGACTGGAAGATCACCAACACCTCCCGCTACAACGACACGACGACCCAGCGGAACGGCGTCTATCCCAACACGCTGCAGAGCGCGGCTAGCCTGCTGACCCAGTCGGCGGCGCTGCTCAGCCAGGCGCCCGGCGCGACCGCGCTGCAGCTCCGCTATGCCACGACACCGAGCCAGCGTTTCGACACCGTCAACCAGAACGGCAACGGGCTGGCGATCGTCGGCGGGCTGCGCGGGCTGACGCTGCCGGTGAAGGAATTCATGAGCGACACCCGCGTCTCGCATCGGTTCGACATGGGTTCGACGACACACGACGTCACCTTCGGCTATTATTTCGCGCATATCGACGAGACGTTCGGCCGCTATTCGTCGACCGCGCTGCTGGATGTGCAGAACAACGCGCGGCTCATCGATCTCGTCGCGGTGGACGGGGCGGGGAACGTCGTGCGGACGTTTACCGATCACGGCATCTACAGATATGGCTATGAGTGGGAAGACGCGCATGGCGAGCAGACATCGCATGCGCTTTATCTCGCCGACGAATGGCAGGTGACCCCGCGGATACGTATCGACGGCGGCGTGCGCTGGGAGACGATGCGCGCGCGCGGCACGGTCGCGCTCAAGAAGACCGTCAACCTCGGCACGTTCGCGACCTCGTCCATCCTCACGGGCAGTGGCGTCTACGCCAATTATGACGACAATTTCAGCCACGCGACGTGGACGCTGGGCGTCGACTATCAATTCAACGGGGACGCAGGCCTGTTCGCCCGCTACACCTCGGCCAATCGTCTGCCGAGCCTGGGCAATTATATCACCAGCCCCACGGCGAAGCCGATCATCCAGACAATGGATCTGGGCGAGGTGGGCGTAAAATATGCGAGCGCGCTGGTGTCGCTCTACGCCACGGGTTTCTGGACCAAATACAACAACGTCTCGTTCACCAACTATCGTTTCGACCTGAACGGGCCCGCGGTGAGCGAGGCGCGCTATGCCGACACGCAGACCTTTGGCCTGGAACTGGAAGGGACGCTGCGTCCCGTGCGCTGGTTCGACCTGTCCGGCACCGCCACGTTGCAGGACCCCAAGTACAAGGGGCTCACCTATGTCGATGCCAGCGGGAAGAGTTTCGATTTCGACGGCAACCGTCTTATCCGCATCCCGACGGTCAGCCTGCGTTTCGTGCCCGGCCTGAATTTGCTGGGCGACCGTCTGCGATTGCAGGCGTCGTGGGAATATGAAGGCAAGCGCTATGTCGATACCGCGAATTCGGTGCGACTGCCCGCCTATGCCACCGTCAATCTGAGCGCGCGGTTCAATGTGTCGCAGGCGTTGTCACTGTACGGCTATGTCGACAATCTGAACAATTCGCTGGGCCTGACGGAAGGCAATCCGCGCGCGGGCGAGCTTCAGAACGGCGATGCGGGCGCGAACACCTTCATCGCGCGTCCGCTGATCGGCCGGAATTTCCGTGCCGCGTTGATGTACAGGTTCTGAGCGATGACGCTGCGTACCGCGTTCGCCGCGCTCGCCCTGCTTTCGGCCTTGGCCGCCCCTGCGCATGCGCAGGGCGGCCGGGTGGAAACGCCGCCGTCGGATCCGACATCGGGCGCGCCCTGGCGCGTGATCGAGGGCAGGCTCACGCGCGCCGCACATGAACGCTACACCGAACTCCCGTTCGACCTGCCAGCCGGTGTGGTGCGTCTGACGATCCGGTTTCGCTATGCCGGCAAGGAGCAGCACTCGGTGATCGATCTCGGGTTGCGCGATCCGCAGCGCTTCCGGGGCTGGAGCGGCGGGACGCGCAGCAGCATGACACTGAGTACGGAAGATGCGACGCCCGGCTATCTTCCCGGTCCGCTGCCCGCCGGGCGCTGGAACCTGATCCTCGGGGCGCCCAATATTCGCGAGGGTGCCGAAGCACCCTATGAAGCGCAGGTCTTCATCGAGCGGCAGCCCAACGTAACCGAATTTGCCGATGCGCCGATTTCGGTCACGGCCGGCTGGTATCGCGGCGACCTGCACATGCATAGCGGCGAAAGCGACGGGCGGTGCAAGGCCCAGTCGGGCGCGAGCATTCCATGCCCCGTCTACCGTACCGTAGAGGCCGCAGCGGCGCGCAGGCTCGATTTCATCGCGCTCAGCGATCACAACACCACCGCGCACTATAACGCGCTCCGCGAACTGCAGGGCGCGTTTGACAAGATGCTGCTGATCCCAGCGCGTGAAATCACCACCTTCTGGGGCCATGCCAACGTCTTCGGGCCCACAGACTTTCTGGATTTCCGCATGACGGGCCCAACCTGGAGCCAGGCGCGCAAGTGGATCGACCCCGTCCATCGCATGGGGGGCATCGTCTCGATCAATCATCCCGGCTTGCCTTCGGGCGAGGTCTGCATGGGCTGCGGGTGGCGCGTCGGGGATCCGCCGGATAGCGCCGTCGACGCCATTGAGGTCGTCAATGGCGGCACGATGCGGGAAACCCGTGCGGCCGACGGGGCGCTGCAGGGCTTCGCGGTGTGGGACCGGCTGTTGAACGCCGGCCGTCACGTCACGGGCGTTGGCGGAAGCGACAGCCACGAGGCCGACCGTCCTGCGGCCGAAGCGGGTTCGGTCGGCAGCCCCACCACCGTCGTCTACATGCAGGCCCTGTCGGTGCACGGGTTCCTTGATGGCGTTCGCTCCGGCCGTGTGTTCATCGATGTCGAGGGTACGCGCGACCGCTTGCTGGACCTTGAGGCCGTCGCAGGAGGGCAACGCGCCGCTATGGGGCAAACGTTATCGGCGCATGCAGGCGAGACAATCATCTTCTCCGCTGCGATCAGCGGGGTGGCGCAGGGGATCGTGCAACTGGTCATCGACGGCAATGCCGAGGAACCGTTCCGCACCGCCTTCGACGACGCCCGCCCGCCTTCGCCCTGGCATTGGCGTGCCGACGGTCGCCCGCACTGGTTCCGTGCAGAGGTGCGGGATCGACAGGGATGCCTGCTCCTCATCGGCAATCCAATCTATCTGGCACAGAAGTGAAGAGGCGGCAGCGCGGCGGGCTGCGCACGAAAAGACGCATGCGTACAGTCTGCCCGCAATCGGCAGTGTGAGCGGATCATCCTGACCTGAGCCCTTTGGATTGCTCCATTCCTTGTGAGAAAATCCCGGTTCGCAAAAACCGCTAGGTTTCTAAAGAGCCGTGGGCCTTCATGGATCTTGCGACGGCTCCGCGCGCCTGAGCGGGCTTACAGATTCCCATTCGCTAGGGGCAATAGCGAGCTGTTGATCAGTTGGCACCGACGGCACACGTCGAGCGCATCTGCCTGATCGCCTCGGCTGTGAGGCCGAACCTCCACTCCGCACATTGGCGTCGTTCGCCATCGATCATCACGCTATACGGCAACCCTGTTATGCCGGAGGCATATTGGTGTGCTATCTGTTGCACTTCCTCTCCCGACGCGATTTCGACGTTGCCAGGTAGTGTCAGCTTATAGCGTCTGATGCCGCGATCGGTCCATACGACCATTATTCGATCCGGGCTGGCACCGGAAGCGAGCGCAACGATGTTACGCAGTTCTGCAATACATGGGGCGCACCAGCTGGCGCCGAACATCAGGATCGTACGATGGGCCGCCCCATTGTTCGCGGGAGTGGCCTGCGTTTCGGCATGTCCCGAACCGGATGTAATAGCTGCGGCAAATATCGCTGCGGTGATGGACAGGCGAAACATGCGGCCATAGTAATATTTTGAGCGCATCAAGGGCAAGGCGGGGGTGGTTGTGAATTTGATCCTGACATTGATGCTTGCCGCTACGGCGTCGGCCGTCGCCGATAGCCCGCCATCCGGACCCCGGACAATTCAGCAGGATTTCGATGACGCCTCCTCTGACGCCTCGGCAGGCAAGTGCGAGAGCGCGATACCGAAATTTGAGGCTTTGGAGCGCAGCAACAGGGTTAAAGCGGGGTCGTTGCCTGCGGCTGCCATAGCAGTTCGCAAGGGCATTTGCGCGATCAGCCTGTGGCGTGCGGATGCCGACGAATCTGCATTACAAGCCGGTCTGAAAATATTGGACAAAGCCGGAGCCAGCTTTGACATCGACATTTCCAATGGCTGGACGGCGCTGGGCGATGAGGCATTCCGGCGATATGATTATGCTGGGGCAACCAACAGCTACAAGAATGCTCTGGCACGGTCGATGGGAGAATATCGTCTCAATGTCCTGACCAAACTGGCCAAGGCGACCGCGTTCGATCAAGACGCCGAGGCATTAAGTTATGCCGATGAAGGCGTGAAAATCATCTCGGCGACTGCAAAGCCGAACAAGGACTCCCTGGCCACTTTTCATACCCTTCACGCCCGAACACTACTAAATCAAGGCAATGCGGAGGGGGCCTATAAGGAACTGAATACCGCGCTTTCTTTGAGCGGAGGGCTGACCAATAAAGCAACGCTGAGCGAAGTGGCATTGCGCGGTGACCTTGCAATTGCCGCGATGTTGGTTGGCAAGAAGGATGATGCCCGACGGTATCTGGCCTATACCGGCGCGGGCCGCATTGGAAAGTCCCCGTTCGCAAGAGCGGTGTCAATGAATCCACCCCTGTGCGGGGTGGAGACGGGGATTCGTCCCGAAGATGTCGCTGTCGTGGAGTTCGGCATCGCCGACGATGGGAGTGTGTCTTCCGCCCGGACTGTCTACTCGCGGGGCGGGCCGGATGTCGCCGCCGCCTTTGGTAAAGCCGTGAGCGAGTGGTATTGGAAGCCGGAGGACATCGCTGCGATCCCTCCCTTTTATCGGGTTCTTACCCGTGTTGAATTGCGATGCAGCAACGTGCTGAGTGACGGTCCCGGCGTAACGGGACCGCTCAGGGAGCGGTTCTTGTCATGGGCGGTGGCTTATCTTCCTTCGACAGCCACGCCCGACATGAGCAATGCGAACCTGCGCAAAACGCTCCACCACTATATCGATGATAGCAGCAGGCCGTCGAACGATGCCGCCCGGATCGCGGTGTTGGGTTGGCTGGCATATATGGAGCCGGTTTCAAGGCAGAAGCGCATGGCGATGGCCGATGAGGCGCTGGCACTGGCCTCGAAAACGCGGGTGCCGCAGGAGGTTGTCAATTGGTTGCGGATCGTAAGGCAGGCATTCTCAACAGTTGGCAAGCGTACAAGCAGCGCCCTTCGTGCGCTTGTTATGCTTTCCGATGACCCGGCCATATCGAATGATGCGCTTGCGGCTGATACACTCCGTCTGCAAGCCGCTCGCGGTTGGAGAACCACGAAACTGAAGGAAGCGCCCCTGCTGCTGGAAAAGGTCGCGCAGGATGATCGCCTGCCGCCGCATCATCCGTTGCGGCAGCTTGCATGGCTCGATCTGGCTGGCAAGGCCGCTGAGAGAGGCAACAGCGCACTCGCGCAGGATTATTACGGTCGGACGGGTCTCGCCGATAAGCAGTGTGGGCTTTTGGGAGTTCCCCCAACGCTCAAGCGCTCGAATGTGAGCAGCGTTGATTATCCCACTGATGCAGCGAGAATGGGGTTTGAAGGCTGGGTGCTGACGGAATATGACATAATGACCGACGGCAAGACGACGAACGTCAGGCCGACCATTGCCTATCCGCCGCTTATATTCGTGGATGCTGCCGCCGGAATAGCCAAGGGTCTGCAATATGACGTGAGTTTCAGGCCGGGAAGTTCGATGGCGTGCAGCGCAAACCGCCGCGCTACCAGTTTCGTCATTCCCAAAGATAATTGATCGTGGTCTCGGATCGGCCCTGCTTGACGCTGCTCCAAGGATAGCGGAATGAGCCCCTGTTCTGGCTGCCGGACGAGCAGATGGAGCGGCTGCGACCGTTCTTTCCGAAAAGCCGCGCCAAGCCGCGTGTGAATGACCGGCGGGTGCTGAGCGGTATCGTGTTCGTTAGCAAGAACGGGCTGCGCTGGCGAGACGCACCCGGCGCCTGCGGTCCGCACAAGACGCTCTACAATCGATGAAAGCGCTGGGGTAAGGCAGGCATGTTCACGCGCATGATGGAGGGGCTGTCGGCGGCAGGTGCCTAGCCGAAAACGGTGATGGCCGACGCTACCTGCATGAAGGCGCACCGCACGGCATCCAGCCTTTTGCATCCCGGGCCGGCGATCACCCAACGAGCCGGTCAGATACGACAAGTGGCGTTATCCGCAACGAAGCCGCATCGAGATCATGTTCTGTCGCCTCAAGGATTGGCGCGGTGTTGCCATCCGCTACAATCGCTGCGCCACCGCCTTCTTTTCCACCCTCACTCTCGCCGCCACCGTCATCTTCTGGCTGTGATCGACGCGACCTGACCCCAGGTTATCGAGTGCGGCGGGAAGCGCGAGGGTGACGGCGGAAGTGGACAGGATACGTGTTTCTCCGGCGATCGGGCTTAGAATTCCGACCATTCGTCGACGGCAACGGCAGAACCGCCTTTGCGGCGCGACTGGGCAGCGATGCGGCGACCAGCGTCGGCCGCCTGCTGCTGAAGGCGGTGGACCACCGGAGCCGGCGGTGCGGCCGGTGCGGCGTGCCCGCTTGCGGCGTCCGTATCGAAGGTAAAGCGGGCGACCTGGCGGGCGAGATTGTCCGCCTCCGCCGACAAAGAGCGGGCGGCGGCGGTGGCCTGTTCAACCATCGCGGCGTTCTGCTGGGTTACGCCGTCCATCTCGCTGACCGCAGCGTTGACCTGCTGCAGCCCGGTCGCCTGCTGTTCGGACGAGCGGGCGATGCGCGACACGAGATCGCTGACCTGCGCGAAGCGGCCGATGATCCGCTGCAGCGCCTGACCCGTTTCGCTGACCAGCTCGACGCCGACGTCGACCTGTTCGGAACTGGCGTTGATGCGCGTCTTGACGTCTTTGGCCGCTTCCGCCGAGCGCTGCGCGAGGGCGCGCACTTCGGAGGCGACGACAGCGAAGCCCTTGCCCGCGTCGCCGGCGCGTGCCGCCTCGACCCCGGCGTTGAGCGCAAGCAGGTTGGTCTGGAAGGCGATACCGTCGATGACGCTGATGATTTCCGAAATCTCGTTCGATGCGCGTTCGATGCCGCTCATCGCCTCAACCGCACGGGAGACGACGTCGCCCGACTGCTGCGCTTCGCTGCAAACCTGTTCGACGACGCCATTGGCTTCGATCGCATTGGCGGCCGCCTCGCGCACCGTCGAGGTGATCTCGTCCATCGCGGCGGCGGTTTCCTCAAGGCTCGCGGCCTGTTGTTCGGTGCGTTGCGACAGGTCGTCGGACGCGCGGCGGATATCGTCGGCGCCGTTGTTGATCTGATGCGTCGCCTCGGCAACCTCGGCGAGCGTACCCGACATGCGGGCGAGCATCGTTTCGATGCTGGTGCCCAGTGCCTGATATTCGGCGGGCAGCGCGTCGAGGCGGGCGGTGAAGTCGCCCTGTGCCATCCGCTCGCACACCGTGCTGACTTGCGCGATCACGGCGTTGCGGCGTTCCTGCTCGGCCTTGAAATAGGTGCCCAGCGCGATGTCCATGTCGAGCAGCGACGCCTTGACCAGCTCGGTCGCGGCCCTGGCCGAACCGGGACGCAGGATCGACCAGGACAGCATGCGCGGCAGGATGATCTCCAGCACGCGGGCGTAGCCGCTGATGTACCAGGTGGGGTCGAGGCCGATGCGGGCGTGAATCGTGCCGATCCGTTCGGCACGGACGACATAGGCTTCGTCGACGGGACGCGAGAACAGTTCGCGCCAATGTTGGAGCTGCTTGTCTTCGGCCTGCGCCATCGCACCCTGCGACGAGAAATAGGCGGCGGCGCGCGGCGTTGCGCGGATATGCGCGTACAATTGCCTCAGGGCGGCGGGAGCGTGACGTTCGATGGCACGCTTGATGGCCGGAAAGCTGCGATAGCTGGATCGAGAATAGTTGAAGAGCGCAAGCTTCGCGTCGAGCGTGTCGTTCGACTGCGCTTCGTTCGACCGTATAGCCACCTCAGTACCCCCCTCCGACCGTCTCTATTCGCCCGATCTATCCCATCACAATTAACGGCAAGTTTCCGGCACTTCCCGCCGCCGTCAGAACCCCGGCTAGTCGTCACCGACCGCGACCGCCGCTGCCGCACCCCCCCCAACGATCGCCATGCTGCGGCCAGTGCGTGCGATGGATCGACCAGCGTCCGCGGTGCGGCTGGCCGGTGGCTGTTCCGAGTGCAATCTGGGCGGGGCGGCGCAGGGACATCGGCCTAGGCACGCTGACAGCCGTTTCCCTGGTTGATGCTCGCGAGGCAGGGCTCTCGATCCGTAAGAAGATCGCGCAGGGCATCGACCCGGTCGTCGAGCGGAAGCAGGACTGGCAGGTCATTCCGACCGTTCGCAAGGTTGCTGAGATGGTCCATGAGGAACGCCGGAAGGCTTGGAAGAACGGCAAGCATCACGATCAGTGGATCGCCACGCTGAAGTGCGAGGTTGACGTCATCGAGCTCATATAGAGCCGCGTTCCGAAACGCAGCCACGTCAGCGGTAGCAATTGTGCCGCGGTGGTGAAGCGCCGCACCGCGGCGACACCGGGGAGACCTGACACTTCCGGCACATGGATCTGATTGAACCACCGGTCGAACTCCGCTTCGTTCGCCAGAGTTACCGGCACCGCAGCCGCATCGAGATCATGTTCGGCCGCCTCAAGGACTGGCGGCGCATTGCCACCCGCTACGATCGCTGCCTGACCGCCTTCTTCTCTGCCGTCGCCCTCTCTACCACCGTCATCTTCTGGCTGTCATCAACGATTCCTGACCTCAAGCCGGTAATTTCAGAATGACATTGTCGACTAGGTCTTCAATGAAATCGATGACCTTTGATCTGTTTACGGTAACTCCGGACGGGTGAGCGCACGAGTTTCGGGTGCCGAGCTTCTGATCAAGGATTTTGCGAACATCATTTGAAATGATGCCTGCCGCGCGACATAGCTCAATGAACTTCGTCTCCTTCATTTCGGTGAAGTCATCTCTCTGAGTGACTGCATCAATTTTGACGCCCTTATCTTTCAGCAAGGAAGCATTGAAATCCGTCAGCTTATGCGCGAGGATGTGAGCGAACAAGTGATCCATCGTCAATATCGATGTCATCACGATGGCGGCACGATTAGCGCCAATCTCAAAGCAGTCGATGGCCTCTTCGAGGAATTCCTTGTTAGCGCCAGCAGGTAGTTTCTGCTCCAGCCCCCGGAGGGTGGCGCTTGTTTGAGCGGTCACGGTTTCCGCACCTAGCTTTCTCGACAATGCTTCACGCATGTGTCGTTGAAGCTTGTAGCCTCCGTTCGCCTTGATGTATTTCGGCGGCTTGCTCTTGAGGCCCTCGGAGAGGCGCGCGCCCACGTTCCCGGGGACAACGAGGTCGCATGCCGAAAAGCATTCCGCGACCTGTTTGGGCGTCGCGGTATCCTGCCCAGATTCGACTGTCAAGAAATAGACGAATAGTTCGGTGAGCGCACTTTGGCTCTGCCCGGGCGCGTTCTCAATCGAGCTGTAGAAGCGGTTGACCACAGTGGTCATTCAGCGCCCTTTTTCTTCAACGAATGATTGAAATGATTGTCACCCGCTATCGTGATGGGCAACTCCGTTGGAGTGCGGAAGTCAATGTACCCGTTTTTGGAGCTTGTGTCATAAAACGCCTGTGCAAAGGCTTTCGGGATTTTGTCACCTGTAGCTTTGAAGCAGGTGTAAACCTGATCCGTATTAGGACTTTCTATTTTCAGTTCTTCGGTCATGAACTTGAGGAATATCAGTATTTTCTCTGGATTGTTTTTAGGCGCATACCTGCCATAAAACGCGCCCAGCCCCGAGGTATCTAGGTTTTTATCTAGCTTCGGCGAATCCGCAATCACGCCGCTAGCGTTCTCATCTCCATTGACCTTTTTCTTGGCCACGGTGCGGCGCTTGGGCTTAGATTTGTTCGATGCCTCGTTAGCGCCTTCGCCATTTTCAGTGGGAGTTGATGCAGGTACGGAAGTAGGTGACGCGGCAGGCACCCGCTTCACGGCGTCAAGTAGATGTTCTTTGAAATCGTCATAGATCGCGCGAACGAGATCTGGGTCACCTTCGACGTCAATGATGCCCTGCGAAATGTTGATATGAAGCTTCGTGGTCACTACACCCCCCTAGAAAGCCTCGCGCCGATGGCCCCTTGGCGCGCTTGCGATCAAGAACATGCAATCAAGCATCTTCAAGCGCAAGCGGGTCGAGAAGTTCCGTTATCAATCCGTAAGGAGATGAGGTCGAATCGGATCAATTGCCGATCCGCGCATCGAGCAAATTCGCGCGCGTGCAAAAACGCTGGCTCTGGGGCCAACTGTGCCCTGACGATTGACTGCTACCCCGACCCGGCTCCCACATGCGCTCCAGCGATCAGGAAGAGCATAGCGCGCCTCTGCCCGCTTACGCCAGTGGAGCTGCTTACGATTTGCTTATGAGGAAATGTAAGCAGCATTTGAAGCGGCCGCCCGAAGGCGTAATTTGCTGTATTTTCTAGGAAGGTATGGTGGACGCACTTGGGCTCGAACCAAGGACCCGCTGATTAAGAGTCAGCTGCTCTACCAACTGAGCTATGCGTCCAATTCCCGGTGGGAAGGGGCGGCTGGTAAGGCCGTCCGCGTTGGGAAGCGCGCCACTACCAACGTGATGGCGGCGTGACAACCGCTTTTTGCATTTTTTTTGCGTCCCGCCGGGTTACCAGCGGGGGCGGGCGGCGGTCGATCGGTCGATGCCCATCAACACGCCGAGCGAGATCAATACCGTCATCTGCGCCGACCCGCCGAAGCTGACCAGCGGCAGCGGGATGCCGACGACGGGCGCGAGCCCCATCACCATCATCAGGTTGATCGCCATATAGAAGAAGATCGTCGTCGCCAGCCCCGCCGCGGCGAGCTTGGCGAAACGATCCTCGGCGCGGACGCCGACGTTGACGCCCCAGCGGATCACCAGCAGGAACGCGACGATCAGGAACGCGCCGCCGAGCAATCCCCATTCCTCCGCCATCGTGGCGAAGACGAAATCGGTATGGCCCTCGGGCAGATAATCGAGGTGGCTCTGCGTGCCGTTCATGAAGCCCTTGCCGAACAGCCCGCCCGAGCCGATCGCGATCTTCGACTGGCTGATGTGATAGCCCGTGCCGAGCGGATCGCTTTCCGGATCGAGGAAGATCAGGATGCGGTGGCGCTGGTAGTCGTGCAGCAGATAGTTGATCGCCAGCGGGGCCGCGACCGCAAGCCCCAGCGCGCCGCCGATGAACAGCCGCAACGGCACCCCGGCGAGGAACATTACCGTCGCCCCGCCGGCGCAGATCATCAGTCCGGTGCCCAGATCGGGCTGCAGCATGACCAATGCGGCCGGCAGCCCGATCAGCACGCAGGCCGGCCAGATCGCCTGAAACCGTCGCGTCTCCGCCGCGGGCAGCATGTCGTAGAAGCGCGCGACCGCCAGCACGATCGCCAGCTTCATCATCTCCGACGGCTGGATGCGGATCGGACCGAAGCCGAGCCATCGCTGACTGCCGCCGCGCACCGCGCCGAGCATCTCCACCAGCACCAGCAGGATCAGGAACAGGCCATAGATCCAGAAGGCGTAGCGCTTCCACCAATCGAGCGGCACACGCGACAAGACGATTGCGCCGACGATGAACACGCCGAAGCGAATGCCCTGTGGCGCCACCCACGGGCGCAGGCTGCCCCCGGCGGCGGAGTAAAGCACGACGAGGCCGAAGCCGCCGATCGCGATCACCAGCAGCAGCATGCGCCACGGCAGTCTCACCAACGGGGCGGGGACGACGAAGCCGTTCATTGCGGCGGCGCCTCCCGATCGAGCGGCGCGGCGCGGCGCTCGGCATCGGTTTCGGGCTCGGGCGATCCGGTCCGCGCCGGGCCGGCGCCGTTGTTGATGTCGCTGGCGATCGCCTCGACAGAGGCATTCGACGCATCGGTGGCGGCGCGCACCGCATCGGCGCGCGTCGCGGCCTGTTCTTCCAGATCCTCGCCGGTGGCTGGCGGTGGGGTGGCGTGCGCGGCGCGATAGGCGGCCTCCTGAGCCGCCATGCGGGTCCGGATATCGCCGCCCCAGGTCGGCTCGACTTCCGCCAGGCTGGCCATCGCACGATCGCGATCGAACAGATAGGTCATGATATCGCGCCCGATCAGCGGGGTATCGAGATTGCGCACGGTATGGCCGTTATGCTCCAGCACGATCGCCGCAGCGTAGCGTGGATTGTCATAGGGCGCAAAGCACACGAACAAGGCGTGGTCACGCAGCTTGAACGGCAATTGCGCGTTTTTCAGCACGCCGATGCGTCGTTCCGCCATCGTGATCCGGCGGACCTGCGCGGTGCCGGTTTTCGCCGCGAGCCCGACGCCGGGCACCTGCAGCCGCGCCGCGCCGCCAGTGCCGCCGGTATTGACCACACCATACATCGCTTCGCGGATCAGCGCGAAATGCTCCGGCGCGATCGGCAGGGGGTCCGCCTGCGGCTTGAACGGATCGCGAATGATCGTCGGATGCAGAGATCGGCCCGAGGCGATCCGGGCCGCCATGACCGCCAATTGCAAGGGGTTGGCGAGCACATAGCCTTGACCGATCGAGGCGTTGAGGGAATCGGCCACCTTCCAGTCGGCATTGTATTTGCGGCGTTTCCACGCGCTGTCGGGGACAGTGCCGTAACGTTGCGTGACGAACGGCAGATCGAATTTCTGCCCGAGCCCCAGCGCACGGGCAATCGGCGCGATCTTATCATAACCGACGCGACGCACCATTTCGTAGAAATAGATGTCGCAACTTTGCATGATCGCGTTCTTCAGATCGAGCGGGCCATGGCCGTTGCGTTTGTGGCAATGGAACACGCCGGTACCGACGCGCATCGCGCCCGAGCAATAAACCCGCTCGTCAGGGCTCACCCCCGCGGCCAGCAGCGCAAGGCCGTTCATCGGCTTGACGGTCGATCCCGGCGGATACAGCCCTTGCGTGACCTTGTTCATCAGGGGGACGTGATCGTCCTCGCTCAGCATCTTCCATTCGAGATGGCTGATCCCTTCGGAAAAGCTGTTGGGGTCATAGGCCGGCATGCTGACCATCGCCAGCATTTCCCCAGTCAGGCAATCGAACACCACTGCGGAGCCGGAATTGGTGCCCAGCCGCCGCGCGGCATATTCCTGCAATCCCGCGTCGATGGTCAGGCGCAGCGTCCGGCCCGGTATGTCGGGGCGGGTGGCCAGTTCCTTGACCAGCCTGCCCCGCGCGGTGACCTCCACCCGGCGCGCGCCCGCGACGCCGCGCAGCAGCGGCTCCATCGTTTTTTCCAGCCCGTCCTTGCCGAGCTTGAACCCGGGCGTGACGTAGAGTGGATCACGATCCTTCTTATATTGTTCGGCGGTGGCTGCCCCGACATAGCCGGTGAGGTGCGCCACCGCTGCACCGGCGGGATAGAGGCGCGCGAAGCCGCGGGTGGGGGCGACCCCGGGCAGCTCGGGCTGCCGCACCTGCACCGCCGCGAAATGTTCCCAGTCGATATTCTCGACGACCTTCACCGGACGGAAGCCGACCGCCTTCGCCAGATCGGCCTCGATCCGCGCCATCGCCTCATCGTCGAGCGACAGCAACTGGCGCAGGATCGCCAGCGTGCGATCCTTGTCGTCGAGACGATCGGGGATGATGTCGACGCGAAAATCGGTTCGGTTGCTGGCGATCGGCTGGCCATGACGATCGACGATCCAGCCACGGCGCGGCGGGATCATCGTCATGTTGACGCGATTGCTCTCGGATAGAAGATTGTACCGCTCGTTCTGCGCGATGGCGAGCCAGCCCATCCGCCCGATGAGCAGCCCACCGACCCCGGCCTGCGCCGCGCTGAGCAACCAGGCACGGCGGGAGAAGCTGTACGCTTGGGAGGCCTGGGTCATCACCTTTGGCGCGCGTGGCACGTTACACCACCCGCTTCAGGTCGATCCACGCCACCAGGCGCGCGGTTGCCGGGAACAGAAGGATGGAAATCACGATCTGGAGCCATAGCACGCTATCGACGTGCGCGCCGAGCGGCGTTGCCACCAGCCTGCCACCCGCGAGACACAGGGCGATCGCCACCGCCGCAATCGCCCAATTCTGTACGAAATCGCGCACCCCGGAGCGGGCATCGAGGGCCTCGACAAGGAAGAATACCGCGGTCCACAGCATCATCGCGCTGCCAATCGGCTGGCCGGAGACGAGATCGTCGAACAGACCCAGCATCGACGGCGCCCAGCTGCGTAGCGACAGCGGTGCGAGCAGCCGCCATGAAAGCATCATCAACAGGCCGAACGGGGGCAGCACCGGCAGGGTCGCTCCCCATGGCAGGATCGTGACCAGCGATCCCGCCATCACGCTGGTCCATGGCAGCAGACGCGCGCTGCCGGCGGGCAGCGGGTCATCGAACGGGCGGCGCGGGGGGAGCGTCACGTCGCGGGATCGGCGGTCGCGCGGGCGGTCGGTGACGGTGTCGGCCGGGGCGTGGGGGCAGGGGGCGGCGGGGGCATGAAGGCGCGATGCACCATCGCCACGTCGAGCACGTCCGCGCGGGCGAAGGGGCGGGCGGGTGCGCTCTCGGTGCCGGCGCGCAGCACGCGCGCGACCGGCACGCCGGGGATGAAGATCCCCCCGGTGCCGGAGGTGACGAAGACATCGCCGGGTCGGAATTTCGCGTCGGCGGTATCGATCGTGCGGATGTCGATCATGTTGTCGCCGCGTCCCGCCGCGAGCGCGGCGCGATTGTCGCGCAGCCGCACGACCGGCACCACGCTTTCGGCGTCGGTGATCAGCAGCACCCGCGCGGTGTTCGGCCCGACATACAGGACGCGGCCGATCAGCCCCTCGGGGCCGCTGACCGGCTGACCATCGGCGACGCCCTGCCATGCGCCGGCGTTGAGCAGGCCGTAACGCCGCGTGCTGGATGCGCTGGTGCTGACGATACGCGCGGTGGCGACCACCTCGGGCCGGCGGTCCCGCAGTTGCAGCAGCGCGCGCAGCCGGGCATTCTCGATCTGCGCGCGCCGCCCGGCAATAAGGGCACCACGCGACCGGGCGAGCCGGGCGCGAAGCTGCTCGTTCTCGCCATGGACGTGGAAATAGGTGCCGATCGTATCCGGGACCGCCACGATCGCGCGCACCACCGCACCGGCCGCGGTGGAGACGGGCGCGGTCACCTCGGCCACGCTCGCGCTGAACAGCGCGAAAGCGGCGGGATTGAGTGTCGAGATCGCGAGCAACACCGCCCCGACAACCGCGCCTGCGATGCCGAGGATGTAGGTGAAAAACAAACCATATTGCGCGCGCCGTGAAAATCCCGGGCGCCGATCCCGCGACGGCGCCATTGCCGCCCTCTCCCCCCGGAGTTAGCCGTTCTGCAACACCGCGCGGAACATCGGATCCTCCAGCGCGCGTCCGGTGCCGATCGCGACGCAGATCA
>NZ_JBELIE010000105.1:0-11837 GCF_042091075.1 Sphingomonas sp. | reverse complement strand
CCGCTCGCCCGGAAAATGACGGCGCGGTGGCCGGGCGAGCGGGGCGGGGCCGCGCGGCGGTCGTGCGCCCGACAGCGATGTCCGCGGTCGGTGGTCGATGCGCGGGCGCGTTTTTCAGCGTCTGGCGAAAGGCACCGATATCGGCATCGCGGACCTCACCGATCCCGCCGACCGGCAGATCGCCGAGGATGAACGGGCCGTAGCGGACGCGGATCAGGCGGCTGACCTGGAGCCCCAGATACTCCAGCACGCGGCGTACCTCCCGGTTCTTGCCTTCGCGCAGGGTCATTTCGATCCACATATTGGCGCCGGTACGCCGTTCCAGATTGGCATCGATCGGGCCGTAGCGGATGCCATCGATCTCGATGCCGTGGATCAGCTCTTCGAGCTGCGGCTGCGACACATTGCCATAGGCGCGCGCGCGATAGGTGCGTTCCACGCCGGTCGAGGGCAGTTCGAGCTGGCGCTTGAACTCCCCATCGGTCGTCATCAGCAACAGGCCCTCGGTATTCACGTCCAGTCGCCCGACCGGCATCAGGCGCGGCAGGTCGCGCGGCAGACGATCGTAGATCGTCGCGCGGCCCGCGGGATCACGTTCGGTGGTCAGCACGCCGCTCGGCTTGTGAAACAGGAACAGCCGCGCGGCGCCGGGCGCGTCGATCGGCTGGCCGTCCACCGTCACTCCGGCGAGCGAGGCGAGCAACGTCGCCGGGGTCTCGATCGCGACCCCGTCGCGGGCGACACGCCCCTCCGCGATCATGCGCTCGATCTCGCGCCGGGAGGCGACCCCGGCACGCGCGAGCAATTTGGCGACACGATGGTTCGGACGATTGTCGGACGTGGGGCGTTCTTCGGCCATCGCGGCCGTTTAGCCGATGATGCAGCGCAGGTGAGGAAATATTTGCGACCGAACCGCGCGCAGGGCGTTATCATGCCGAAACGAGAGTCAAACACCTATGATGTTCGGGCGGAAGCAGCGGCTGATTGAGCGGTTACTGGTGGTCGAGGACGAACCGCTGGTGGCGTTCGATACCGAACATCTGCTGAAGGACCAGGGCTATAGCGTCGTGGCGACGGTCGATCGCGTCGCGGACGCGGCGGCGGTGATCCGCAACGGCGAGGCGATCGACCTGATCCTGGTCGACGTCAACCTCGCCGACGGCGACGGAACGGACGTCGCGCGCGCGGCGGGAGAGCGCAAGATTCCGGTGTTGTTCGTGACGAGTGCCTGCCCACCGGAGGCGCAGGCGCTGGCGATCGGATGTCTCGCCAAGCCCTATGCGCAGCGTGACCTGCTCAACGCGATCATCGCGGTGGAGCAGACGATCGAAGGCAAACCGCCCCGGCGTGTCCCCAACGGATTTCGTCTGTTCGCGACCAAGTGAGGTCGCGCACCGATCGTGGCGACCGGCTACAGCCGCGCCTCGACCTGGTCGTGGAACTGACGGATGCCGGCTTCGAGCGTCCCCAGCGTGACTCGCTCCATCGCCCCTGAAGACAGCCCCTGCTGCCCCAAGGCGGCCGCGCGAAAATCCTCGCCGGCGAAGACCCCGCCATCGAGCAGGTTCCAGCTCTTTTCCCAGTGACGCTGCGCCTTTTCGGTCACGGGCGGTTCGGGGATCAGCATGAAATCCTCCACCAGCACGCGGTCATGCGCTTGCGGCATCATCACCATCAGGTTCACGTAATCCGGGCTGACAATCAACACCGTGCCCGGGAACATCTGATAGGTGTAGGTGATCGCCGATCGCAGCGTGGGCCAGTCGGCCGCCCGCACCGCGGCGTCATCAACGTCACGGCCGACCGCCGAGCGCTGATGCGGGCCGATCGTATCCGCGCTCGCGACACCGTCCTTGAAGAAGGGGCCGATCGTTCCGGCATGAAGCCGCAGGACGTGATAGCTTTCGAGGAAAGCGTCCATGATGAGCTTCCAATTGGCCTCCACCCGATGCGTCTTGCGCTTGAACAGATGCATATGGCCGAGGCCGAATGCGTCGAAATCCAGCCCCAGCGCATCCGCTTCCGCGAAATCCGCCCGCTCGTCGAAGCTGAACCAGATCAGCCCGCCCGCCTCGCGGGTTGGCAAGCGGGTCAGCGCGAATTCCGCGGTGTCGAGATCGGGGAAGGCGTCGCGTCGCGGCAGGCCGATCAGCCGGCCATCGAGCGCATAGCTCCATGCATGATAGGGGCAGACCAACCGGGGCGCGCAAACCTGCTCGGCACCTTCCACCAGGCGCGTGCCGCGATGTTTGCAGACGTTGAGGAAAACATGCGCGTCCCCCGCCTTGTCGCGGGTGATCAGCAGCGGCTTGCCAAAGCCATCATGGGGAACCGCCATATTGGGCTCGGGCAGTAGCGCCGATGGCGCGATGACCAGCGGTACGCGGGTGAAGATCCGTTCCTGTTCCGCGCGATGCCGCGCCGGATCGGTATAGGCGGCGGCATCGACATGCGTCACGCCGACGTCGCGGCGACGTCCGCCCTCCGCCAGCAAACGTGCCAATGCGAGCTGACCGTCGGTCGGCGCCAGCGAGCCTTCCGGTGAGTTCATGGCTTTCCTCTCCGTCTTTTGTCGATAGTGTCGCCGGTTCATCTGGCGGGAGCAAGTGGTTGGCGGTGATGGAATCGGGCGTGTCGAGCCGGACGTGGTGGGACGGCGTGCGCCCTTATGTCGAACGCGGCCCGCTGGCGGCCTTCGCGCTGGGTATCTCGTCGGGTTTTCCCTATTCGATGATCGCAGCGACGCTGACGACGCGGCTCGCGCAGAGCGGCATCGACAAGAAGACGGTCACCGCGTTCAGCCTCGCCTTCCTGGTCTACAATCTGAAATTTCTGTGGGCGTGGATGGTCGACGGCGTGCGGCTGCCGGTAATCGGCCGGCTGGGGCAGCGCGTGTCGTGGCTGTTGTTCACTGGTGTGCTGGTGATGGCGGCGGTCACCAACCTGGCGCTGGTGGACCCGACCGCCAGCATCGCCGCGACCGCGACCGCCGCGATCCTCGTCGGGGTGGCGGGATCGACGTTCGATATCGTCATCGATGCCTATCGCATCGAGATACTCGAACCACGGCAGCTTGGCGTCGGATCGGGGATGAGCCAATATGGCTGGCGGATCGGGTCAGCGGGGGCGGGGGCGCTCGCGTTGATCGTGGCGGCGCGGCACGGCTGGACCTGGGCGTACCTCGCCTGCGCGTTGCTCGCGCTGCCAGCGATCCTCGCCGGGCTGACGCTGGGCGAGCCGCGCCGTTATCGCGAACCGGGCGAGCGGCGGCGTATCGGGGAGGCGGTCGCGGTGATCTGGCGGCCGTTCGTCGAATTCTTTCAACGCCCCGGCGCGTCGGTGATCCTGCTGTTCATCCTGATCCACAAGATTGGCGACACCCTGGGGCAGCTCGTGCTGCGGCTGCTGCTCGACGACATGAAGTACAGCAATGACGAGATCGCGCTCTACGATGTCGGCATCGGATTCTGGGCGTTCCTGATCGGTATTTTCATCGGCGGGGCTCTTTATGCGCGGTTGGGCCTGAAAAAGTCGGTGCTGCTCAGCCTTATCCTGATGGCGGCGTCGAACGCGGCGTTCGCCCTGCTGGCCGCCGCGGGCCACTCCAACAGCGGCCTGGCGGCCGCGATGCTGTTCGAGAATATCGCCTCGGGCATCGGCGGGGTGACGATCGTCGCCTATTTCTCCGCTCTGTGCGATCTGCGCTTCACGGCGGCGCAATATGCGCTGATCTCCGCCGCAGCGAGCGTCGTGGGGCGGATCCTGACCGGCGCGACCGCGGGTGCGCTGGTGGAGTCGGTCGGCTTCGTCAATTTCTACATCCTGACGACGGTGATCGCCCTGCCGGGGGTCCTGCTGTTCTGGTGGATGAGCCGGTCCGGGCTGGTCGATCGCTCGGTCGGAACGGCGGGCACCGAGGGGCCGGGCGACGCGCGCGACGGCGTATCGCCCTAGGCCCGGGGATGACGAAGCGCGTCAGGCGGTGACCGGTCGTCCCTCGTCGGCGAAGGCGGCGGCGACCGCAGCCGCGGTCGCCAGCACGCCTTCGACATGGCGCTGACCGAGCAGATCCCTCATCAGGAAATGCGCGCTGTCACCGCGAGTCTCGACGCGGGCAATGATCTCCAACAAGCTGCGCTCCGACGGGGTCATGCGGGGGCAGCAGCATGGTGCGATCGCGATCGGCTGCACCGCGTGCGCCGCCATATCCGCCATCAGGCCGCGTAACAGCGTCAGCGGGCGGCGGAACGCCTCTCCGAAGGCGGTGAACATCACATGCGCCGCCCGCGCGTCCGTCAATCCATGCGCACCCATCCGCCGGATCGCGAACAGCAGGACGCGCGCGTTCTGACAATCGGGCAGCGTGTACGGCAGGGCGTTGTGGGTGGTGTGAGTGGCGGGGTGGGTCATGGAACGATCGACTCCTCGTGGTCAACAGGAGGATCGTTGCTTCGCTATTGCAAGTCAATCGCAGAAATAGCGATGGCTCCGGGGCTAGGATCGCTGGCCCAGTCGCCAGAGAAGCAACCGGGTGAACGATGCGGGATCGTCCAGGCGAAAGGCGACGCGAACGGCCGGGGTGCGTTTGCCGAGAAGCGAGCGGCGATGCAGCGGACGGTTCAAACGCACCATGATGTTGGGCCAGGCGAGCAGCGCCGCGTTGAGGGTAGCCGGGTCGCGCACCTCTTCGCCGCCGAAATCCCCGTCGATCGTCGAGATCGCGTCGATGGGAATGAATTCGTCGATCAGAAAGCCCGCCCGAACGCGGATGCCATCAGGCATCAGCAACACCGGCCTGAACCGAAACGACTTGATCAGGCCAAGCAGATACACGAACCCCACATCGCTGAGGATGAACATGGCGATGGCTGCGGTGCGGCTCCAATGTCCCAGCAGCAGATGGTAGACCGTCATCTCTATCCCGGACAGGATCAGCAGCGTGACGCACATTGGCGTAAGATGTCGATGGTAGGCGAATGCGCGGGCGTTCGTCGGCACATCGGCCGGCCCTCCCCAGCGGAACACGGCCATATGGATCACGGTAAGCTCTGCGACAGCCAGCCGGACCAGCGCGGGCGGAAGGAACGCCGATGCGGCGGACACCCACTGCGCTCGACGATCCTCGCCACGGCCGGTCAACGCGCGTCTTGCCCTTACCGTGGCCCAGGCGACATGGCCCAGAACGGCGGCCCCCATCATCAGCGCGACGATCGGCGTTTCCCGAAGGGCGCTTCGTATCGCCGCTGGCGATCCCAGCCAGACCGTCACGCTCGCTCCGGCCAGCGCACCCAGAACGGCACTTCGTTCCGGGCGGCCTGACGACCGCGCGACCAGCGCAAGCGTCAGCGTGTCGGCGACGATCCAGAGGAACAGCAACAGCGCAGCAAGCGGGTAGGCCGATGCCAGCGGGGTTCGTACCGCGACCCCGGCCAGTGAAACGATGATGACGGGTACGACAGTCGCCGCGATCCGCCGACGATCAACCCGCTTGTCGATCCGCGCCACCATGCCACCCTCCGCTCGCCGGCGTGAAGGACCGGTCGCGGTCATGCGCGGCGTCAGTGTCGCTTATAGGCCCGCCAGATGGAAGATGGCCAGCGGCGCCAGTTCCCGGAACGTCTGCCAGTTTAGCAGGGCCGCCCGAGGCTTCCCCGGCGCTGGCAAGGGTCAGTCGGGCAGTTCGTCGTTCGCGGCCAGCGTGTCGCCCGCCAAATAAAGCGAACCCGCGATCAGCACCGCCTGCGGGCCACGGGAGGCGCTCATCGCCATCGCCGCACGGATATCGGTCGCCGTGACGGCTTCCGGTATGCCGAGCGATCGCGCCAGCGCGGCGAGTGCCTCCGGCGCGTGATGCGCATGCCCGGGCACCGGCAGCGCGATCAGCCGCCCGATCCGATCGGAGAAAGGTGTCAGAAACCCCGCGGGATCCTTGTTCGCCAGCATCCCGAGCACGACGGTCAGCGGGCGCGGTCTCTCATCGATGAGGCCGCCCAACGCCGCGCCGATCGCCGCGCCGGCAGAGGCGTTGTGCCCGCCATCGAGCCAGACCGGCACCCCGCCGAGCGGCGTCACCAACGGGCCTTGTCCGAGCCGCTGGAGCCGTGCCGGCCAACGCGCGCGATGCGCCGCGAGGCCCAGTGCGTCGTGGGATATCGCCATCGTCCGCTGATGGCGCAGCATCGCGACCGCCAGGGCGTAATTGTCCGCCTGATGCGCGCCGGGCAGGGCGGGGAAGGGAAGACGCAGGTCTCCGGCGGCATCGCTGTAGCGGATCGCGTCGCCGTCCACCGCGAAGCGCCAGTCGCGCCCCGATTCGATCCACGTCGCGCCGGCGGCATGCGCGACCGAGGCCACCACCTCCCGGACGGGTGGCGTATATCGCATCGTCAGCAGCGGCATGCCGGGTTTGGCGATGCCGGCCTTTTCGGCCGCGATCTGCTCGATCGTATCGCCCAGGAACGACTGGTGATCGATCCCCAGCGCCGCGATCCCGCCGGCGACCGGATCGCGCACGACATTGGTGGCATCCAGCCGTCCGCCCAGGCCGACCTCGATCACACAGGCATCGGCCGGCACCTGCGCGAAGGCGAGAAACGCGGCGGCGGTGGTGACTTCGAAGAAGCTCGCGCCGATATCGCCCCCGCGATCCAGCACCTCGCTCAGTACCGTCGCCAGTGCCTCGTCATCGATCAACCGTCCGGCCAGGCGGATACGTTCGTTGAAGCGCACCAGATGCGGGCTGGTATAGCCGTGGACGCGATAGCCCGCCGCCTCCAGCACCGCGCGCAGATAGGCGCAGGTCGAGCCCTTGCCATTCGTGCCGGCGACATGAAACACCGGCGGCAGCCGAAGGTGCGGATCGCCCAGCCGCGCGAGCAGCCGGGTGATCCGGTCGAGCCCCAGGACATCCGCGCCGGGCGAGAGCGACCAAAGGCGGTCAAGCTGCGCTTGTACCCCGCGATGAGAGGAAGTGGCGTGATCCGGCACCGTGGCGCCTTTCGTCGCGCGTCAGGCCGCCTTCCGCTCGCCGCACAGATAGCCGATCACCGTCGCCAGGCGTGCGCGCAGATCGCGGCGATGCACGACCATGTCGATCATGCCATGCTCCAGATAATATTCGCTGGTCTGGAAATCCTCGGGCAGTTTTTCGCGGATCGTGTTCTCGATCACCCGCCGCCCGGTAAAGGCCAGCGTCGCCTTGGGTTCGGCGATCTGCACATCGCCCAGCATCGCATAGGCCGCCATCACGCCGCCGGACGTGGGGTCCGTCAGCACCACGATATAAGGCAGGCCGGCGTCGTGCAGCATCTGGATCGCGACGGTGCTGCGCGGCATCTGCATCAGGCTGAGAATGCCTTCCTGCATCCGCGCACCGCCCGATGCGGTGAAGACCACGAACGGGGCCTTGTCGCGGATCGCGGTCTCCACGCCCTGGATGAACGCCTCGCCCACCGCCTGGCCCATCGAGCCGCCCATGAAGGCGAAGTCCTGCACCCCGATGACGACACGTTGCCCGTCGATCGTGCCGCGCGCGTTGACGAACGCATCCTGCTCGCCGGTGCTGGTCCGGGCTGCCTTCAGCCGATCGGCGTAACGCTTCGAATCGCGGAATTTCAGCGGATCCTCGGTGGCGCGCGGCGGTGACAGCACCTCCGCACTGCCGGGATCGAAGAGATAGGCAAAGCGCTCCTTCGGGCCGATCCGCTCATGATGGTCGCACGTCGGGCAGACGTGGAGGTTCTCCTCCAGCTCCTTGGTGAACACCATCGTCCCGCAACCCTTGCACTTGTGCCACAGATTGTCGGGGGTCTGGGCCTTGGCACCGGGGACGATCCCGGACAGCGCGTTGCGGACGTTGCTGAGCCAACTCATGCGGGTTGCTTTCGTGCATCGGCGAGCGCCGCCGACAGGGACTGGACATAAGCGGTGACCGGCGCGGCGGCGGCGGCACCGTGGCGCGCGACGATCTCCACGATCGCGGAGCCTACGACCACGCCATCGGCGACCGCCCCGATGCCGCGCGCCTGTTCGGGCGTGCGGACGCCGAAGCCCACCGCGATCGGCAGCTCGGTCGCCGCTTTCAGCCGGGCGACCGCTTCCTCGATCGAGGATTGCATCGCCTGCTGCTTGCCGGTGATGCCCGCGACCGAGACATAATAGATGAAGCCGCTCGCCTTCGACAGCACCTCGCCCAGGCGGGCGGCATCGGTGGTCGGCGTCGCCAGCCGGATGGGATCGATGCCCGCCTCGCGGAGTGCCGGCCCCAGTGCGTCGTCCTCTTCGGGCGGGATATCGACACAGATGATTCCGTCCACCCCGGCGCGACCGGCCTCCTGCGCGAACCATGCCGCCCCGCGTCGCAGCATCGGATTGGCATAACCCATCAGCACCAAGGGTACATCGGGGTGGCGCGCGCGGAAGTCGGCGGCGATGCGCAGGATATCCGGGGTCGTCGTGCCGGCGGACAGGCTGCGGATGTTCGCCGCCTGGATCGCGGGGCCGTCCGCCATCGGGTCGGTGAACGGCATGCCCAGCTCGATCACGTCGGCGCCCCCGGCAACAAGCGCGTCGAGGATCGCCGGGGTGGCCGTCACATCGGGATCGCCGGCGGTGATGAAACACACCAACGCGGGGCGGCCCTTGGCGAAAGCGGCGGCGAGGCGTGTCCGGCCGACACCCTCCGCAAGGCCTGCGGTCATATCGCCACCCCCAGCGCGTCGGCGACGGTCGTCATGTCCTTGTCGCCGCGTCCGCACAAATTGGCGAGGATGATCGCGTCGCGATCCATCGTGCGCGCCACCCGGGCGGCGGCGGCCAGGCCGTGGCTCGGCTCCAGCGCGGGCAGGATACCCTCGGTCCGCGCGAGCAGCTGGAAGGCATCGAGCGCCTCGCGATCGGTCGCCGAGGTATAGTCGACGCGGCCCTGTTCCTTCAGCCAGACGTGCTCCGGCCCGATGCCCGGATAATCGAGCCCGGCGGAGATCGAGTGCGCCTCCGCGATCTGTCCGTCATCGTCTTGCAGCAGATAGGTTTTGTTGCCGTGCAGCACCCCGGGCGACCCGCCCGACAGGCTGGCGGCGTGCTTCTTGTTCAGCCCTTCGCCCGCCGCCTCGACCCCGAGCATGCGCACCGATGGATCGTCGAGGAATGGATGGAAGAGACCGATCGCGTTCGAGCCGCCCCCGATCGCCGCGACCAGCAGGTCGGGCAGGCGGCCGATACGGTCAAGCATTTGCGCCCGCGCCTCGCGTCCGATCACGCTCTGAAAGTCGCGCACCATTTCGGGATAGGGATGTGGCCCGGCGGCGGTGCCGATCAGGTAGAAGGTATCGGCCACGTTCGCGACCCAGTCACGCAGCCCCTCGTTCATCGCGTCCTTCAGCGTCTGCGCGCCGGACGTCACCGGTCGCACTTCCGCGCCCAGCAACTTCATGCGGAAGACGTTCGGTTGCTGCCGCTCGATATCCTTTGCGCCCATGTAGATCACGCAGGGCAGATCGAAGCGCGCGCACACCGTCGCGGTCGCGACACCGTGCGATCCCGCACCGGTTTCGGCGATGATGCGCGTCTTGCCCATGCGGATCGCGAGCAGGATCTGGCCGATCGTGTTGTTGATCTTGTGCGAGCCGGTATGGTTCAGCTCGTCACGCTTGAACCAGATCTGCGCGCCCTTGCCGGCGGGTGCACCGTCGCGCAGTGCATCGGTCAGCCGCTCGGCGAAATAGAGCGGCGACGGGCGGCCGGCATAATCGCGCAACAGCTCCTCGAATTGCCGGGCGAAGGCGGGATCCTCCTTTGCGGCGCGATACTCACGCTCCAGATCGAGAATCAGCGGCATCAGCGTCTCGGCGACATAGCGGCCGCCATAGTCACCGAAATGGCCGCGCTCATCGGGCTGGGCGCGGAAGGAGTTGGGAACGTTCATAGTGCGGCGACCCGTTGCAGGAAGGTGGCGATCTTGTCCACGTCCTTGACGCCCGGCGCGCGTTCGATGCCGGAGGATGCATCCACCAGCGTCGCCCCGGTGCGCGCGACGGCCTCCGCGACGTTGGCGGCATCAAGACCGCCGGACAGCGCCCAGGGCAGCGGGTGCCGAAAACCGTCGAGCAGCCGCCAGTCGAAGCGAACCCCCATTCCGCCGGGAAGCGCGGCGCCCTCGGGCGTCTTGGCGTCATACAGGATGCGATCGGCCGCCCCGGCATAAGCGGACGCGGTGGCGAGATCGGCGCGTGTCTTCACCGCGATCGCCGCCCAGATGTCGATACGATACCGCTCGCGCAGCGCCGTGATACGGGCCGGTGCGGTCTTGTGTACCTGGATCACGTCAAGGCGCCCGGCGGCGATCGCGGTATCGAGCCACTCGTCGATAGGATCGACGAACACGCCGACCCGGCGGACATCGTCGGGCATGCGTGCCGCGAGGGCCGCCACCTGATCGAAGCCGACGCAGCGCGGTGAGGGGGGAAAGAAGACGAACCCGATATGGCTCGCCCCACCGGCCACGGCGGCATCGAGCGTCGCGGCATCGGACAGGCCGCAGATCTTGGCGGTGACGGGCATCGGGCTTCTATAGGGACGTGGTGGTGGAACCACAAACCGGGTGGCGCCGGAAGCCTTCCGGCACCACCCCACGCCAGCGGGGCGTTACGCCCAGTTCGCCATCTTGTTCTCGAGGTTGACGCGCACCGCCTCGAAGAATTGCTCGGTCGTCATCCACTTCTGGTCGGGCCCGATCAGGATCGCGAGATCCTTGGTCATGTCTCCCTTTTCGACCGTTTCGATGCAGACCTGCTCCAGCGTCTCGGCGAAGCGGGTCACGTCCGGTGTGCCGTCGAACTTGCCACGATATTTCAGGCCACCGGTCCAGGCGAAGATCGACGCGATCGGGTTGGTCGACGTCGCCTTGCCCTGCTGGTGCTGGCGATAGTGGCGGGTCACGGTGCCGTGCGCCGCCTCCGCCTCGATCGTCTTGCCATCCGGGGACATCAACACCGAGGTCATCAGGCCCAGCGAGCCGAAGCCCTGCGCCACCTGATCCGACTGCACGTCACCGTCGTAATTCTTGCAGGCCCAGACGAACTCGCCGTTCCACTTCAGCGCGCTGGCGACCATGTCGTCGATCAGGCGGTGTTCGTAGACGATGCCGGCGGCCTGGAACTGATCCTTGAATTCGGCCTCGAAGACTTCGGCGAAGATATCCTTGAAGCGACCGTCATAGGCCTTCAGGATCGTGTTCTTGGTCGACAGATAGACCGGCCAGTTGCGCCCAAGGCCATAGTTCATCGACGCCCGCGCGAAATCGCGGATCGACTCGTCGAGATTGTACATGCCCATCGCGACACCGGCGCCGGGGAAGTTGAACACCTCCTCCTCGATCGTGTCGCCGTTCTCGCCCTGCCACTTCATCGTCAGGCGGCCGGCACCCGGCACCTTGAAGTCGGTCGCCTTGTACTGATCGCCGAAGGCGTGGCGGCCGACCACGATCGGGTGGGTCCAGCCGGGGATCAGACGGGGCACGTTGCGGATCACGATCGGCTCGCGGAACACGACACCGCCCAGGATGTTGCGGATCGTGCCGTTCGGCGACTTCCACATTTTCTTGAGCTTGAACTCCTCGACGCGCGCCTCGTCCGGGGTGATCGTGGCGCACTTCACGCCGACGCCATACTTCTGGATCGCCTTGGCGCTGTCGACCGTCACCTGATCGTCGGTGGCGTCCCGATGCTCCATGCCGAGGTCGTAATAATCGAGGTCGATGTCGAGATAGGACTTGATCAGGCGCTCGCGGATCCATTCCCAGATGATCCGGGTCATCTCGTCACCGTCAATCTCCACGA
>NZ_JBELIE010000104.1:0-11909 GCF_042091075.1 Sphingomonas sp. | reverse complement strand
CGCCAGTTCCTGCGCCAATATGCGCAGACCTGGGGCCGCGACGGGCCGCTGGTCAAGCGCGGCTTGATCGCTGCACCGGCGGCGGTGCAACGGCGATCGGCGGCGATCATCGCCAAGGAAATCCCGCTCGACCCACGGGAGCTGCGCTGATGTCGTCGCTCGCGCTAATGTTCGTCATCGTCGCGCTGTCGCTGATCGGCTGGATCACCGCCCGCGCCCGCGCGCATCGGTTTCGCGCGGCGACGACGCGGCGGTTCAGCTCGCTGCCACAGCATCACGGCTGGTATGTCGCGATGTGCACGCTGCTACCGCCGGTGATTTTCCTCGCGATATGGCATTTCACCGCGCCGGCGCTGGTGACCGAAGCGGTGCTGAAAGTGCCCGCCGCCGCGTCATTGCCGCCGCCCGGCTTTGACCGCGCCGCAGTCCTGTCGGAGGCGCGACACCTGGCGGAGGGAAGCAGCTACGGCGCGTTCCACCCGCTGTCCGAGGTGCTGGCGCCCGCCTATGCCGCGGCGCAATCGCGGTACGACTGGATCGCCACCGCGGTCGCGCTGCTGCTGGCGTTCGCTGGCGGGGCGCTGGCGTTCCTGCGGGTCCGCCCGGCCTTCTCGGCGCGGACGCAGGTGGAACGTGTCGTGATGGGATTGCTGCTCGCGGCGTCGCTGATCGCGATCCTGACGACGATCGGGATCGTTGCCAGCCTGTTGTTCGAAAGCGCGCGCTTCTTCCGTATCGTACCGATCACCGACTTCCTGTTCGGTACGCACTGGAGCCCGCAGGTGATCGACAACCGCGATCCGGGCGCCAGCCTGGGGGCGGTGCCGCTGTTCTGGGGCACATTCTTCATCGGCGCGGTGATCGCGATGGCGGTCGCTATCCCGCTCGGTTTGATGAGCGCGATCTATCTGACGCAATATGCCCGCCACACCACGCGCCGCTGGATGAAGCCGCTGCTGGAGGTGCTCGCCGGCGTACCGACTGTCGTCTATGGCTATTTCGCGGCGTTGACGGTCGCGCCGGCGGTGCGCGATCTGGGGGTGGCGATCGGCTTCCGCTGGGCGAGTTCGGAAAGCGCGCTGGCGGCCGGGGTCGTGATGGGGGTGATGATCATCCCGTTCGTTTCCTCGATGGCGGACGATTCGCTGACGGCGGTGCCCAATGCGATGCGGGACGGCAGCCTGGCGATGGGCGCGACGCCATCGGAAACGATCAGGAAGGTGCTGGTGCCCGCCGCCCTGCCCGGCGTGGTCGGCGGCGTGCTGCTCGCGGTGAGCCGCGCGATCGGCGAGACGATGATCGTCGTCATGGCGGCCTCGGGCGTCGCCACGCTGACGCTCAATCCCTTTGCCAGCACCACCACGGTGACGAAGCAGATCGTCGATCTGCTGACCGGCGAGGCGGAATTCGATTCGGCCAAGACGCTCGCCGCCTTCGCACTGGGGCTGACGCTGTTCGTCATCACGCTGTTGCTCAACATCATCGCGCTGATCGTGGTGCGCCGCTACCGGGAAGCCTATGACTGACGCGCGCACGCCAGAACGGCCAACCGATTGGTCCTCCGCGGCGATGCAGCGGCGGATTCGGCAGCGCTATGGCGCGGAGCAACGCTTCCGGCTGCTCGGGCTGGGCGCGGTGTTCCTGTCGGCGGCCTTCCTCATCTTCCTGCTGGCCACGATGATCGCGCAGGGCGCGGGCGGCTTCTTCGAGACGCGCGTGGCGCTGCCGATCGACCTGCGCGCCGCGAACATCGACGTGGCGCCCGCGCGACTGGCGGGTGCGCGCGCCGATCTCGCGCTGGCGGGGGCCGGGCTGGAAGGCGCGGTGGACAGCGCCGCCAATGCCGCTTTCCCCGCACAGGGCGGCGCGGCCCTGCTGTCGGACGGCGCGTGGCTGACGGTGCGGGACGCCGTGAAGCGCGATCCCTCGCTGCTGCACCGGCGCGCCACGATCGACGTCCCCGTCGCGACCGATATCGACGTCGCGGCGAAGGGTGACGGCACGCCGGAAACGGAGGCGATCGTGCGCGCGTTGCAACCACGCCTGTCGAAGGGGCTGAACAGGAGCTTCTTCACCGGCGCGGATGCGACCGATCCCACCCGGGCGGGCATCTGGGGCGCGCTGAAGGGGTCGCTGTTCACGATGCTGGTGACGCTCGGGCTGGCGTTTCCGATCGGCGTGCTGTCCGCGCTGTATCTGGAGGAATATGCGCCGCGAAACCGCTGGACCGATTTGATCGAGGTATCGATCAACAATCTGGCGGCGGTGCCCTCGATCATTTTCGGCCTGCTGGGGCTCGCGGTGTTCCTCAACACCTTTCACATGCCCCGGTCAGCGGCGGTGGTCGGCGGGCTGACGCTGGCGTTGATGACGATGCCGGTGATCGTGATCGCGGGCCGCAACGCCATCCGGGGCGTGCCACCGTCGATCCGCGATGCGGCACGCGGGCTGGGCGCCTCCCCGATCCAGGTGGTGTTCCATCACGTCCTGCCGCTGGCGATGCCGGGCATCCTGACCGGCACGATCATCGGCATGGCGCGCGCGCTCGGCGAAACCGCGCCGCTGCTGATGATCGGCATGCGCGCCTTCATCGCCGCCCCGCCCGACCGGCTGACCGATCCCGCCACCGCGCTGCCGGTGCAGATCTTCCTGTGGTCCGACGAGGTGGCGACCGGCTTCGTCGAGAAGACCTCCGCCGCGATCATCGTGCTGCTGTTCTTCCTGCTGGCGATGAACGGCATCGCGATCTACCTCCGCAACCGCTTCGAGACCCGCTGGTAATGAGCAACTCCCCCCCCAAGATGACCGCCGAACGGGTCAACGTCTTCTACGGTGAGAAGCAGGCGATCCGCGACGTCTCGATCGACGTATGGCAACAGGACGTCACCGCCTTCATCGGCCCGTCGGGATGCGGCAAGTCGACATTCCTGCGCACGCTGAACCGCATGAACGACACGATCGCCACCGCGCGCGTCGACGGTGAGATCCGGCTGGACGGCGAGGATATCTATGCCAAGGCGATGGACGTGGTGCAGCTTCGCGCGCGCGTCGGGATGGTGTTCCAGAAACCGAACCCCTTCCCCAAATCGATCTTCGAGAATGTCGCCTACGGCCCCCGTATCCACGGACTGGCGCGGTCGAAGGCGGATCTGGCGCAGATCGTCGAACGCTCGCTGACGCGCGCCGGGCTGTGGAACGAGGTGAAGGACCGGCTGCACGATTCGGGCACGGCGCTGTCGGGGGGCCAGCAACAGCGCTTGTGCATCGCGCGCGCGATCGCGGTCGATCCCGAAGTGATCCTGATGGACGAACCGTGCAGCGCGCTGGACCCCATCGCCACCGCGCGGATCGAGGAACTGATCCACGAATTGCGCGGCCGCTACGCGATCGTGATCGTCACCCACAACATGCAGCAGGCGGCGCGCGTCAGCCAGCGCACCGCCTTCTTCCATCTCGGCCAGCTGGTCGAATATGGCGATACGTCCGACATCTTCACCAACCCGCGCGAGGAACGGACGAAAGATTATATAACCGGACGTTACGGCTGATCCGGCGGAGGGAATGACGGCGATGGCGAACAGCCAGGAACATACCGTAAAGGCGTTCGATCAGGACATCGGCCAGTTGCGCGGGCTGATCTCGCAAATGGGCGGGCTGGCGGAGCGGGCGATCGCGCAGTCGATGGTGGCGCTGCAGCGCGGCGACACCGACTTCGCGAACGATATCCGGCTGGACGACAAGAAGATCGACGTGCTGGAAACCGAGGTGGAGCGCACCGCCGTGCGCATCATCGCGCTGCGCGCGCCGATGGCGGACGACCTGCGCGAGGTGGTCGCCGCGCTGAAGATCGCGGGCGTGGTCGAACGGATCGGCGATTATGCCAAGAACATCGCCAAGCGCGTGCCGCAGATCGAAAGCGAGCATCGCATCGAGCCGGTGTCGATGCTGCCGGCGATGGCGCGGATGGCCGCGGAAATGGTCCGTGACGTGCTCGACGCCTTTGCCGCGCGCGATCCCGAGGCCGCGGTGGGCGTGTGCGAGCGCGACGACGCGCTCGACGATTTCTATGACAGCATCTTCCGCACGCTGGTGACCTATATGGTCGAGAATCCGAAGACGATCAGCCAGTGCGCGCATCTGCTGTTCATTGCCAAGAACCTCGAACGAATCGGGGATCACGCGACCAATGTCGCGGAGATGGTATATTTTGCCGCGACGGGAACGCGGCTGGTCGAACGGGAAAGGGGAACCGACTAATGGCCAAGGCCCGCATGCTGCTGGTGGAGGATGACTCCAGCTTGGCCGAATTGCTCGTGTGGCATTTCACCCGCGAACATTTCGATGTGCAGCACACGATCGACGGCGAGGAAGCCTTGCTGATGGCGAAGGAGACCCCGCCCGACATCGTGCTGCTCGACTGGATGGTCGAAGGCATTTCCGGGATCGAGGTCTGCCGCCGCCTGCGTCGCGCGCCCGAGACGCAGAATGTGCCGATCATCATGCTGACCGCGCGCGGCGAGGAGGAAGATCGCGTGCGCGGACTGGAAACCGGCGCGGACGATTATGTCACCAAGCCGTTTTCCCCGCGTGAACTGGTGGCGCGTGTCGGCGCGGTGCTGCGGCGCGTCCGCCCGGCGCTGGCGGGTGAGCAACTCACCTATGCCGATCTGGAAATGGATACCGTCGGACACAAGGTGCGCCGCGGCGGCGAGGTGGTCGCGCTGGGGCCGACCGAGTTCCGCCTGCTCAAGCATTTCCTCGAACACCCGGGCCATGTCTTCTCGCGCGAGCGGCTGCTCGACAGCGTCTGGGGGCATGACAGCGATATCGAGAGCCGCACCGTTGACGTCCATATCCGCCGGCTGCGCAAGGCGATCAATGAAGGCGGCCGCCCCGACATCATCCGCACGGTTCGCTCCGCCGGTTATGCGCTCGACACCGGGCATTGAGCGCACAGACAACAAATTTCGAGAGATTCCCGTCACCTGTAATTTGCCAGCCGCAACATTGCAGGGGGGCGGGAGCCTTTCTCCTTCCCGGAACGTTGGGCCGACTGCGTAACGATAACGCACTCTGACCGAACTACGGCAGGAGAGATAGAATGAAGATAATGCTTCTTGCGGCGGTTGCTGCCCTCGCGCTCCCGACAATGGCGACGGCGCAGGACGCCGGGCAAACCATGCCCCCGGCCGCCACCGACACGATGACTCCCCAGACCGATCCGGCCGCGCCGCCGGCCACCGACATGGGAACGCAGACCGGCACGCCTGATACCACCAGCGGCACGATGCCCCAGCAGCAGCCGCAGCCGATGCCCCCGCAGAGCACCGGCGATGCGACCATGGCATCGCCGACCCCGGCCGGGAACGGCACGATGACGGCGGGCGGCTATGAGCCGTCGACGCCGGCGATGTCCGGCACGCCCGCTCCGGGGGCGACCGTCCGTTTCCAGCCGGCGCCCTCACCATCGCAGGCCTTCCCGCCGCCCGCGCCGAAGGAGAGCTACCCGATCTGCAAGAAGGGTCAGTATGACGGCTGCATGCAGGCCAGCGATGCGCACGGTTCGCGAAGCAAGAAGCGGTCGCGCCGTTAAGCCGCCCCTCGCAGGCGGACTTTAGCGAACGGGCATTGCGCCTGTTCGAACGGTAGGTATGGAAGGCGCTTCATCCAAACAGGAGGGAGCGCCTTTTCCATGTCCATTCGTTTCGACGACAGGGTTGCCATCGTCACCGGCGCCGGCGGCGGATTGGGGCGCCAATATGCGCTGGAGCTTGCCCGGCGTGGCGCGAAGGTGGTGGTCAACGATCTGGGTGGCGACCGCACCGGCCAGGGCACATCAGACGCCGCGCGCAAGGTGGTCGAGGAGATCGAGGCGGCCGGCGGCAGCGCGATGGCGAACGGCGGCAGCGTCACCGAATATGACCAGATGGTCGAGATGGTCGCGAAGGCCAAGGAAAAGTGGGGCGGCGTCCATATCCTGATCAACAATGCCGGCGTGCTGCGCGACAAGACGTTCGCCAAGATGGAGCCCGCGGATTTCGCCTTCGTGGTGAACGTCCACCTGCTGGGATCGGCCAATGCCACCAAGGCGTGCTGGGAGACCTTTCGCGAGCAGAATTACGGCCGGATCCTGATGACGGCATCCTCGACCGGGCTGTTCGGCAATTTCGGCCAGGCAAATTATGGCGCCGCGAAGCTGGGTCTCGCCGGGCTGACCAAGACGTTGTATCTTGAGGGCGCGAAGAACAACATCAAGGTCAACACGATCGCGCCGGTCGCCGGCACCCGGATGACCGAGGATCTGTTCCCCGAGCAGCTGTTTCAGGCATTCGCACCGGAAAAGGTCGTCCCCGCCGCACTGTATCTCGTCAGCGAGGATGCGCCGTCGAACCAGATCGTCGGCGCCGGCGCCGGCGTGTTCCAGGCCAGTTACGTGACGCTGACGCAAGGCAAGCTGTTGACCGGCGACGATCTGTCCCCGGAGGGCGTCGCCGCGCATTGGGCGGAGATCACCGATCGCACCGATGAGATCGTTCCTGAATCCGGGGCCGTGCAATCGATGCTGATCGGCAAGAAACTCCAGGGCGGCTGACCGCCGCCTGGCGGCGCGGCGATCGAAGGAGCGCCGCGCCGAGCGGTCATTGCGGGCATCCTTGCTTGTTGCCCGCCGCTGGCGCCACCGTTACGCTGGGTGATGCGGGGGATGCGATGTATAGCGAAAGCGACATAGATCAGGCGATCGAAGCCGGTGTGATGCCCGCCGCCGTCGCTACCGCGTTTCGCGATCATGTCGCGGCGCTACGCGCGACACCGGCGGTGGATGAGGAGCATTTCCGCTTCCTGACCGGCTTCAACGACATTTTCGTCACGATCGCGATCCTGCTGTTGCTGGTCGCGGCGGCGCAGATCGGCACCTTGATCAACGGCGCGATCGGCGCGCTGCTGGTCGCGTCGCTGTCCTGGGCGCTGGCATTGTATTTCACCGCCCGGCGCCGGATGGCCTTGCCCAGCATCGTGCTGCTGATCTCCTTCGTCGGCGGGGTCACGGCGACGATCGCCATCGCCCTGGCGACGCGCTGGCCGGCGACCGGCGATCAGCAACAGGCCGGCATGCTCACGCTCGCCTCCGCCGCGGGAGCGGTCGCGGCATGGGCGCATTGGCGCCGCTTCCAGGTGCCGATCACGCCCGCCGCCGGGGCAGCGGCGGTGGTCGCGCTGTCCACCGGGGTGCTGTTGTGGGCCGTCCCCGCCGCGCGATCCGCCACGTCGCTGTTCGTCCTGCTCGGGGGCGCAGCGGTCTTCGTCTACGCGATGCGCTGGGATCTTTCGGATCCCCGGCGAGAAACGCGACGTGCCGATGTCGCCTTCTCGCTCCATCTCCTTGCCGCGCCGCTGATCGCGCATCCGACCTTTCAGCTATTGGGGGTGTTCGGCGGCGATCTGGGATGGGGCCGGGCGCTGCTGGTGTTGCTGCTCTACATCGCTTTCGCGGCGATCGCGCTGATCGTCGATCGGCGGGCGCTGCTCGTATCGAGCCTCGCCTATGTCCTGTACGCCATGGCGTCGCTAATCCGCACCACGGGCGTGGTCGAGCTGTCGATCGGGCTGACCGCGCTGGTGATCGGGTCGGCGCTGCTGTCACTTTCCGCCTTCTGGCAACCGATCCGCTCCGCGCTGCTCGCCCGATTGGGGCCGGCGGCGGACAGGTTGCCGCCCGCCCGACAGCAACGCAGTGACATGGCACCGCCACCGGGCGACAGCGCGACGATCGCCTAGCGCCCATGATGGCGTTCCCGGCTGCCGTCCGGGCCAATGAACGACCATTGGCCCGGTGGTCGTCGGACGGGTAGCGGGCGTGTAGGAACGGGCGGATGATTCGCGACGCCGATGTCGAAACCATGTTGCTGGGGCCGGTCCTTCCCGGGCGGGAGTGCGGCGCCTGCACGATATGCTGCACCGTGCTGCGGGTCGACTCGCCCGATTTCAGGAAGCCCGAAGACACGCCGTGCCGGCATCTCGGCACGCAGGGCTGCACCATCCACGCGATCCGGCCCGATATCTGCCGCACGTGGTTCTGCGCGTGGCGCCGGGTGGCGGGGATGGCGGAGGAGGCCCGCCCCGATCGCTCCGGCCTGCTCGTTTCACTGAACTTCGAGCGCGCGCCGCGAAATTGCTTCGAGGCGGTGTCGTTGACCGTCCGGTTGCTGCCGGGCAGCGACGCGATCAGCAACGGCATCGCGGCGGCCGTGCTCGACGCACTGTGCGACGGGTTGGTGCCGGTGTGGTTCAGCGACGGCGAGGAGAAGATGCTGATGCATCCTGACCGCGAGGTGGCGGAAGCGGTGCTGTCGGGTGCGCCACCGCCCGCCGCGATCGCGCCGGAGGTGCAGGCCTGGCGCGATCACTATCGCCTGTTCGCACCGGCGGATCGACCGACCGCCGGGTGACCTCACTCCGTGGGAAGCTTCTCCAGCGCCTCTGTGACGCGGCGGCGCCAGGCCGCATCACGCGTGATTTCCAGCACCGCGCCCAGGCTGCCGCGCGCGGCGGCGACATCCGCGTCGACCAGTTGCAGCCGCGCCCTTTCCCACCAGACATGCGGATAGGTGGGCGCAACCACCGTCATGCGGGCATAGAGCGCGAGCGCGCGGCGCCCCTTCCCGGCCTGTTCGGCACGCGACGCCTGGTTCTGTAGCAAGCGGATCAGGATCGCGCGATTGGGCATCGCGGACACATGTGTCACCGGCTTGCGCTCCCCGACATGCGCCATCACCAGCGCCGCCAGCCGCTCCGCATCGACGCGCGCGCCGCCCGCGAAAGGATCGACGATCACCGGCGCCGCCTCGGCGCCGAGCAGCACCAGCACATGGCCCGGCACGTCGAGCACGTCGGCACTCCACCCCAGGCGGCGCGCCATCGCCACCCACAGGATCGACAGGCTGACCGGCAGGCCGCGCCGCCGATCGAGCACCGCGATCAGATCGGCGTTGGCGGGATCGTCATAGCTCGATTGATCGCCGACGAAGCCGAATTCCTCCCCCAGCACCGCTGCAAGGGCGTCGGCGCGCTCCAGCGCGGTATCGGCATCGGCACCGATGATATCCAGCCGGGTCTCGATCGCGTCGAGCATGTCGAAATACGGTTCAAGATCGACATCGCCATGATCCAGCCGCGCCAGCGTCAGCGCGGCCTCGTCGAGCGCGATATCTTCCTCGTCGATCAGGCCCAGGCGTTGCAGGTCTTCGTCCATCGCGCCAACATGGGGAGCCGGGCGGCGCATGGAAAGCGCCGTCGGTGCGGGTCGGGCTGGCGTTACGATGTCATCCGTGGAAAAGCCCGCCCCATGTCTGACACTCCCCTGCCACGCGGCGGCGCGCGTCGCTGGACACCGGCACGCTACCGGGCGCTGCTGCGCGCACAAGGACCGCGCTCGGTGCGGTTCCGCACGCGGCTGGCGATCCTGACCGGGGCGGTCGCGATCGGGCTGGCCGCGACGATCTTCGCCCGCGCGGCCGACGCCGCCGCCGAGGTGTTCGGCGGCTATGCGGCGCGCCATCCCTGGGCGCCGCTGGTGACGACCCCGTTGCTGTTCGCCGGGCTGGTGTGGCTGACACGGCGATACGTGCCGCTGGCACGCGGCTCGGGGATTCCGCAGGTGATCGCGGCACAGGCCGATCCCGAACGCGGCACCCGTTCGCTGGTGTCGATGCGCACCGTGATCGGAAAGGCGCTGCTGACCCTGGTGGCGGTGCTGGGCGGCGCATCGGTGGGGCGCGAAGGGCCGACGGTGCAGATCGCCGCGGCGGTGATGGGGCTGAGCCATCGGCTGCTGCGCGTGCCACTGCGCGGCGCGGTGCTGATCGCGGGCGGTGCGGCGGGCGTGGCGGCGGCCTTCAACACGCCGCTCGCGGGGTTGCTGTTCGCGATCGAGGAACTCGCCTCCGCCTATGAGCAGAAGGTGACGTTGCTGGTGATCGCCGCGATCGTGATCGCGGGCATGGTCGCGCAATCGGTACAGGGCGACTATGTCTATTTCGGCCTGATCGGCGCGCATATGCCGCTCGTCTCCGCGCTGGTGGCGGTGCCATTGGCCGGGGTGATCGGCGGCATCGTGGGTGGACTATTCTCTCGACTGGTCCTGACATTGGCGACGGGCACGCATCGCGTCACGCGCTGGACCAAGCGGCAGCCGATCTGGTTCGCCACGGCGTGCGGCGGCATCGTCGGCGCGCTGGGGGTCGCCACCGGCATGACATGGGGCACCGGCTATGGCGCGGCGCGCGCGATGATCGCCGGGGTGGATGCGCCCTTGTGGTTCGGCCCGGCGAAGTTCGTCGCGACGCTCGCCACCGCCGTCGCCGGCCTCCCCGGCGGCATTTTCGCGCCGTCGCTGGCGGTCGGCGCCGGGCTCGGTAACCTGCTCCACGCCTTGCTGCCCGGATCGCCCGCCTCGGCGATCGTGATCCTGGGCATGGTCGGTTATTTCGCCGGCGTGGTTCGTGCGCCGCTGACCGCGGTGATCATCCTTTCCGAAACGACGGTGAGCCGTGGCCTGATGCTGCCGATGTTCGCCACCGCCTTTATCGCCGACGGGATCAGCCAATTGGTCTGCCGCGAGAAACTGTACCATGGCCTGTCGCGAACCTTCGCGATGCCCGCGCGAGACGCGCCCGGCGCCAGCCCGCCCGCATGAGGACGGTGCTGTCCGATCGTCAGGCGGCATGGGCCTTCGCGGCGGGCAGCGCCGCCGTCACCGCGGGCGTGCTTGCCCACCTGCCGATGTTCGCGATGGCGCGGGCGATGCACTATCGGCTCGTCGGCATGCCGATGGACCCGCTGATGCTTGGCGGGATGGCGCTGATCGTACTGGGCACGCTGGTCGCAGCCTATGGCCTGTTGCCGCGCGACCTGGCGGTACAGCGCGCCGCCGCCGCCGATCTGATCGTCGCCGCACCGGAGGATGCGCCGCTTACCCCGGCGCATTGGCGACTGATGGCGGTGCTGGTCATCGCGCTGGTGATCGACGTGATGAAACCCGCGTCGCTCGGCTTTACCGTGCCCGGCATGATCGCCGAATATGGTGTGCCGAAACGAACGGTGTCGCTGGTGCCCTTCTTCGCGCTTGCCGGCACGGTGGCCGGGTCGGTGCTGTGGGGCTGGATCGCCGACATCTACGGCCGGAAGGCGTCGATCCTGCTGTCGGCGGTGATGTTCGTCGGCACCTCGATCTGCGGCGCAATGCCCAGCCTCGCCTGGAATATCGCGATGTGCTTCATGATGGGCGCGGCGGCAGGCGGCATGCTGCCGGTCACCTATGCGCTGCTGGCGGAGATGATGCCCAATCGCCACCGCGGCTGGAGCCTCGTGCTGGTCGGCGGACTGGGCGCGGTCGGTGGCTATTTCGCCGCGAGCGGGCTTTCGGCACTGTTGCAGCCAGTGTTCGGCTGGCGCATCCTGTGGCTGTCGAACCTGCCGACCGGGTTGACCCTGGTGTTGCTCGGCGCGTTCATCCCCGAATCCGCCAAGTTCCTGCTGTCGCGCGGGCGCGTCGCCGAGGCCGAGGCGGTGATGCGCCGCTTCGGCGCCACCGCGACGCGCCGGATGCCGGTTCCGGCGATCGCGATGCCCGCCCTGACACCGCTGCACGGTGCCGCTCTGTACGGCAAGCTAACCGCGTTGAGCCTGTGTGCGCTGTCATGGGGGCTGGTCAATTTCGGGCTGCTGCTGTGGCTCCCCGCCGATCTGGTGGCGAAGGGCTATTCGGTCGGCGTATCGAGCCGCCTGCTGGCGGAAAGCGCGCTGATCGCCTGCCCCACGGTGTTCGTCGCCGCGTGGCTGTACAGCCGCTGGAGCACCAAATGGGCGCTGGCGGTGATGATCGCGCTGACGCTAGCTGGGCTGGCGCTGGT
>NZ_JBELIE010000103.1:0-11873 GCF_042091075.1 Sphingomonas sp. | reverse complement strand
GCCGAAGCGGAGGCGACCGCCGCCGCTGCCGAGCCGGCCGCCGAAAGCGAGCCGGCCGCCGAAGCCACCGCCGAGCAGTAATCGGCGCCGGGGCGGGGCGGGGCATCCCGACGCGCGATCATGCGTTCCGCAGCAGTGTGCCATGACATGCTGGAGGAACCCATGATGACGATGACGGATGCCACGTCCGGCCCGGATCCGCGCACCGCGCCCGACGATGACGAAGACGCCACAAACCACGGGGTCTCGAGCCCGGAGCCGGCCGAGGGCGCCAACGACGCCCCCGCTGGAGACACCGACTCCCCCGCGCCGTGATTCCGAAACCGCCGCCGGGACGATCGTCCTGGCGGCGGTGACCGGCGCGCACGGCGTGACGGGCGAGGTGCGTCTGAAGGTCTTCGCCGAGGATCTGGCGTCGCACCGCTCGTTCAACGGTGGCGCGCTGACGCTGACGAAGCTGCGTGACGGATCGATCGCACGGTTCGCCGAGGTGACCGATCGCACCGCGGCAGAGGCGTTGCGCGGGACGCAGTTGACGGTCCCGCGCGAAGCGCTCCCCCCGCTGGACGAGGGGGAATATTATCACGCCGATCTGCTCGGCCTGTCGGTGATATCCACCAGCGGCGCCCCGCTCGGGCGGGTGATCGCGGTGGAGAATTTTGGCGCTGGCGACGTCATCGATATCGAACGCCCCGACGGCAAGACCTTCATGGTGCCGATCCATGCGGTGCCCGAATGGGATCGCGACCGCCTGGTAGTGGATTCCGCGTTCGTAGAGTGAGGCGGGGGCTTGTCGCCCCGGCCGCTGGCGATCAGCTGTCGATCGAGTCGATCAGCCGTCCGCCTGCCATGAATACCGCCGCGGTGCAGGCGGCGAACAGCATCCAGCCCTGCCAGCCGGGGTAGTGGCGCAGATACACCAGCCCACGCTCCACCGCCCCCGCGCCGAGCGCATAGATGACGAGAAAGGCTTCGAACTTCGTCTTGATGATGAACAGGTCGGAGAGGCGTTTCCACATAACCGCAGACTAGCAAGATACGGGCCAGTGCCGGATTCACGTCGGTTGTGCGCAGCCAAGGTTGGTTAATTGTAAATTAACCCGACAGGCGGCCGCGTCATGCCAGTTCCTCCAGATCGAGCGCGCTCAGCAGCGCGCGACGCGCGGCGGTGATGTCCTCGATCAGCCGTGGATCGCCGATCGCGGCGGCGGGCAGCGATTCGGGCCAATGTTCGCTCACCACCGCCGCGATCCGATCGAGCGTCGCCGTATCCACCAGGAAACGCGGGTCGATCGTCGCTGGATCGGCCACCACGCGCAGCCGAAGGCAGGCGGGGCCGCCGCCGTTCGCCATCGATTCGCGCACATTCACCACCTCGACACGGCGGATCGGGCCATTGCCGGCAAGATGCGCCTGCAGCCAGCGCCATACGCGCGGATGATCGCGCGCCTCGCCCGGCACGATCAGCGTCGTCCCGCCATCCGCCGGCGTGACGAGTTGGGCATTGAACAGATAGGAGCCGATCGCGTCGTCGAGCGATACCTGCGCGGCGGGCACCTCGACGATCGCCACCTCGGGCAGGATCGCGCGCAGCGCTTCGTACACGCCGTTCGGGTTGGCGAACGCCTGTTCGTGCGCGAACAGCACCCCTTCATTGGCGACCGCGACCACATCGTTGTGAAATGCGCCAGCCGCGATCGCCGCCTCGCTTTGCTGAACGTAGAGGACGCGCGCCGCATCGAGGCGATGCGCGCGCGCGATCGCGCGCGATGCCTCGACATGCTGGCGCGCCGGGAAGCGTCCGCCAGCCTCGCCGTACACGAAGATCTCGATTCCCGCCGTGTCGTGCCGCGTCGCCAGCCGCATATGGTTCGCCGCGCCCTCGTCGCCGAATGGGGCGGGGATCGCGTCATGGACCGCAAAGGCCGGATGCGCGAAGGCAAGCCGTAGCTGCGCCAGCGTCGCGGGGGCTTCGTGGCTGCGATGCGGCATCGTCATCAGATTGGCGACGGTCAGGTGACAGCGCCCGTCGGCGCAATCGGGCGCGGGGGAGACGGTCGCCGCATTCGCCGCCCACATCGCGGAGGCGGACAGTGCCCGTGCCTTCATCACCGCATCGGCATCGGCGTAATTGGTATGGAGCCGGTCCAGCCATTCATGATCGGGCCGGGGGTGCGGCAGCAAAACCCCCTGCACCAGCCCCAGCGCGAGGTTCGCGCGCATCTTGGCGATGCCCTGCAGCGCGGCGGCACGGGGATGCGCGGTCGCGCCGGCATTGGCGGTGGCGGCCAGATTGCCGGGGCTCAGCCCGGCATAATTATGGCTGGGGCCGATGATCCCGTCGAAGTTGATCTCACGAAGGGTCGTCACAGGCGCGCGATCCAGCTGATCGTATCGCCCGCCGCGACCCCGAGCGCCGCCGCGCAGGCCGGGTCCAGCGTCACGCCATCAGCCGCCGGCGCGATCCGGCCATAGGCGCAGCGGAATGCGGCGAGGCGCCCGCTGGCGACCAGCGCTTCCTCCCCGTCGCCATCGGCGATCGCGACGATCGTGGCGTCGCGTGCGTCGCGGATCGTGCGCACCTGATCGGTGCGCGCGGTCATCGTCGGGCCACCGTCGAAGATGTCGATATAATGTTCGAACGCGAAGCCCTCATTCTCCAGCATCCGCATCGCGGCGCGACCTGACGGGTGCGGCATGCCGATCGCGGCGCGCGCATGTTCAGGCAGCATCGCGGTATATACCGGATGCTTGGGCATCAGATCGGCGATGAACTGATGCCCGTTGACGGCATTGAACGCATCCGCCTCCTGGAAATTCATTCCGAAGAAGCGCCCGGCGAGACCGTCCCAGAAGGGGGAACCACCCGCCTCGTCGATGACGCCGCGCAACTCGGCGAGCACGCGATCCGCGAAGCGCGTGCGATGCGCGCGCATGAACAGATAGCGGCTGCGCGCGAGCAACAGTCCCAGCCCCCCGGCGCGCTCCCCCGGATGCAGGAACAGCCCGCCGACCTCGCTCGCCCCCTCCAGATCGGTGGTCAGCGACAGCATTTCGGCGCGGAACGTGCGGTCCAGCTCGCGACTGTGCTGGGTCAATGTGCCGATACGATAGCTGTAGAAAGGATGTTTCTGCCCCACCTGCGTGATCAGCTGGCAGGTGCCGCGCACATCGCCGGTGGCGGTGTTTTCCAGCATCAGCACGAATTGTTCGTCCGATAACGACGCCTCATCGCGCTCGAACGCGGTATGACTCCGCTCCAGCTTGGCGGTCAGCGCGCGACGATCGGCGGGCAGATTGGTGAAGCCGCCCCCCGTCAGCTTCGCCATCTCATAGAGGTGGGCGAGATCGCGATCCGCCGCGGCGCGCACGACGAACGTCATGCCAAGGCTCCGCGCTCGATCCGCATCATCGTCACCGCCGACAGCGCGGCCCGTTCGGCAAGACTGTCGACGATCACGAATTCCTCCATCGAATGGATCGCTCCGCCGCGGACGCCCATCGTGTCGATCACCGGCACGCCGCAGGCGGCGATATTGTTGCCGTCGCAAACCCCGCCGGTGTCGCGCCACGCGATCGGCTGGTCCAGCGCGGTGCCGACATCATGCACGAGCGCGAACAGCCGCGCGGCACCCGCATCGATCGGCTTGGGAGGGCGATTGAACCCGCCATGGACACTGATCGCGACATCATGCTGCGCCGCGATCGTGGCGACGGCATCGTCGATCAGGCGCCGTGCCCGGTCGATCTCCGCCGCGTCGCGCGGGCGGAAATTGACCCGCAGCACCGCCAGGTCGGGGACGACATTGTTCGGACCGCCGCCATCGACCCGCGCCGGATTGACCGCCAGGCTGGGGGAGCGTTCGGCATGCAGCCGCACCGCGATCGCGGCGGCGGCGACGATCGCGTTGCGCCCCTCCTCCGGGTTGCGCCCGGCATGCGCCGCGCGCCCACGGACGACGATTGCGAAATTGCCCGTGCCGCCCCGCGCGCCCGCCAGCGTCCCGTCGGGCAGCGCGGGTTCGTAGGTCAGCGCCGCGATCTTGCCCCGTGCGGTCTCTGCGATCAGCGCGGCGGACGACAGCGAGCCGGTTTCCTCGTCGGAATTGATCACGACATCGTAACCGAGCGTGGTCCCCGTCGCCTCCAGCGCGCACAGCGCCTCCAGCAGCAACGACAGCCCGCCCTTCATATCAGCGACTCCCGGGCCGTTGAGCGTACCGTCCCCCCGCCATTCGAGCGTCTGGAAGGGGTGATCGACCGGATAGACGGTATCCATATGCCCCGTCAGCAGCACGCGGCGCGTGGCACCGGGCCGAACCGCCAGATGCAGGTGGCGGCCGTGCGCCAGCGGCTTGACCGCTCCGTCGCCGGTGACGATCTCGGCCGCCTCCGGCTCGATCAGCCGGATCTCGCCCGGCAGCACGGCGAAGGCGTCCGCGAGCAGCGCCGCCATCGCCTCGCACCCCGCCACGTTGCGCGTGCCGCTGTTGACCGCGCCCCAGCGCTCGACCCGCGCCAGCATCGCCGCCGCGTCCAGCCGCTCGACCGCGCGCCGTTCCTCTCGCGATAGTTGCTCCATGCCGGTCAGCCTAGCCGCTCCCGCGGCCGAGCGAAACCGCCCGGCGGTTCAGAAGCTATAGACGAGTGACGCGCGGCTGGTGCGGTCGGTGGACAGCCGACCCTCGGGCGGGGCGCTTTCATATTGCACGGTATAGGACAAACGCGCCGACAGCGGTCCGAGCAGCTTCGCCTCGATCGCGGAGACGCTGCGGATCGTGCTGTTGTACCGTTCGACATATACCGACGCGTCCTGGCTGGCGATCAGCCCGCTGAGCAGCGTCCAGTCGAGATCGAGGCTGCCGCGCACCGCGATGCTGCCCTGCGTGGTGCCGTCGGTCAGGTCGGTCTGACGATAGGCGGGGCCCAGTTCGACATCGGTGGTCAGCCCGGGGCGGCGGAACACGCTATAGCCCGCACCGACCGAGGCGGAATATCGATTGTCATACCCCAGGAAGCGATCCGCCTCATATTGCGCGTTGCCATAGATGTACCCGCGCTCGTTCAGCTTGTAGTTGGGCTGATAGGCGGCGACGTAGCGTTCCCGGCTGGTGATTCCGGCAGTGCGCTGGAAATCCGCCTGCGCCAGCAAGCGGTGCCGCCAGCGCAGCCCCTCGCGCGTCAGGTCGGCGGTGCCGGACAGGCCGGTCACATCGGTATTGCCGGTCGAGACGAAGCCACCGGCCTCGATCCGGCCGGTCCACAGCTCGAACGCGCTCGCGCTGCGCACCCGTTGGTTGCGTTCGCGCGCGCGCGCCTCGCGCCATTCGGTCGCCCGGCGCAGAACCAGGTCGCCGGAACCGGGATCGGCGACGCGCGCATATTTGACGATCGTGTCGATCCCGCTTTCGTCGCCGGACTGCATCGCCGCGTCCATCATCGCGCGGATCTCGTCGGGGATCGAGGGCGGCGGCACGGTATCGAGGTCGACGCCAACCGGGCCCAGCACCGGCGCCGGAGGCTCGGGCGCGGCAACGACGATGTAGGACGGAACCCCGGTAATCTGGCCACTGATCTGGCCACCGGCGAGCAGCGCGGCGAGCAGGGTCATCGCGTCGCCCCGCTGATCCCGCCGACCCTCTTACGCACGATCGTTCACCGTGGAAGATGCTCGGCGAAGGCCGCGAGCACATCGGTATAGAGCTGTTTCTTGAACGGCACGATCAGGTCCGGCAGGTCGGCGGGATCCGCCCAGCGCCACGCCCGGAATTCCGGATGCGGCGTTTCGATGCGGACGTCGCTGTCCTCGCCGTCGAAGCGGAACAGGAACCAGCGTTGACGCTGGCCGCGATATTTCCCCTTCCACACCTTTCCGATCATGTCCGGCGGCAGATCGTAGAAGAGTTCGTCCGCCGCCGTCGCGATCAGCGTCACCTTGTCGGCGGTGATGCCGGTTTCCTCCCACAATTCACGGACGGCGGCCGCGTGCGCGTCCTCGCCCGGATCGATCCCGCCCTGTGGCATCTGCCACGCTTCCAGCACGTTATCGAGGCGCTGCCCGACGAACACCTGTCCGTCGCGGTTCAGCAGCATCACGCCCGCGCACGGACGATAGGGGAGCGAGGCGATATCGGTCATGTCCGCTGTCCTAGGTTCGCGGACACGGCTTGAGAACCCCCGGCGTGGCGCGGAACCGGGCGATCGCGATCCGGGCCTATGCCGCCTGCGTCATCACCCGTTGCGCTTCGAATTCGGTGATCGCCGCCCGCAGCGCGGTCAGGTAGCCGGCAACATCGCCTGCCGCCGAGGGGATCGCCTTGCGGAGCGTGATGAAGCCGTGAACGATTCCCTGCGCCTCGCGGAACACCACCGGGACGCCCGCCCGGATCAGCGCGGCGGCATAAGCGCGGCCCTGGTCGCGGATCGGGTCGAGGCTGGCGGTGATGATCACAGCGGGGGGCATTGCGGTCAGGTCGCCCGCCAGCGGCGAGCTGCGGGGGTGGGCGGGATCCGCCGCATAATGGTCTCCGAACCACAGCATGCCGTCGCGTGTAAGCAGGAAGCCCTCGGCGAAGTCGTTGAATGAGGGATAGTCCGTCGCCATGTCCGCCGCCGGATAGATCGGCGCCTGTACGACCACGGGCACGGCCGCGGGCTGATCGCGCAGCGCCATCGCGACGACGATCGTCAGATTGCCGCCCGCGCTGTCGCCCGCCAGCACCAGCGACGTCGCGGTCCGCCCCAGTTCGGCGGCATTGCCCGCCACCCAGCGCGCCGCCGCTTCGCAATCATCCGGCCCGGCGGGCCATTTCGCTTCGGGGGCCAGCCGATAGTCGACCGACACCACCGGCAGATCGAGCTGTCGTGCCATTTCCGCGGTGAAGCTGGCGTGCGTATCCACGTTGCCGATCACGAAACCGCCGCCGTGAAAAAACACCACTACCGGGCCGGGTGCGCGCGACTCGCGGGCGTCGAACAGCCGTGCCGGGATCGTCGTGCCGTCGGGGCCGGGGATCGACAGGTCCTGGATTACCGCCAGGTCGCCGACCGGCGGATCGGCGATGTCCTTCATCGCATGATAGACCGCGCGCGCGTCCGCCGGGGTCTGTTCGTGCATCTTCGGCCCGGGCACGCTGTTGAGGTAATCGAGGAAACCGCGCACGTCCGGCCGGACGAACGGCCCGGCGGCCGGATCGATAAGCGGGCGGTCGATCAGCGTATCGGTCATGCGGGCCACTCCATAAGGTGCTATTTGCAACCTATCTTAGCCGGATGATCCGCGTCGTCCACCACCCCGATTATGTCACCGAAGCCTCCGCCCGCAGCAGCTATCGCTGGGGCAAGAACGGCGCGATCCGCGATCTGCTGCGCGATCGCGGGCCGCTTGTCGGGTGGCACGAACCCGAACCGATGCCGGTGGCGTGGCTGGCGGCGGCGCATGACGCGGACTATGTCGACGAAGTGCTGTCCGCCGCCGTCCCGCGCGAAAAGGAGCGGCGCATCGGCTTTCCGGTGAGCGAGACGGTCGCGCGCCGCGCGCAACTCGTGCCCGGCGGCACCTGGCTGGCGGCGCGGCTCGCGCTCGATCACGGTTTTGCCGCCAATACCGCTGGCGGCAGCCATCATGCGCTGGCGCAGACCGGTGCGGGCTATTGCGTGTTCAACGATCTCGCCATCGCCGCGATACGGCTGATCGGGGAGGGGACGGTCGGGCGCCTGCTGATCGTCGATGTCGACGTGCATCAGGGCGACGGCACCGCCGCGCTGACCGCCGCGGAGCCGCGCATCGCCACCTATTCGATTCACGCCGAGAAGAACTTCCCCGCGCGCAAGGCGCGTTCGACGCTCGACGTCGCGCTGCCCGATGCGACGGGCGACGACGCCTATCTCGCCGCGCTCGAACGCACGCTCGCTCCGCTGATCGACGATGTCCGGCCCGAGCTGATCCTGTATCAGGGCGGGGTCGATCCCTTCGCCGACGATCGCCTGGGGCGGCTGGCGCTGTCGCAGGAGGGGCTGGACGCGCGCGACCGGCTGGTGGCCGGGATGGCGATCGCGCGTGGCATCCCGCTGGCGAGCACCGTCGGCGGCGGATATGGCGATGACGTGATGGCGCTCGCGCGACGTCATGTGCGGGTGATCACCACGATCGGCGACATGTTCGGAAAAGCAACAGTTGCACCCACGCACGATCCTTCTACCTTGGTGGACAACGCCCCTCCCACGCAGGCGGGGTGACATAATATGCGAGGAGAGCGATGGCGACCGCTGCCCATGACGTGACGCGCGAGGAAGCGTCCTCCCATCCGGCACCCGAATCGATCGTGGTCCGCTTCGCCGGGGACAGCGGCGACGGCATGCAGCTGACCGGCGGGCAGTTCACGCTTTCCACCGCACTGGCGGGCAACGATCTGGCCACCTTTCCCGATTTCCCCGCCGAGATTCGCGCGCCGCAGGGCACGTTGTTCGGCGTCTCCGCCTTCCAGATCAATTTCGGTTCGACCGCGATCGAAACCGCCGGGGATCAGCCCGACGTGCTGGTGGCGATGAACCCGGCCGCGCTGAAGACCAATGTCGAGGCGTTGCGCCCCGGCGGGCTGATCATCGCGGACGAGGGGGAATTCGGGCAACGCAATCTCGACAAAGCGAAATATGACGCCAATCCGCTCGACGACGGCAGTCTCGCGAAATGGCAGCTGATCCGCCTCAATATCTCACAGCTGACATTGGATGCAGTGAAGCCGTTCGGGCTGGGCAACAAGGAAGCGTTGCGCTGCAAGAATATGTGGACGCTGGGGCTCGCGCTGTGGATGTTCGATCGTGATCGCCAGCCGCTGATCGATTGGCTGGCAAACAAGTTCGCGAAGAACGCCACGCTGGCGGAGGCGAATATCGCGGCGCTCAATGCCGGCCATGCCTATGGCGAGACTGCCGAGCTGGGCGGCATCGCCAAGCAGCACGCGCTGCCCGCCGCGCCGGCGGAACCCGGTCTGTACCGCACCGTAACGGGTGCCGAAGCGATCAGCCTTGGCCTTGTCGCGGGATCGCAACTCGCCGACCTGCCGATGTTCTTCGGTGGCTATCCGATCACACCGGCGTCGGCGATCCTGCATCATCTGTCGCGGTTGAAGGAATTCGGCGTCACCACCTTCCAGGCGGAGGACGAAATCGCCGCGATCGCCTCCGCGATCGGCGCCAGCTATGCCGGGCAACTGGGCGTCACCTCCTCGTCCGGGCCGGGCATCGCGTTGAAGACCGAGGCGATCGGACTGGCGATCATGACCGAACTGCCGCTCGTGATCGTCAATTCGCAGCGCGGCGGGCCATCGACGGGGCTGCCGACGAAGACCGAACAATCGGATCTCTATCAGGCGGTCTATGGCCGCAACGGCGATGCGCCGATGCCCGTGATCGCGGCGCGATCCGCCGCCGATTGCTTCGAGGTGGCGATCGAGGCGTGCCGTATCGCCACTCAATATATGACGCCCGTCATGTTGCTGACCGATGGCTATATCGCCAATGCGGCGGAGCCGTGGAAGGTGCCCGATCCCGACACGCTGACGCCGTTTCCGGTAGCGTTCATGGAGACGGTGCCGGAGGGCGGTTTCGAGCCCTATGGCCGCGATGCCAGGCTCGCGCGGCCGTGGGTGAAGCCCGGAACGCCCGGACTGCTCCACCGCATCGGTGGGATCGAGAAGAAGCAGGGCACCGGCAACATCGACTATTCGCCCGCCAACCATCAAGAGATGACCGATACCCGCAAGGCCAAGGTCGATCATATCCGCGTGCCCGATCAGCAGGTGGCGATCGGGGAGACGTCGGGCACGCTGGTGGTGGTCGGCTGGGGCTCCACCTTCGGCCCGATCCATCAGGCGGTGCGGCGCGCGCGGCGCAAGGGGCTCGACGTCGCGCATGTCCATCTGCGCCATATCTGGCCGATGCCCGGTAATCTCGCCGCTCTGCTTCGTGGCTTCCGGCATATCCTCGTTCCCGAGATGAACACCGGGCAGCTCAAGACCGTGCTGCGCGATCAGTTCCTGGTCGATGCCAGACCGCTTAACAAGGTTTCCGGCCAGCCCTTTCGCATTGCCGAGATCGAGGCGGCGATCGCCACCTTCTTCGACGGTGTGACGGGCAACGAAGGGGGCGAGGTGCCCGCCGATGCCGCGCAACTGCCGACGCCGCAATCGGGCCATGACGATGGCTCGCTACGGCCCGAGGCGCATTCGCCGCAATCCGTCTGAGGAAGCGTTCGCGACGCCTGCCTGGCGTCAACTTCGTCAAGTTCCAGCCGTAGCAGGACCCGCCCGATGAACGACATGACCCCCGCCCTCGCGGCGACCAAGCCCAAGGATTGGGAAACCGATCAGGAAGTCCGCTGGTGCCCAGGCTGCGGCGATTATGCGATCCTGAAAGCGGTCCAGCGGACGATGCCCGAATTGGGGGTTCGCCCCGAGAACACCGTCTTCGTCAGCGGCATCGGCTGCTCGTCGCGCTTCCCTTATTATATGGAGACCTACGGCTTCCATACGATCCACGGGCGTGCACCGGCGGTCGCGACCGGCGTCAAGCTGGCCAATCCCGATCTCGACGTGTGGATCATCACCGGCGATGGCGACGCGCTGTCGATCGGCGGCAATCATACGATGCATCTGCTTCGGCGGAACCTGGATTGTCAGCTGCTGCTGTTCAACAACGAGATCTACGGCCTGACCAAGGGGCAATATTCGCCGACCAGCCGGGTGGGCACGCAAAGCCCGTCCACGCCATTCGGGTCGGTGGATCGGCCCGCCAACCCCTGCGCCTTCGCGCTGGGGGCGGGCGCCCGCTTCATTGCGCGCGGGATCGACGTGCACAAAAGCCTGCCGACGGTGTTGAAGGCGGCGCATGCGCACAAGGGCACCAGCTTCGTCGAGATCTTCCAGAATTGCATCGTCTATAACGACGATGTCTTTGCGCCTTTCACCGAGAAGGCGAACGCCACCGCCAATCAATTGTGGGTCGAACATGGCCAGCCGCTGCGTTTTGACGGCGGTACGAAGGGGATCGCGCTCGACCCGTCAACGCTGACGCTGCGGGTGGTGGCGGGAGACGATCCGTCGGTGCTGGTGCACGACAAGACCAACCGCACGATCGCGCATCTGCTGGTGGAAATGCCGTTCGGCGCCTTCCCGATGGCGCTGGGCGTGATCTACGACCATCCCGCGCCGACGTTCGACGCGGCGGTGGTGACGCAGAATCGTGAGGCCAGCACGGGCAAGACCGCCGACCTGCGCCGCTTGCTCGCCAAGGGGCAGACGTGGATGGTCGACAAGGAACCGCGCGTGGAATGATGGTGATGGCCGGCCGCACGGTCGCCACGCCTGGATCAGGAACCCCGCACCGCGCCCGCGCGTAGGCGCGCGATGACTTCGATTGTCTGGTTCCGGCAGGATCTTCGCCTCCACGATCAACCCGCGCTGGTCGCGGCGGCGCATGAGGGGCCGGTGATCCCCGTCTATGTCCTCGATGACGAAACGCCCGATGCATGGCGCATGGGGGAGGCGCAGCGCTGGTGGCTTCATCACAGCCTTGCCGCGCTGGCGGCGGGGCTGGAGAAGAAGGGCAGCAAACTGATCCTGCGTCGTGGCCGCGCGGATCGGGTGCTGGCCGAACTGCTCGACCAGACCGGCGCCGGGCAGATCCACGCGCTCCGCCATTACGAGCCGTGGTGGCGGAAAATCGACGAGTCACTGGGCGACCGCCTTTGTCGCTACGACGGCAATCATCTGGCGCGGCTGGAAGAGGTGACCACCGGATCGGGCGGGCAATACCGTATCTATTCGTCGTTCTGGAAAGGGCTGCAACCGCATTTGCCCCCCGACGATCCGCTG
>NZ_JBELIE010000102.1:0-12071 GCF_042091075.1 Sphingomonas sp. | reverse complement strand
ATCCCTAGAGGGGCGTCCCGGGCGACGGCCCGTACACGCCGGACCACTTGCGCGCGGGCGCGGCCGCACCGGGGCCGCCCCGGGGCCGCGGCGCCACCGGGCGACGCGGCCCTTTTTCTTGGGTGCGTGCCGATCATGAAAAAGCCGCCCGACCGCGAGGGCGCGGCGGACGGCAAGGCAGGCGGCGGAGTGGCGGTCAGGAGGGAACAGCTCCCTCCTGACCGGTCACGTCAGAAGCTGAGGCGAACGCCGGCGTAGAAACGGCGGCCGAGCGGATCATAGGCCGAGGTGTACGTGTCCTGGCCGGCATCCGCGCCGATATCAGCCAGATAAGGCGGCTTGTTATCGAGCAGGTTGTAGCCGCCGACGTAGAATTCGAACTGATCGTTGGCGCGGAAACGGATTTGCGAGTCGAGATAGAATTGCGGCCGCACGCGATACAGCGGATTGCTCCCCGGAACCGCCCCAGTCAGCTGGTCATCAAGGCTCGCCTGGCTAAGCCAGGTGCCCGTCATCGTCAGTCCCACGCCTTCGACATCATACGAGCCGTTGATCGTGAAGCGATCACGCGACGCGCCAATCTCTCCGGCGAAATAGTCGCGATCCGCCCCTGGCAGGGGGACGACATAGCCCGAGATCAGGTGCCTATACGAACCACGCAGGCCCAGATCGCCGACCAGCCCGATATCGGCGAGGTTCTGGCGCCATGTGACGGTCGTATCGATTCCCTGTGTCTTCACACCGCCGCTGTTGAGGTAGCTGGTGGTCAGCTGATCGATCGAACCGGCGTCGTTCGGTCCGATATTGGCCGGACGGCGCGTGATGCGATTGCAATAATCCTGATTCCCCGCCTGATAGCATTGGTTCAGGATATATTGCAGCGGCGTCTGCACGATCGCATCCCGGATCCGGATGTTGAAATAGTCGACCGTCACGACGAGGTTGCGCAGGGCGCGGATCGAACGCGGCGCGATCACCACGCCGGCGGTGAACGAATCGCCCTTTTCTTCCTGAAGCAACGGATTGCCCGATTCAAAGCTGGTCACGCCCTGAATGTCGGCCTGCGTCGGGGTGTAGCTGCCGTTTGCAGCGATGTTCGTCGCCACACCCGGCGCGGCGCGACATTGTGTGCCAAGCGTCCCGCCGGTGGTGGCGGTGACGCCGATGCAGGGATCGCTGACGCTCGGGAAGTTCTGTTGCGGCGCCTGGAACAGCTCATTGATGTTCGGGGCGCGAACCGAGCGTGCCTGCATGACACGGAAGCGAATGTCCTCCACAGGCGCCCATTCGCCGCCGTAATTGTAGCTGACCGTCGTACCGATCGTATTATAGTCCGACACCCGGACCGCGCCACGCACCGTCAGTGCATGGAAGAATGGGCGATCCTGGATCAACGGCGCGATGACCTCGCCGAACCCTTCCCAAAGATGGAAGCTGCCGCGGGTCGAGGGCAGGGCGTTGTTGCCGTTCAAGCCCTGCTGCGTCAGCAAATCGAAGTCGCTCCGGCTGGTTTCCCGGCGATATTCGGTGCCGACGCTGAACCCGATCGGATCGGCGCCGAACAGCGAGAACAGCTTGCCCGATACGTTTCCGCCGAAGACAGTCTGGGACAGCTTGACCGCAAGCGTCGTCGGCGCCGCGAGGTAGGGTTCGGCGTTGGCCAGCGTGCCCGCGCCATAGATGTTGGCGGGAATGCACCCTGCCGCCCGCGCAGCCGGATCAGCGCACACGATCTGTCCGGTCGCCGGGTCGCGATAGGAATTCAGCGCCTGGAAGAAATTGTTGGTGTTGAACTGACCGGTGCCGGACTGATGCTCGACCGTCTGGCCGTAGATGCCGTAGACTTCGTAATTGAAGCGATCTTCAGCAAAGGAGCCGTTCGCACCGCCGGCGACCCGGAACAGGTCGCGTTCGACCGAACTGGTGCGATTACCGAAATCGGCAAGCCGGCGATCGAAATAGATGTCACGCAGGCCATCGCCATCGGTGTCGGTCGCTGCGTTGAAGATCGCGTCCGGCACGTAGGGATTACGATAGGTGACGCCGTTTACGACCGTCTGGATCGGGATCTGGCCGGTGTTGCGCGGATTGCCGAAGGTCGAATCGAGCGGATAGGGCTCGATGACCGTGCTGACCTTCGTCTTGGCGTAATTGCCTTCGAGGAAGAGGTTCAGCGCGGGCGCCACCTCGAAATTCGCGCGTCCGGCACCGACGAACCGTTCGACCGGCACCGCGAGATAGCGGAAAGCGGACCGGTTGAAGCCATCGGGGCCGGCGGCGCTGCCATCGGCATTGACGCAGCCCCCGGTTCCGTTGGTCGACACGCAATCACGCAATGCGCCGTCCTGGCCGTACGTGAACACCGAATCACCGGCGTAATAACGGCCTTGCGGCGCGAAACCCGACAGATAGGGGCGCTGTGGCGTGAACAGCTCCGCGTCGTTGCCGGTCACGTAAGCGCCGCGGCTGGTCGAATCCACCGCACTGGACCCGCCCTCGGTCTCGCGGTCACGCTTCAGAACGGTGCCCTGCTTGGAATAGCCACCGAACAACATGATGTTGCCGCGACCATCGGCGAAATTCTTGCCGGCGAGGACATTGAACTGCCTGTCGAAACCATCACCACGTTCGGAGATGCCGAGCTGGCCGTCGACCTGCAGACCGTCGAAATCAGTCTTGTAGATCATGTTCACCACGCCCGCGACGGCGTCGGAACCATAGACCGCGGAGGCACCGCCCGTCAGCGTATCGACGCGCTGCAGGAACTGGGTGGGGATGACGTTAAGATCCACTGCGGCCGAGCCGGGGACGCCCGACACGAACCGACGGCCATTGACCAGGACGAGCGTGCGATCCTCGCCCAGGTTGCGCAGGTTCACCGTTGCCACGCCCGCGCCCTGGGTCGCAAAGCTGGAGTTGGTGCGGCTGATGCCGGGGGCGCCGAAGGCGGGATTCTGCAGCAGCAGATCCTGCACGTTGATGACGCCGGCCTGGCGGATCTGCTCCGCGCTCGTCACCTGCAGGGGCGACGCCGATGTGGCGGCGGGGGACTGGATCCGCGAACCAGTGACGACGATGTCGCCGGCCGGCTCGTCTCCCCGCGCGGACGGCGTCGCGGGCGTGGCGGCGGGATCATTGGCCGACTGCGTCGTGCCGGCTTCGACCGTGGCATTCTGCCCCGAGGTGTTCTGCGCCAGGGCCGCAGGCGATGCTAGCGTCAACCCGGTGAGCAGGGACGTCGCCAACAGGCGACCGCGATAAACTGACATAATGATGCCCTCTCTGAACACGCGCTCCAACAGGTCATGTTATCTGACCTATGCGTTGGGCGCATTCCTATGCCGGAGAGAGCGCACGGGGAAAGTTCTCGGCATCACCATGAGAGTCATTTATTCCAATTGTGACAATTGGGTAACAGCCTGCAACACGCCGTCGCCGGCGGGGATCCGGCTGCTGCGAGCGACTTGTGGCTGATCGCACCGCCCCCTAGACAATATCGATGCGTTCCCGATCCGCGATCCCGTCGTCATGACCCTCTCGACCGGCGCGGCCGTGGCGGCGGGGGTGGTGCTGCTGCTGTTGATCGTGGCGGGGGCGGCGCTCGTGTATGTCGGATTGCGGGCGCGGGCGGACGCGCGGGGAGCGGTTGAGGCGCGTAACGCGCTCGACGCGCTGCTCGTCAACGCACCGATGCAGCCGATCGTGATCCGGCCGGATGGCCGCATCGATATGGCGCAGCGCGTCGCCGACTGGCTGGGGCTGGGCAATGTGCCGTCCTATCTGCAGGAACTGAACGCCGCGGGCTGGGGCATCGGCAGCGCCGATGCGCAGGCGCTGGCGCATGATGTGGCGGTCTGCCAGCGTTCCGCGCGTGATTTCCTGCGCACGGTGCATACCCGCGATGGTGCGCGCACGCTGACCGCCAAGGGCGAGCGGCGCGGCGATGCGGTGATCGTGTGGTTCTATGACTCCACCACCACCGAGGGCGAAATGCACCGGCTGCGGACCGAATGCAGCGGCCTGAGCGAGGCGTTCGAAGCACTGACCGGCTTGATCGAGGCGGCGCCGGTGCCGCTATGGTATCGGGACCCGGATTTGCGGCTCGCGATGGTCAATTCGGCGTATGTCGCGGCAGTCGAGGGGAGCGATGCCGCTGAAGTGGTCGGTCGCGGGCTGGAATTGGTCGAGGAATCGGGGCACGGCGGCCCCACCGCCGGCGCCGCGCTGGCACTGCGCGAGGGCAAGCCGCAGCAGCGTGTCCTGCCCGCCACGATCGCTGGCGCGCGCCGTTCGCTGCTGATCCATGACGTGCCGCTGCCGGTCGGCGGAGTGGCGGGCTATGCGATCGACGTCGAGGATGTCGAACAGGCGCATGTGCGCGAACGCCGTTTCGCCGATGCGCAGCGCGCGATGCTCGACCGGCTCTCGGCGGGGGTGGCGCAGTTCGCCCGCGATCGCAGCCTCGTCTTCTGCAACCAGCCGTTTCGCCGCATGTTCGCGATGCGGCGCGAATGGCTGTCGGACCGCCCCGAGTTCGATCGTATCCTGGAACGGATGCGCGAGGCCAATCGCGTTCCCGAGGTGCGCGACTTCCCCGGGTGGAAGCGGGAACGCCGCGGCTGGTTCGTCCAGGCCGAAGGCGCGATCGAGGAAAATTGGCATCTGCCGGGCGGCACGCATCTGCGCGTCGTTGCCCAGCCGCTGCCCGATGGCGGCTTGCTCGTCATCTTCGAGGATCGCACCGAACAGGTGCAACTGGCCAGCGCACGCGACACGCTGCTGCGCGTGCGGACCGCGACGTTCGACAATCTGTTCGAGGCGCTCGGCGTCTTTTCGGCGGATGGCCGGCTGCAATTATGGAACAACCGCTTTCGTGCGCTGTGGGATTTCGAGGAGGAATTCCTCAGCGCGCATCCCCGCGTCGATGCGATCGCGGAGCGGGTGGCGGACAAATTGTCGAACCCCAGGCGCGCACGCCAGATCGCCGAATTGGTGCGCGCCGCGACCGCCGACCGGCAGCAGCGCGCCGGGCATATCGCGCTGGCGGACGGGCGCCATTTCGAATTTGCCGCGGTGCCGCTGCCGGACGGCAACGCACTGTTCACGTTGCTGGACATCACCGACAGCCGCCGGATGGAACAGGCGTTGCGCGACCGCAACGATGCGCTGGAGGCGGCGGACCGGATCAAGACCGCGTTCGTCGCCAACATGAGCTATGAACTGCGGACGCCGTTGACCTCGATCAGCGGGTTCGCGGAGATGCTGCACGGTGGATATGCCGGAGAGCTGTCGCCCGATGCGATCGGCTATCTCGACGCGATCCTCGACTCGGTCGAGCGGCTGGGCCTGTTGATCGACGACGTGCTGGATCTCACTTCCACCGGTACCGGCGCCAGGCCGCTGGAAAAGGCGGATATGGATGTCGGCGCGGTGGCGCGTGCCGCATCCGATGCGGTACGGGGATCGGCGCAGCGCCACCATGTCGATCTGGTGATCGAAATACAGCGATCGGCGGGCCGGTTGACCGGCGATCCGCGGCGCATTCGCGAGGTGATCGAACATCTGTTGCGTCACGCCGTTGGGGCGTCACCGGAAAAGGGCCGGGTGCTGCTGCATGTCGACGGCAATGCCGGTTGCGCGCGGATCGTCGTGTCCGACGACGGGGGCGGCATGTCGGCGGAAACCGCGGCGCACGCCTTCGATCGCTTCGCGCAGGATGGCATCTCGGCGGGGAGCGAGCGGGCGCTGGGCCTTGGCCTGCCGCTCGCCCGGCAGTTCGTGGAAGCGCATGGGGGCACGATCCAGCTGGTCAGCGAGCCGGGACAGGGCACGCTGATCACCGTCGAGCTGCCGCGACGGTGACCGGCGGGTGGACGGGCGAGATCATGCTCGCCGATCTCGCGGCGACGCAAGCGCTCGGCGCGCGGCTGGCGGCGGTGCTGCGGGCGGGCGACGTGGTGACGCTGGCTGGCGGGCTCGGCGCGGGCAAGACCAGCTTCGCGCGGGGCGTGCTCGCCGCACTGGGGCTGGAGGAAGAAGCGCCGTCGCCCACCTTCGCGATCGTCCAGCCCTATGACGTGCCCGACGTGCGGCTGCCGGTGCTGCACGTCGATCTCTATCGGCTCGATTCGCCCGGCGACCTGCTCGAACTGGGGCTCGACGAGGCACGCTATGACAGTGCGTTGCTGATCGAATGGGCGGAGCGGGCCGGGCCGGGGCGTTGGCGTGATGCGCTGGCGCTCGACCTTGCCGTCCTGCCGGATGGCGCGCGCCGCTTGACATGGTCGGCGCCCGCGGCATGGGAAGCGCGATGGCCACCCCGATGACCCGGTCGTCCCCGTCGATTCCGGCGGGGGCGGAAGAATTCCTCCATTCGCATGGCTGGGCCGACGCCCGGATCGAGCCGCTTGCGGGCGACGCATCGTTCCGGCGCTACTTCCGCGTTCACCTCGAAGGGGGGCGGGCGATCCTGATGGATGCGCCGCCGCCGCATGAGGATCCGCGCCCGTTCGTCGAAGTCGCCCGCTGGTTGACCGATCGCGCCTTCACCGCGCCGACGATCCATGCGCTCGATCTGGAGCGCGGCTTCGTGCTGTTGCAGGATTTCGGCGATGCCCGGATGCGCGAGGCGATTGACGACGATCCGGCGGTCACGCTGCCGCTATACGAGGCGGCGGTCGACCTGCTCGTCGCGCTGCGTGCGCATCCGCCGGGGGAACTGCGTCGCTACGATCGCGCCGAATTGCAGCGTGAGGCGGCGTTGCTGACCGAATGGTATTGTCCCGCCGTTGGCGTCGCGGTCGATGTCGAGGGTTATGCCGCCGCGTGGGACGCGGTGCTGGGGCGTGCCGATGCGCAAGTGCCGGTGACCGTGCTGCGCGACTATCACGCCGAGAATCTGATGCTGATCGGGCCGGAGCGGACGCTGGGCCTGCTCGATTTCCAGGACGCTTTGGCGGGGCACCCGGCCTATGACCTGGTATCGCTGCTGCAGGATGCGCGCCGCGATGTCGACCCGACGCTGGAGGAGTTGATGCTGACGCGCTATCGCGCCGCGACGGGGGAGGGCGATGCGTTCATGGACGCCTATCACGTGCTCGGCGCGCAGCGGAACGCGAAGATCATCGGCATCTTCACCCGGCTGTGGCGACGCGATGGCAAGCAGCGCTATCCCGGCCTGTGCCCGCGCGTATGGAGCTATCTCGAGCGTGACCTGAGCCATTCCGCGCTGGCGCCGGTGGCCCGCTGGTTCGCCGCCAACCTGCCGCCCGAATGGCGCGGCGATCCCATGGTCATCGCCGCCGCAAAGGGTTTGTCATGAGCCGTCCACGCTATATCCGCCCCGATCCCGGCGGGGCGGTGCCGCGCACCGCGATGGTGATGGCGGCGGGGATCGGCAAGCGGATGCGACCACTGACCGCGACCCGCCCGAAGCCGCTGGTCGAGGTGAAGGGGCGGACGCTGCTCGATCACACTTTCGATCGGCTGCGTGCCGCGGGCGTGGCGCGCGCGGTGGTGAACGTACATTATCTCGCCGACGCGCTGGAGGCTCACCTGCGCCATCGTGTCCATGGTATCGAGGTGATCGTCTCGGACGAGCGCGAACAACTCATGGAAACCGGCGGCGGGCTTGCGAAGGCACTGCCGCTGCTGGGGGAGGACCCGTTCCTCGTCGTCAACAGCGACAATCTCTGGCTCGATGGCCCGACCGACGCGATCCGCATGCTCGCGGCACGCTGGGACGATGCGCTGATGGACGCGCTGCTGCTGCTGATCCCCTATGCGCGGGCACATAACCATAGCGGGCAGGGGGATTTCCACCTCGACGCCGCCGGGCGGATCACGGGCCGGCGCAAGCCGGGGCGGGTGGCGCCGTTCGTTTTCACGGGAGTGCAGATCGTATCGCCAAGGCTGATCCGCGATGCGCCCAGCGGTCCTTTCTCGACCAACGTGTTCTGGAGCCGCGCGATCGCGGAAGGGCGCGCGTTCGGGCTGGTGCACCAGGGCTTCTGGTCGGAAGTGAACGAGCCCGGTGCGATCGCGCGGACCGAGGCGCTGCTCGCCGATGGCTGAGGGCCGCCCGCGGCTCTACACGATCCCGGCGCATCGCGCCTTCGCCGACTCGCTCGTCGCAGGGTTGATGCGGCGCCACGCCGGGCGTGATCCCCTCGCGCTGGCACGCGGCGTGGTGCTGGTGCCGAACAATCGCGGGGCGATGGCGATCAGCGAGGCGTTCGTCCGCGCCAGCGGCGGCGCGCTGCTGTTGCCGCGTATCGTCGCGATCGGGGCGGGCGATCTGGAGGCGGCGGTGGGCGCGGCGCTCGATCCCGCCGACGCGGCGCCGCCGCTGCCGCCGGCGATCGACCCGTTGCAGCGACGCATGATCCTGGCCCGGCTGGTCGAGGAGGAGCGCGCCGCCAGCGGTCGTCCGATCGACGCGGCGGAGGCGGTGCGGCTCGCCGGCGATCTCGCCGCGACGATGGACCAGTTGATCGTCGAAGGCATCGATCCGCAACGGCTGGCGACGATCGATCCGGGCGAGGGCCTGTCGCACCATTGGGAGAGCGCGCTGGCGGCGTTCCGGATCGTGATCGACCGCTGGCCTGCCGAGCGTGCGCGGCTGGGCGGGATCGAGGCGTCCGCGCGCCGCGTTGCGTTGCTCGATCGGCAGGCCGAACGCTGGAGAGACGCTCCCCCCGCCGGGTTCGTCTGTGCGGCGGGGATCACCGATCCTGCGCCCGCAGTGGCGCGGCTGCTGCGCACCGTTGCCGGCTTGCCGCAGGGAATGGTGGTCTTCGCGGACATCGACCTGGCCATGCCGGACGAGGAATGGGAAGCGCTTGGACCGTTCGCGCCGGACCCGGCAACCGCGCTGACCCGCCGCGCGATCGAGGTGCATCCGCAATTCCATCTCAAACTGCTGCTCGACCGGATCGGCGTGGCGCGTGGTGAAGTGTCACGGTGGGCCGACGCGAGCGAGCATGACGCACCGGCCCCGCGCGGACGCGCGATCGCCAATGCATTGACCCCCGCCGCCTTCACCGCGAAATGGACGCGGCTCGATGCCAGCGAACGGCGGCTGAGCGGGGTGGAGGCCGTCGAGCTGGCCAATCCCGCCGAAGAGGCACAGGCGATCGCGCTGATGCTGCGCGGCGCGCTGGAAGAGGATGCGCGGACCGCCGCACTCGTCACTCCCGACCGGATGCTCGCGCGGCGCGTCGCGGCGCACTGCCGGCGCTGGGGGATCGAGGTCGACGACAGCGCCGGGCGCCCCCTCTCGATCCTGCCGCCGGGCACGTTGCTGACCGCGATCGTCGAGGCGGCGGCGCAGGATTTCGCGCCGATGGCGCTGCTGACGTTGCTCAAGCATCCGCTGGTGCGCGCGGGCGATGCGCGCGGGGCGTGGCTGGAGGGGGTGCGGCGGCTCGATCTCGCGCTGCGCGGGCCGCGACCGGCGCCTGGGCTGGAGGGAATCGACCGCCATCTGGAGGCCGAGCGCCCGCCCGACGGCGGCCGGCGCGCGCGCGCGCGCGCGTGGTGGGCGGCGGAGCGCGGCCTGCTGGCGCCGATCGCGGGGATGTCGGACAATGGGACGGCCTCACTGGCGACGCTGGTCGCGCGTTTGCGCGATGCCGCCCAACTGCTTGCCGGCGACGAGGCGTGGCGAGGCCCGGCGGGGCGCGCCGCGGCGGATCTGCTCACCGCGCTGGAGGCGCAGGCGCCGCTCGGGCCGCGGTGTCCCGGGGCGGCCGGCTTCGCGCCGCTGCTGCGTTTGTTGATGAACGACATCGCGGTCCGCACGCTGCCACGCCAGCGTGATCCACGCCTGGCGATCTACGGCCTGATGGAAGCGCGCCTGCAGTCAGCCGATCTGATGATTTTGGGCGGGCTGAACGAGGGAACATGGCCGGGCATTCCAGCGCCGGACCCGTGGCTCGCGCCCCGGATCCGTGCGGAACTGGGGTTGCCGGGCCTCGAACGGTCGATCGGGGTGGCCGCGCACGATTTCGCACAGGCGCTGGGCGCGCCGCGCGTGATCCTGACGCGCAGCCGTCGAGACGCGCGCGCGCCGGCGCTGGCCTCTCGTTTCTGGTTGCGGCTGGAGGCGATGGCGGGCGAACGCTTCCCGCGCGCGCCGTGGTGGCATGACTGGGCCCGCGCCCTCGATCGCACCGATGTGCCGACCCCGGCCGAGCGGCCCGCACCGCTGCCCCCGCCGGCATGGCGACCACGGCACATTTCGGTCACCGAGGTGGACCGGCTGAAAGCGGATCCATTCGCTTTCTATGCCCGTCGCATCCTGGGCCTGACCGCGCTGGATGCGGTGGATGCCGATCCCAGCGCGGCGTGGCGCGGCACCGCGGTGCACGCGGTGCTCGAAGCCTGGGCGAGGGAGGATGCCTGCGATGCGGACCGGCTGTTGCCGCGCGCGCTGACGCTGTTGCGCGATCCGGCGGCACATCCCCTGCTTCGCGCCCTATGGCAGCCGCGCCTGATCGCTGCGTTCGAGTGGATCGCGGCGCGCACGCTGGCGGACCGCGCGGCTGGCCGGCAGGTGCTGGCGGTGGAGGGGCGCGGGGAGGCGACGCTCTCGGGCATTCGCCTGACCGGCCGGTTCGATCGGATCGATCGGATGGCCGACGGCGGGCTGGGGATCGTCGATTACAAGACGGGCAAGGCGCCCTCGGTCGCGGCGGTACGTGGGGGCTTCAACCTGCAACTCGGGCTGCTCGGCGCGATCGCGGAGGACGGCGGTTTTCCCGGCATCGCTGGGCAGGCGACCGCGTTCGAATATTGGTCGCTCGCGAAGAAGGGCGATACGTTCGGTTCGGTTGCGAGCCCGGCCGATCCGGCGGGCAAAGGGGGCCGGATCGTTACAGCCGATTTCGTCCGCGCGGCACGCGATAGTTTCGCTGAAGCGGCGGCGCGCTGGCTTTCGGGGGACGAGCCGTTCACCGCGAAGCTACATCCTGAATTCGCGCCCTATGCCGAATATGATCAGTTGATGCGGCGCGACGAATGGTATGGCCGGGATCGATAGCATCACCGGCAGCGCGAACGATCGCGTCACGCTCGCTTGATCAGGAAAGGCGCCCGGACCGGATGGTCCGGACGCCCCCATTGGCGCCTCGAAAGGGAGCAAAGAGGCGCCAATTCCGCTGGCAGCGGCCCTTGATCAGGCGGCCTGCGCCGCGTCGGCGGTCTTGTCCTCGACCGCGGCGAGCGGAGCCCCGGTCTTGATCGCGATCGTCTTCGGCTTCATCGCCTCCGGCACCTCGCGAACCAGATCGATCACCAGCAGGCCATCGTTGAGCCGTGCGTCCTCCACGAACACGAAGTCGGCCAGCTCGAACCGCCGCTCGAAGCTGCGGTTGGCGATACCGAGGTGGAGGAAGTTGCCGTTCTCGGCCCTGTCGTCCTTCTTGCCGGCCACGATCAGCATATTTTGCTGAGCGGTGATCTCGATTTCGTCACGGCTGAAACCTGCGATGGCCAGCGTGATTCGATAACGATCCTCGGCAAGACGCTCCAGGTTGAACGGCGGATAATTCTCGGTCGTGCCGCGCGCGTTCGCTTCGATCATATCGAACAGACGATCGAAACCGATCGTCGAGCGGCGGTACGGGGTCAGGTCGAAACGCATCTCAAATCCTCCAATGAGCTATTTGACGCGAGCGTCCGGTGTTCCGCGACGCCCTGTTTTTGTGCAGCCCGTCCAGCAGCGCCGCACCTCCGAAAGATGGGCGCCGGATGAAGCGTTTCAAGGGGGCACTAAAGTCCTACTTGTTTGATGGGTGTTAGGTGTCTGCGTCATGATGGCTGGCAGTAAAAGAAGCAAAGGGGCCTACTGCCGATGTCCGTGACGCTCGCACTTCTTCTGGCGCAGGCCAGCACTGTCGTCCCAGCCCCAGCCCCAGCCCCAGCCCCAGCCCCAGCCTCAGCCCAAACCCCAACCTCGCCGAGCGCGCAGCAGCCGGAAGAGGAACAGCCGGTTCAGACGAATGACAACGGTCGCCTGGGACCGGCGCAGCAGGGCAGCGGCGATATCGTCGTCACCGCGCGGCGGCGCA
>NZ_JBELIE010000101.1:0-12092 GCF_042091075.1 Sphingomonas sp. | reverse complement strand
CCGACATCCAGCGCATGGTGATCGCGCGCGGCCTGTGACGCATACACGCCGGCATCGTCAGTCAGAGAGGAACAGGGCATGAATATCAGCGAAGTCGCCGCGATCGTGACGGGGGGCGCCTCCGGATTGGGAAGCGGCACCGCCAGACGGCTCGCCGCACGCGGCGCGAAGGTTGCGATCTTCGATCTCAACGAAGAAGCCGGGACACAGCTGGCCGATGAGATCGGTGGCCGCTTCTTCCGTGTCGACGTCACCGATGACGGCTCGGTCACTGGTGCGGTCGCGGCCGCGGAAACGGCCCATGGCACCGCGCGCATCCTGGTGAATTGCGCCGGGATCGCGCCGCCTGCGAAGGTGATCGATCGCGACGGCAATCCCGCCTCGCTAAATGCCTTTGCGAAGATCGTCTCGATCAACCTGATCGGCACGTTCAACGTGGCCTCCAAATTCGCGGCGGCGCTCCATAAGGCGGAGCCGATCGGCGAAGAGCGCGGCGTCATCGTCAACACCGCCTCGGTCGCGGCGTTCGACGGCCAGATTGGCCAGGCCGCCTATGCGGCGTCCAAGGCGGGCGTTGCGGGGATGACCCTGCCGGTCGCGCGCGAACTGGCGCGCTATGGCATTCGCGTGATGACGATTGCGCCCGGCATCTTCTGGACGCCGATGCTCGCGGGCCTGCCGCAGGAGGCGCAGGACAGCCTTGGCACGCAAGTACCCTTCCCGTCGCGGCTCGGCCAACCGGACGAATATGCGCAACTGGTGGAGGCGATCGTCACCAACCCGATGCTCAACGGCGAGACGATCCGCCTCGACGGCGCCATCCGGATGGCGCCGCGATGAGCGCGCCCAGCGAGCGCGCGCGCACCATCGGCGCCGCCGTCGAGGCGTTCGTCCGCGACACGATCGTGCCCTATGAACGCGATCCGCGTTGCGGCGGCCATGGCCCGAGCGATTCGCTGGTGATCGAAATGCGCGAAAAAGCGCGCGCGGCGGGGGTGCTGACGCCGCATATCCTGTCCAACGGCAGCCACCTCAATCAGCGCGAGACCGCCTATGTGCTGCGCCAATCCGGGCTGTCGCCGCTCGGCCCGCTAGCGGTGAACACCGCCGCGCCGGACGAGGGCAATATGTTCCTGCTCGGCAAGGTCGGCAGCGAGGACCAGAAGCGCCGCTTCCTCGACCCGCTGGTGCGCGGCGAGGCCCGTTCGGCGTTCTTCATGACCGAGCCGGCGGCGGAGGGTGGCGCTGGCTCCGACCCGTCGATGATGCTGACGACCGCGAAGCTCGACGGCAACCATTGGGTGGTGAACGGCCGCAAGGCGTTCATCACCGGTGCCGAAGGGGCGAAGGTCGGGATCGTCATGGCGAAGTCCCATGATGGCGCCTGCATGTTCCTGGTCGACCTGCCCGATCCCGCAATCACGATCGAGCGCGTGCTCGACACGATCGACAGCTCGATGCCGGGTGGCCATGCCGTCGTGCGGATCGACAATCTCCGTATCCCCGCCGACCAGATGCTGGGGCATAGCGGCGAAGGCTTCAAATATGCGCAGATCCGCCTCGCGCCCGCGCGGCTGTCGCATTGCATGCGCTGGCTGGGCGCGTGCGTTCGGGCGAACGAGATCGCGACCGATTATGCCAACCGGCGGCATGCCTTCGGCAAACCGCTAATCGATCATGAGGGCGTCGGTTTCATGCTCGCGGAAAATCTGATCGACCTGAAGCAGGCCGAATTGATGATCGACTGGTGCGCGGGCGTGCTCGACGCTGGCGAGCCGGGCGGCGCGGAAAGCTCGATGGCGAAGGTCGCGGTGTCGGAGGCGCTGATGCGCGTCGCGGATCGCTGCGTCCAGGCGATGGGCGGCACCGGCGTTTCCGGCGACACGATCGTCGAACAGGTGTTTCGGGAGATCCGCGCCTTCCGGATCTACGATGGCCCCACCGAGGTGCACAAATGGAGCCTCGCCAAGAAGATCAAGCGCGACTGGAAGACCGCCCAATGAGCGGGGTCGATCAGGACGCCAATGCCGGCACCACCCCGGTCCGCGAGGCGCATCGCTTCGACGAGGAGGCGTTGGCGCGCTGGATGACCGCGCATGTCGATGGCTTCTCTGGCCCGCTGACCGTCGAGCAATTCAAGGGGGGGCAGTCGAACCCCACCTATCGCCTGTCGACCCCCGGCGCGCGCTATGTCCTGCGCCGCAAGCCGCCGGGGCCGTTGCTGCCGGGCGCGCATGATGTGCTGCGCGAGGCGCGCATTTTGACCGCGCTTGTCGACACGCCCGTGCCGGTCGCGCCGATCCACGGCGTGTGCGAGGACGAACAAGTGATCGGCACGCCCTTCTACATCATGGGCATGGTCGAAGGCCGCGTCTTCTGGGACGCGACTTTTCCCGATGTAGCGCGTGATGAGCGCGCAGCCTATTTCGACGCGATGAACGCGACGCTGGCGGCGTTGCATAGCGTCGATCATGAGCGCATCGGGCTCGGCGACTATGGCCGCCCGGGCAATTATTTTGCGCGGCAGATCGGGCGCTGGTCGAAACAATATCTGAACGATGCCGACGCGGGGCGCGACGCCGACATGGATGCGCTCGTCGAATGGCTGCCCGCGCATATCCCCGCGGGCGATGAGACTAGTATCGTCCATGGCGACTTCCGCTGCGACAACATGATCTTCCATCCCAGCGAACCGCGCGTCCTGGCGGTGCTCGACTGGGAATTGTCGACGCTGGGCCACCCGCTCGCCGATTTCGCCTATCATGCGATCATGTACCGGATGCCGCCCGATATCGTGGCCGGACTGGCGGGCGCCGACCTTTCGGCGCTCGGCATTCCCGGCGAGCAGGACTATGTCGCCGCCTATTGCGCGCGGACGGGACGCGCGGGGATCGAAAATTACGATTATTACGTCGCCTTCAATTTCTTCCGGCTTGCGGCCATCTTCCACGGGATCAAGGGCCGCGTGATCCGCGGCACCGCCGCCTCCGCACATGCGCGGGAGCGCGCGCAGAGCTTTCCGAGGCTTGCCGGGCTGGCGCGCGCGGCGATGGAACAATGCCGATAACCCCCATCGCACGGTGAGCGCCGCCACACGGCTGGACAGCGGCGCCACCGATCGCCCATGACGCCGCGACAGATCGCGGCGCCCAGCGGCGTCATCGGCGCAAGGGGGAGATACGGGCGATGGCCGAGTATCAGACGATCCGGATCGAGAAGCGCGGCGCCGCCGACTGGCTGACGCTCGATCGTCCCGACGCGATGAATGCGATCAACACGCATATGGTGGGCGAACTCGCCGATTATTTCGGACGACTCGTCCATGATCGTTCGGTTCGCGTGGTGGTGATGCGCGGTGCGGGACGTGCCTTTTGCGCCGGGCTGGACATCAAGGAGGCCGCCGGACGACAGGCCGAAGAGATCCCTTTCGGCGGTGGCTTCGGCTTTCAGGGCTATCTGGCGGACGTATACGTCAAGATGCGCCGCTGCCCGCAACCGATCGTCTCGCTCATCCATGGCGCCGCCTGCGGCGGGGGGTTCGCGTTCGTGCTGGCATCAGACATCCGCATCGCGGGCGAAAGCGCGCGGATGAACGCCGCCTTCATCAAGCTGGGGCTGTCGGGCTGTGACATGGGGGTCAGCTACTTCCTGCCGCGGCTGGTAGGGCTGTCGGTCGCATCGGAACTGATCATGACCGGGCGTTTCATCGATGCGAAGCGGTCGCTCGCGACCGGGCTGGTGTCCGACGTGGTCGCCGACGAACTGCTGGAAGAAGCGGGTACGGCGATGGCGCGGGACCTGCTGGCCGCCAGCCCGAAGGGATTGCGGCTGACCAAGGAAGGCATCAATCTCGCCGTCGATGCGCCCGGGCTGGAAGCGGCGATGGCGATCGAGAACCGCAACCAGTTGCTATCCGCCGCCAGCCCCAACTTCGCCGAGGGCATGCGCGCCTTTCTCGAGAAGCGGGCGCCGGACTATATCGCCGACTGAACCGCCCGGTCAGGCCATTCATTCATCAGACCGCCGGGCGCACGGCAACATCGGGGGGCGGCGCGCGTCAATGGGCCGCCAGCAGATCCGCCTCATCGAGCGTCTTCACGATCGCGCGCACCACCTCGCGCAATTGCTGGTCCGATGCCTCGGCATCACCGCCCGGAGTTAACAGCGTGCTGACGTCGCAGCCAAGCTGATGCGCGATCGACGTCATCTTCAGCAGGCTCGGGTTCGCCTGCGCACGTTCGATTCCGGAGAGATACGCTCGCTCCATCCCCGCACGCCGGGCAAGTTCCTCTTGAGACCAGCCTTTTAGCTCGCGAGCACGACGGATATTACGCGCGAGTACCTGCTGCTCCGCCGACGATGTCGTTCTCAAGGCTTCTCCCTCCGCTCCATCGCGGGGAGATAGCATGAGGTCAACGAAACGATAATACCGGACGATTGAGCACCGCCGGGCGGATCGCCCCGGAACGGCACGGGAACGGCGACCAGCCACCGCCAGGCCCGGCCGGCTTCGATCGTCCGGTGTCAGGCGGCCTCGCGCCATTCCTCCAGCGCCTGCTCGACACGCTCGAGTCTTACGCCGGCGTCGTCGATCCGCTCTTTCAGCAACCAGCGCTCCCCCTTGCTCACCCAGCCATCGGGCGCCCGCGCCGGCCAGCCCGCCGCGAGCGGGGTCAGCGCGATCGCCCCCGGCCCGGCATCGATCCGCGCGACCCGCGCCGCGCGGGCACTGGCACGCACCCGCGCCACCGCCAGCAATGTCTCCGCACTGTCGGGGATCGCACCGAAGCGATCCGCCATCTCGATCGCGAGCGCGTCGATCGCGGCCGCGTCGCTCGCCCGCGCCAGCCGAGTGTAGAAGGTCACGCGCAGCTCGTCGTCGGGGATCCAGTCCACCGGCAGGTTGCCGGTCAGCCCCAGATGCAGGTCGGGAACCCAGCGTTCGACCACTTCCCCCCGCGCCGTCCGCAACGCCGCTTCCAGCAGATGCTGGTACAGGTCCACGCCGATCAGTTTCATATGCCCGGCCTGCGCCTCGCCGAGCAGATCGCCCGCCCCGCGCATATCCAGGTCACGCGCGCTGATCGCGAAGCCCGCGCCAAGCCGGTCGAAGGCTTCGAGCGTCCGCAGCCGCTTGAGTGTGCGCGGTGCGATCGTGGCATCGGGATCGGTGAGCAACAGAACCTGCCCGCGCCGCTGCCCGCGTCCGACCCGACCACGCAATTGGTGCAATTGGCTCAGGCCGAAGCGATCCGCCCGCCACATCACCATCGTATTGGCGCGCGGTACGTCCAGCCCCGCCTCGATGATCGTCGTCGCCAGCAGCACGTCCCCCTCGCCGCGCCCGAACCGCACCATCGTCGCGTCGATCTCGTCCGCCGGCATTTTGCCATGTGCCTCCAGCAGATCGAGTTCCGGCACCAGCCGCCGCAGCGTCGCGGCGACCGCCGGCATATCCTCGATCCGCGGCACAACGACGAAGCTCTGCCCCCCGCGGCTGCGCTCCCGCAGCAGCGCGGTACGCACCATCGTTTCGTCGAACGAGGCCATGGCGGTACGGATCGGCTGGCGTCGCGCGGGCGGTGTCGCGATCACCGACAATTGGCGTATCCCGACCAGCGCAGATTGCAGCGTGCGCGGAATCGGCGTCGCGCTCAGCGTCAGCACATGGCCAGCGCCCAGCCCGCGCAGCCGGTCCTTCTCCGCCGCCCCGAACCGCTGTTCCTCATCGATGATGACGAGGGCCAGCCGGTCATAGGCAATCCCCTTCCCGGCGATCGCGCCGGTGCCGACGACGATCTGAATCGTGCCATCCGCCAGCCCTGCCCTGACGCGCTTCCGCTCCGCCGGGCTGGAGAGCCGCGACAGGCCGGCGACGGTGATCCCGCTCGGCGCGAAACGCGCGGTGAAGGTTTCGAGATGCTGTCGCGCCAGCACCGTGGTCGGCGCGGCGATCGCGACCTGATGGCCGGCCAGCGCGGCCAGCGCGGCAGCGCGCAACGCGACCTCGGTCTTGCCGAACCCGACATCGCCGACGATCAGCCGGTCCATCGGCTTGCCCGACGCCAGATCGTCGCGCACCGCCTCGATCGCGCGGGCCTGATCGCGCGTTTCGAGGAAGGGAAACCCCGCCGCGAACCGCTCATAGGCTGCGATATCCGGGTCCAGCATGGGGGCCTGCCGGCCCGCCTGTTCATTCGCCAGCGCAATCATGCCACGGGCCGTCTCGGCGATCGCGGCATCGATCGCGCCACGCCGTTTCTGCCAGCTATGCCCGTCCAGCGTGTCGAGCGTTACGGCGTCCGCATCCGCCCCGTAACGCCAGATCCGCTCCGCCTCGTCGACTGGCACCAAACGCATCCCGCCCTTGGCATATTCCAGCTGGATTGCCTCCTCGGCGCCGTCGGCGGCCGGCATCGGCGCCAGGCCACGGACGATGCCGATGCCGTGATCCTCATGCACGACGACGTCGCCGATCCTGATATCGCCAAGGCCGAGGAATGCCGCTTCCACCGGCGCACTCAGCGGATCGTCGCGGTCCGCCCGGCTACCGAGCAGGTCCGCGGCGGCTAGCACGACAACGTCATCCAGGCAAAAGCCGCGCTCGATCGGTGCTTCAAGCAGCGACAGACACGTCGGCGATCCCGCTGCGAGCGATGCCCAGTCCGCCGTCATTTGCGGCTCTTCGCGCAGCGCCTTGGCGACCCGCGGACGCAGGAAGCGCAGATCGCGGGCGCTGCCGATCAGGGCGACACGACGCCCCGCGTCGCGGGCCTCGCGAACGATCGTGGCCAGCATACGTAGCGGCGCCTTGTGCTCGACAGGCCGACGTGGCGGCTCGCCGGCTCGATCCAGCGACAGCGTCGGCCGCTTCGTCACCGCGCCATGCCACGCACGATCCGATACGATCGCGACCATCGCGCGCGCGGGGCGGCGTTTGGCGGCATCGGCAGCGAGCGTCAGGAAGCGCCGCCGCCGTTCCTCCGCCAGCGGCTCGATCGCGACCGTCGCGCCAGGCAGGTGATCCGCGAGCGTCACGCCCCTTTTGCCCGCCGGCGGCTCCGCCACGCGGCCCAGCTGCTGCTGTGACTGTTCCGCCGTGGTCCGCTGGGTGGCGGGATCGTAGCGCCGCACTGCGACGACGCGACCGTCCGCCACCTCGATCCGCACCGGTTGCGCCGCGTCGGCGGGATAGACATCGAGCACATGCCCGCGCAACGCGACCTCGCCAGGCTCGTCGACACGCTCGTCGACGATATAGCCGGTCTCGATCAGTTCCTCGAACAGCCGCGCCAGATCCAGCCTGTCGCCCGGTGCCACGCAGGGCGGCGCCGCCTCGAACGCGGCGGCTGGGGGATAGCGCCGCGCCAGGGCCTCGCCGGTGGTGATGAAGACGATCGCGGCACGGTCCTCCGTCTTCTGCTGCGCGAGCCGCAGCTGCCGCAGCGCGGCCACCCGTTGGCCGACGTTGGCGGGCGATGCCGGCGCCTCGTCGCCCGGCAGGGCATCGCTGCCAGGGCAGAATATCACCGTGGCGCTGGTCATCGCCGCAAGAGCCTGCGCGACCGCCGCACCCCGAACATCGTCGGCAGCCGCGACGAACAGATCGCCCTTCATCGATCCGCGCGCGAGATGCGCCGCCAACTCACCGATGCCCAGCTGTGGCGATCCACGCAACGGCGCGATCGCCCGGGAAACATCGGTGGCGGGTGATGGCATCGATCAACGCTCCTGTCAGGGAGTCGACGAACGAGCGCGTATCGGCGGCGTTCCTGCGAGCGCCTCACTGTTGATGTCGATCAGCACGTTCGCCTCCGCCGACGTCACAAACAACCACGGCCGTGGCGTCGTGCCGGTCGCCATGCGTGATGAATCGTGTATGGGACGGGTCATCCGCTCATCGGGCCGGGGATACCGCAGAATGATCGGACGCGCCGCACACCGCGCCATTTTCCCTGATGTGGATTTCCGATGACGTTCGACCTTCATACCTATCGCCGTCAGTGGTTCACGGACGGCGCCGCCGCCCGCCGCGACGTGCTCGCCGGCATCGTCGTCGCGCTGGCGCTTATTCCGGAGGCGATCGGCTTCTCGATCATCGCCGGTGTCGATCCGCGCGTCGGCCTCTATGCCTCGGTGGCGATCGCGGTCACGATCGCGCTGATCGGCGGACGCCCCGGCATGGTCTCCGCCGCGACCGCAGCGGTCGCCGTGGTCGTCATCCCGCTCGTGCGCGATCACGGCGTCGACTATCTGTTCGCCGCGACGATCCTGATGGGTGCGATCCAGATCGCCGCCGGACTGCTGCGGCTCGATCTCGTCATGCAGTTCGTTTCGCGGTCGGTGATCACCGGCTTCGTCAACGCGCTCGCGATCCTGATCTTCCTCGCACAGCTACCGCAGCTGACGAATGTGGGGTGGGAAACCTATGCGTTGGTCGCGGGCGGGCTCGCGATCATCTACGGTTTTCCCCGCGTGACGCGGGTGATCCCGTCGCCGCTGGTGGCGATCGTGATCCTCAGCGCCATCAGCATCGGCCTGGGTCTGTCGGTCAATACCGTCGGCGACATGGGGAAGCTGCCGGACGGCCTGCCCAGCCTTACCCTGCCGAACGTGCCGCTGACGCTCGATACCCTGCGGATCATCCTGCCCTATTCGCTGACGATGGCCGCCGTCGGGCTGCTGGAATCGCTGCTCACCGCGCAGATCGTCGACGACATGACCGATACCGACAGCGCCAAGCGCGTCGAGTGTGCCGGCCAGGGCGGCGCGAACATCGTCGCCGCGCTGTTCGGCGGCATGGGCGGCTGCGCGATGATCGGTCAGTCGGTCATCAACGTCACCTCGGGCGGGCGCGGGCGCCTATCCACCTTCGTCGCCGGCGCGTTCCTGTTGTTCCTGCTCGCGGTCCTCGGCCCGCTCGTCGGCCGCGTGCCGATGCCGGCGCTGGTCGCGGTCATGATCATGGTGTCGATCGGGACGTTCAGCTGGAACTCGATCGCGAACCTGCGCCGCCACCCGCCAACCTCCTCCGTCGTGATGCTGACGACCGTCGTGGTGGTCGTCGCCACCCGTGATCTGTCGCTGGGCGTGCTCGCCGGCGTGCTGCTGTCGGGGATCTTCTTTGCCGGCAAGGTACAGCGGATGTTCGCGGTCGAGCGCGAGGAGAGCGCCGACGGGACCCGCGCCACCTACCGCGTCACCGGCGAGATCTTCTTCGCCTCGGTCGACCGGTTCACCCGCGCGTTTCAGACGGAGGGCTCCGCTAGTCACGTCCTGATCGACGTCACCGGCGCGCATTTCTGGGACATTTCCGGCGTCGGCGCGCTCGACAAGATCGTCACCCGCCTTCGTCGCGACGGACGTGAGGTACACGTCGTCGGCTACAACCGGGCGAGCGCCGACATCGTCGATCGCTTCGCCTTGCACGACAAGACCGGGGTGGAAATGGGGCTGGCGCCGCATTGATCGACGGGCCGATATCCCCCGCGGCATCGATGGCAGCGCGGGTCGGATCGGCTCACGCCGCGAACGCCTCCCGATGGGTTCGCTCGATCACCGCCCGGTCCGCCTCGCTGGTTAAGGCAGCCCCCGCCCGCGCCGCCGCATCGCGCGCTTCGCGTACCAGCAGGGGACGCGCCTCCGCCGCCTCGCGCGCGATCGCGCTGAGCGCCTTCTGCAGCCGGACGCCGACCTCGACGATCGCAGCGCCGTCGCGGGCGATGGGTCGGCACAGGTCGTCGAGAAGGTCGCAAAGCCGGATCGCGGGAAAATGAACCCGCGCGGGCACCCCGGCCTCCCGCCGGGGGCGATGCCCGACGAAGCGCGACAGGACCCGCGCGCCGGCCTCGATCACCGCGATCGCCGTCCCCGGATCGTTCACCGCCGGCGACAATGCCCGCGAAGCGATTTCCGACAGGACGACGAGGCCGAAGCGCGGATCATAATCGAACGCCCGGTGATGCGAGAGCGTGAACGCCTGCCGGACCTTTGCCAGCGCCGCGTCGTCGCAGGCGCCGTCGACGAGAGCGATCGCGCGCGACGGCTCGACCAGCTTGCCAGGCAGGGCCATGACATGAATATCGGCGTCGATCGCCGCCGCGACCTCGCCCAATACCGCGACATCGACGTGCGTCACCCGCGCCAGCCTGTCCGGCAGGACCCGTGACATCCCCTCCCGTTCGGCGGGGACTGCCCCGGTATCGAGCGACAGCGGCACGATCATCTTGTCGACCGCCTCGATCGCGGCCTGCTCGACCCGGTCGATCGTGTCGGAGACGCGACCGAAGCGCGCGATATGCTCGATCCAGCGCAGCAACGTCACCACGATGAACAGGATGACGATGATCGTCCCGATCAGCAGAATGACCCGCCCGGACTCGCCATACAGGCCGGTCGACAGCGCGACGATCCCGACGATAGCGAACAGGAAACTGCCCAGAAACGTGGCCAGCGTATTCTGCGCCGTGCTGTCATCGATCAGCAGTTGCACGGCACGGGGCGTGATCGTGCTGGTCGCACCGGCATAGGCCGAGACCATCGCGGTCAGCGAGAAGGTCGTTACCGCCAGCATGCTCGACGCCAGAATGCCGAGAATGCCGTCGACGGATTTGGCGCCGATCGTCGCGGCGAAATCGTAAGAGATCGTGTGTCCGACCAGCGCACCCGCGAGCGCCAGCGCGCCCCCGAAGGCGCAGACCAGCGCCGCCCGGAACCACATCCTGCGGCACAGCAGGCGGACGAGCCATTGCCATCGCGTCAATCGTCATCCCCTTCGCGGCACCGGGGGCTCGCCGGGCGGCGGCGCGCTGGACGGTACACGGCCACGCTTCGCCCGCTTGTCATGGCACGGGTCCGGCCACCGGCGTCAGGGTCAGGCGACGCCCCGAGGGGGGTGCCGGCATCGCAATGATCCCTCGCTGCCGCAGCACCGCCGCGACCGCCAGCGCCCGGCGGGCATTCAGGTTGGCGTCGGTCGACGCCGTGTCGGACGGCAATCCCGGCACCGCGAGCGCCCGGACATTCCATCGCTGCGCCGCCCAGGCGGCCGTGACGACCGCCTCCCTGGCGGCGGCATCGAGCACATCCGATCCATCGGCGAAGACGATCGTGGGGAGAGCCCCTTGCGGAGGGATGATCGCCACCTGCCAATCCTCGCTCTGCTGTGCGGCCCGCTCTTCCAGGGTGCGATAGGTCGCGACGCTCGCACCGGGCAACACCGCGGCGGAGGCGACGGCACGGTGATGATCGCGATCGATCGTCACCGCGTCCGGCGCGATCCCCGTGATCAGCGCGACGCTGTTGGCCAGATCGGTCACATGCTGGGCCGCCGTATTCGTCGCCTCGCCAGCCTGCCGCAATTCCTCTCGCTGGGCGGCGAGCGCGTCCGCCCCTGCCCCCAGCAGGATCTGGTCGAGGTTCAGTCGCACCGGGCGGTCGAGCTGCTTCGCGAGCGCGGCCTGAAGCGCCGCCGTCCGTTGCATCGATCGACGCGGGGTGATCACCACGGCGCGCACCATGATCGGCCTGGCCGTGAAATCGATGTCAAGCTGCGTCACCCGCGCGTCCGCGCCGAAGCGATCCGACAGCAGCGAACGTGTCTGCGATGTGGCAAGTGCCTCCCGGCCGATCCGGTTGAGCGACACGCCGAGCGGTATCGCCATCACCACGAAGACGAGCGTCAGGATCAGCGTCTGCGCCCAGCTTTGCCGTCGCGACAGATGGTGGCCGAACCCGTAGAAGCGCGCCATCACCGTCGCCGACAGCGCGATCGTGACGAAGTTGGTCGCGAACAGCGCGAAGGCCCCCATGCCCACCGGCGCGTTGCGGGTCGCGATCCCGTAACCGACCACCGCCAGCGGCGGCATCAGCGCGGTGGCGATCGCGACGCCGACGATCGTATCGCCGCGGCCGCGGATGATCGCGAACGTCCCCGCCAGCGCGGCGAAGAGCGCGACGGCGAGATCGAACAGGTTCGGCCGCGTCCGCGCGACGATCTCGGCGGTCGGCGCCTGCAACGGCGACACGAGGACCAGTAGCGCGGTAAAGGCGACCGCCGCCCCCGCACCGATCGCAATCGCCTTCAGCGACCG
>NZ_JBELIE010000100.1:0-12117 GCF_042091075.1 Sphingomonas sp. | reverse complement strand
CGCCGGCACGGCGGAGGCGGCGCCGGCGAAAACCTTCACCGCACAATCCCCCGTCGCGCTCCGCGCCAGCGCGGCGGCATCGGCGAAGACGATCCGCACGATCCCGATCGGCGGCATCCTCTACCCCACCGGCAACAAGAACGGCCTGTGGTGGGAGGTCGCTGACGAGAACGACAATGTCGGCTGGGTGCTGAACACCAAGCTCGCGCCGTCGCAAGCATCGCCGGACGCCCCGGCGCTGCATCGCTGATCGATCGGCGGCGGCGCATGGGGGCACGCCCCCCGTGGCGCCGCCGCCCCCTCACGATGCCGCCCGGATCGCCTCCAGCGCGTTGAGGAAGCGGCGGCTGCCCTCGCCCCCGATCGTGCGGTACGCCACCCCGCGCCGATCCAGCTCGCGCCGCGACAGATCGTAGAAGCGCCGCCGGTCGACCGGCTGGCCATAGATGCGCACGCCATCCGACTCCCACGGCAGATCGATGTCGAGCAACAGATACAGGTCGGCGGTATTGGCCCAGCGCGCGAACCACGGATCGCGCCGACCGAACATCATGTCCGCCCACACGGCCGTCATCAGCGGATCGGTATCGAGGATCACTGGCCCGTCGCCCGCGTCCATCGCCTTTTGCGCCTTCAGATCCTGCGTATGGGCGATCACGACCAGGTCGGCCATCGTAACGTCGCTGCCATAACGCTCGCAATAGGTACGGCCGAATTCGGGGACGTAGACGGTGTCGAAATGCTTCGCCAGCCGCGCCGCCATCGTTGACTTGCCGGTACTTTCGGGGCCGTGCAGACAGATCGTGCGCAGCGTCATGACGACATCACCCTCCGCCGTGACGCGAGCGACCCGATCCCGGCCGGGAACGCGCCGACACCGCGTCGGTCGCCAGGCGCGACGCATATAATGTCCAACGGCGCCGCGGCCCCTTCCCTTATCGTCATGTTATGCGCGGTTTAAGCACCAAAACGGCGGCAGACAAGATCGTCGCTGTGGCCGTCTGGCGTCCCGCGGCTCAAGCGTTTAGCCTGTGACGACAAGCAGAGGAGATGCCAGGATGCGCCACGTCGCGGTGATCGGCTCCGGCCCGGCCGGCTATTATACCGCCGAGGCCTGTCAAAAGGCATTCGGCGATAACGTGCGGGTCGATATCATCGACCGCCTGCCCGTCCCCTTCGGGCTGATCCGCTCGGGCGTGGCGCCGGATCATCAATCGATCAAAGGCGTCAGCCGCCGTTACGAAGCCACCGCGCTCAGCGACAACGTGCGCTTCGTCGGGCATGTCAGCGTCGGCAGCGACGTGACCGTGGCGGAACTGATCGCGCTGTATGACGCGGTCGTGCTGGCGACCGGCGCGCCGCAGGATCGCGCGCTCGATATTCCCGGCGCCGCGCTGCCCGGCGTCGTCGGATCGGCGGCGTTCGTCGGCTGGTACAACGGCCATCCCGATCATGCCGCGCTCGCGCCGATGCTGGACGGCCCCGGCGCGGTGGTGATCGGCGCGGGCAATGTCGCGCTCGACGTCGCGCGCATCCTGGCCAAGAGCGCCGACGAATTCGCGCAATCCGATATCGTCGCCCACGCGCTGGCGGCGCTGAGCGCACATGGCACCGACACGATCACGATCCTGGCGCGGCGCGGCCCGCATCAGATCGCGATGACCCCGAAGGAGCTGGGCGAGCTGGCGCATCTCGCCCGCGCCACCCCGATCGTCGACCCCGCGGACCTGCCCCCGCGCGAGGATGACGAGATCCTCGACCCCGGCACGCGCAAGGCGGTGGCGCATCTGCGCGCCTTTTCCGATCATCCGCGCGTGACCGACGACGGCAAGGCCACCTCGATCGTCTTCGACTTCTATGCCCAGCCTGTCGCGATCGAGGGGAGCGACCGCGTCGAGCGGGTCATCGTCGAGCGCACCCGGCTCGATCCGCAGGGCCGCGCGGTCGCGACCGGGGAGACCTATGCGATCCCAGCGCATCTGGTGGTCAGCTGCATCGGCTATCAAACGCCGCGCATCGACGGCGTGCCCTATGACGAGAAACTGGGCCGCTTCGCCAATGACGAAGGCCGCATCGCGCCCGGCCTGTATGCGGTCGGCTGGGCGCGACGCGGCCCGACCGGCACGATCGGCACCAACCGCCCCGACGGCTTCATGATCGCGGAGCATATCGCGGCCGATACCGCCGGCGACAGCGGCAAAAAGGGCCGCGCCGGGCTGGACGCGCTGTTGACGCAGCGTGGCGTCGACCTTGTCACCTTCCGCGACTGGCAGAAGATCGATCAGGCCGAAATGGCCAATGCGCGCCACGGCGCACCGCGCGAGAAATTCGTCGCGGTCGACGCGATGATGGATGCGCGCGAATGACGCGGCCGCGGCGACCGCGCCCTTAACCGCACGGCAACATGATGCGGGCCATGCCCGCGCCGCGCAGGGGCGCATCATGACGACGGGACGACGGGGGGCGATCATCGACAAGGGCGAGGCGAACCGGGGCCACACATGGGCCACGGCGCAGGCGATCGCAGGGGCACTGGCGCTCCTCCTGGCGGGCTGCGGCCCCACCCGTGCGGTCGATGTCGCGGAACAGCGCGCGGCATTGCATTGGGCGCTGACCACCACCACCGCCGCTCACCCGGGCACCGTCCCCGCGCGGCCGGCGGCGCTATGGCCGAGTGCGATGGCCAGCGGGCAATTATGCGGCGAGTTGCGCGATGCCGCGGGCGCGCTGGTGCGCTTCACCTTCGAGCCCGCCGCGCCGACGCCCACCGGGGCGGTCGACCCCGCCACCCTTCCCGGCGGCACCGGCCCGGGCGAGGAAGTGCTGCACCTCGCTGCCGCGCAGCGCTTCGACGCGCGATGGCAGGCGCAATGCGCGCCGCATCGCCCGTGGTGGCGCCGTGGGACCGCATGGAGCGGCTATGACATCGGCGCCCCCTCGGCGGAGTTGCGCACCGCCGCGGAGATCAGCGCCGAAGCCGCCGCGCGCGACGCGGCGGCGGAAGCGATCGACCGGGGCCTGTCCAACGCCGACACTCCATCACGGCCGTAGGACGGATCGACGGGCGACGACGCCGCCCTCCTCCCCCGCAGGGGAAGGTGTCGGCGCGCGGCGCTGACGAAAGGGCGGCGCCGCCGAGGACCGGAGAGACGCGCGGAGGGCGCTGGTCGGCAAGCAAGCGCAAGACATGACCGCCTGCGTCAATCGCTCGCACCTCGACTTGCGTTTTTACTTTGCAAACACTTGTTTACCGAGGCATTTTCCGTTAACAAAAATGTTACACTATATCTAATTCTGTAACACCGGACAAACGGTCAAATGAACCGGTGCGGAATGTCCAGCCCCATCTTGGGGTGACTCAATTAATACTTATCAAGAGATTTGTTAATCACGCGCGGGACGTCGCTCCGGTGTCATCCTGCGCCACATGCGCGTCGCGATCGCGCGTTCTTCTGGCCCGATTGCAGCGGCATAGAGCGCGGTGGTGCGCATATCGGCGTGACCCAGCCAGCGCTGGACGAGGTTCAGCGGCACCTGATTCTGGATCGCGGCGACGCCGAAACCATGTCGCAATCCCTTCGGAACGGCATGCAGACCGTGCAGATCGGCCTGTTCCATGACCCGGCGGATGCGGCGATAGGCGGTCATCCGACTGAAAGACCAGAGCCGCTCCGGCCTCTCGTCGACCCGATATCGTCGATCGATACGATGGACTCGCACCAGCATATCGATCAGTTCGGACGAAACGGGGATCGATCGGAAAATACCCTTGCGGCGCTTCTTCAACGTTTCAAAGACAATCACCTTCTGTGATTGATCGATGTTGACGTGTGTCAGTGCGAGAGCCTCGGAAATACGACATCCGGTTGATGACAGAACCCAACATAGCGTCATTGTATCAGGCTTGAATTCGTCGGCAATCGACAGAAGAAGTCGTATCTCAGCAGCGCTCATATATTTGCGCTGCCCTGCTTGGGCTATGGTCAGGCTATACATGATACCTACCTCGATTATCTTCTCTTATATTGACGTCAATTTCCAATCTATTTTGGACGTTCAATGTCGGGGATGTTACAGAATTAGATATTCCGTCACTCGAATCGTCATGGGGACGGGGCTCGAGCCGGGGGCGAAATGTCGGGAGTTTTGGAACAGCGAGAGCGGCCTATTGTCGCTTCGGCGCGGGTCCGTACCGCCGCCCCGCCATCCCCATGCGATGACGATATGACGTGCCGCACGCCGGCGCGCGGGGCGATGCGTCGCCGCGTGCGGGCGGCGGCGACGGGGCGGCGGGGATGCGAAGGCATCACGCCGGCCGAACAGGCAAGCGGGGGGTGTATTCCCCGCCTGTGGATGGAGCGTGTCGGGGGCAGACGCATGCTCGGGGATGACAGGGGGACTGTCGCCGCATCCGTACCTGCCCGCTCTGCAGGGGGCGAAGGCCCCGTCCTTTGAAGGATTGAATCACATGATGAAGAAGATTGTTCTCGCCGCCCTGGCGAGCGCGACGGCGCTCGGCGCCTCGGGATCGGCTTATGCGGCGTCGACGACGGCGGCTGGCGGCGTTCAGTTCACGGTAGGAACCGCTTGCACCCTTACCGCATCAGTCGTGGATGTTGGCACCTATAACGTTGGCGACACCGTATCGACCTATGCGGCTAGGCAAGGCAAGTGGGTCGCGGCAACCGTCACCGCTGGAACCGATTCCGCGAAAACTTTGGCATCGGTGAACTGCCCGTCGGGAACCGCATGGCGTCTGTATATGGTCGGATCCGGACCGAACGGCGGAACCCCGGTCAAAGACCCCAGCAGCACTACCGTTTTCAATACCTATGCTTATGTCAATAAGGTGGGCGGAACCGCTATCACGCCAACTGCGGTGACCACCTCATCCGTTCTTAATGGAACGGGAACCGGCCAAGCTCAGAACGTAGATGGTTTTTACGTTGTAGCAGATCCTAGCAATACTCAGCTGTCGTCAAGCTTTTCTGCCGGCACTTACACCGGTTCGAATACTGCGACGATTTACTGGTAATATTTTATCCGGAGCGCCGTCTTATCGTAGGCGCTCCGGCTTTTTCCCTAGGTAAATGGCAGGGGCGGGCGCTCATGATTTTGTGGCGGCATGCAGCCGCGTGGTTGCTGATTGGTGCCGCGACGGTGCAGGCCCTTCCAGTCGATGCGGCATCGGCCGCACTCGGGCTGGCGGCAACCGCAGCCGAGCCGTTGCTAGTCGCGGGGGACGAGCTCGCCTCCTATCTGCGCGATATCACAATCAATAGCGAGCCGCAGGGCAATGGCCTCGCGCTGGCGGTCGAGGGTGCGCTGTATGTCGAAGCGTCAATGGCGCAATCCGCCAACATCGCTTGTGGGCGGCGGATTGAGCGCGGTGGCCGCACATTGTGTGCGATCCCGGTCACCAAGCTGTCCGACGACGGAACGCGCGTCGACGTGACGGTGCCGATCGGGGCATTTCAGCGGACGAAGCTCGCCGCACGGGCGCCGCTGGCCGCCATACCCGAATTGTCCCCCGACCGGCTGTTCTACACCAATTACGATCTCAGCAGCTCGATCGTGCAAGGCCAGTTCGCCGGCACCGCGAACGTGCGTGGCGGGATCCGCTTCGATGAGAACGCTTTCGATCTCGGCGGCATCGTCAGCCACAATCCCGGCACCTATTATAACGAACAGACGTGGACGACCGACCTGCTCTCGACAGGCTCGGGTGCGACGCGGGTGACGCTTACCGACGCGGCGTATCGGCGCTTCTGGTACGACGATTTCGTCACGCTGATGGCCGGGCGCGGGTCGATGCGGCAGCGTGGCTATCTTGCTGGCGGGCTGTTCGACGGCCTCGGGCTGACCAAGGACAATTTCGACGCGCAGGGTAACCCGCGCACCGCACTGTCGCGCGCGATCACCGGCTACAATGCCTCGGCGGGGGTGCTGACCTATCGCCTTGGCGAGACGGTGCTCAAGCAATTGCCGATCGCGGCGGGGCCCTATTCGATCGACCCCGCGCTGTTCGCCGGCCTGCCGCAGGGCGGCGTCATCGAGATCACCGGCTATGACGGCCGCGTCACGCAATTGTCGCTGCCGGTCAACGCCTTCCGCACCCAGGGCCTGTTCGAGGCGGGGACGTGGGACGGCGATGTCCAGATCGGCCGCGCGCTCTCCGCCGGGGGCGGCTATGTCGCCGCGCTGCAATTCGGCGCGCGCGAGGGGCTGACCGACGATCTCACCATTGAGGCCGGCGGCAGCTTCACCCCGCGCAGCGCGGCGCTGAACATCGGCGTCGACGCGCGGCTGCCCGGCAATATCGGCGTCATCGGCGCCACCGGCGCCGCGCAGGCCCGCCGCCTCAACCCCGCACTGCCGCTGACGATCCAGCGCGAACAGGGCTGGTCGCTCGCCGGCTATCTCGAACATCGCGAGGGCCGCGTCTCGATCGGCGCGGATTACCAGCGCTTCGGCGGCGGCGGCATCCTCACCGGCGGCTATGACGGCCAGCGCCCCGGCAGCTATTACTGGCCGGTCAGCGGCACGGTGGTGGGCAGCGTCGGCAGCGGTCTGGCCGTTGGGGGCATCGTGGGCGGTGGCGGCATCCTCTCGCCGGCGGTCTATACCCCCGGGCTGATCGGCAGCAGCATCGAGGAGGATCTGCGCCTCTATCTCAACGGCCCGCTGTTCGACACCGGCATCAGCGGCAATCTCGCGCTGCGCTCCACCCGCTATGCGCTCGAACCGCAGGCGATGCGCTTCGCCGAGCTGCAGATCAACGGCGGGCTGGGTTCGCTCGGCAATCTCGCGCTCTACGCACGCTATGGCCGCGACGGCTATGGCCGCTCGCTGCTCAGCGCCAACGCCAATTGGTCCACCTCGCTCGGCGGCTCGGTCAATGCCAGCGCGGGCTGGCAGACCGACCGCGTCGACGGCGAACGGACGCAGCAGGACCGCTTCACGCTGACGCTCGGCGGCAGCGATGCCTCGCGCTGGAGCCAGGCCGACCAGTGGAACCTGATGGTCGACAATCTCGGCTATGCCACCGCCAGCTACAATCGCGAATTCGCCGCGCTGTCCACCGCCGCCAATCTCGTCCGCAATCCCGGCGGCCGGATCAGCGGCACGCTCGCCGCGCGCGGCGCGCTCGCCATCGCCGACGATCACCTCGTCTTCGGCCGCTCGACCAACACCACCCCGGTCGTCCTCGCCGCCCCCAGCCTGCCCGACGAGGACGTCTATTACGGCGGCCAGTCGACCCCCGTCACCCGCACCGACGGCGCCGGCTATGCGATCCTGCCCAACCCGCTCGTCTTCCGCGAAAACCGCGTCCGCGTGAACGATGCCCATGCCCCGCTCGGGCTCCAGGTGCCCGATCAGGTGATGAACGGCACCGTCTATCCCTATCGCGGCTATGTCGTCCCCGTCGCCACCCGCATGCTGGTGCCCGCGCGCGTCTTCGCCTCGCTGCCGTTCAACCCCGCCGACGCCAATGCCTATGCCGATGTCGACGGCGCGCAGATCCCGGTCGAGCCCGATGGCTCGATCTATCTCGAGGATGCCTCGCGCGTCGCCCGCACGATCCTCGTCGCCTGGCAGGTCGGCGACGCCACCCGCGCCTGCGCGATCGCGCTCGACGCGGTGAAACAGGCGCTCGGCGGCGCGGAGAAAAAGGGCGAGGTGGTGCGCCGCCTCGCCGGCCTCGCCTGCACCCCCGCCACGCCGCCCGCCGCCGACGGCAGCACCCCCACCGTCCCCGCCGAACCCGTCGCGCCGCAGCTGCCCTATCTCCAGATCAGCGACGCCTCGCTCGATACCAGCGTCACCGCCGCCTTCACCCGTCACTGAGAAAGACAGACCCCGCATGCCCCTTCGATACCTGCGCCGCCGCTATCTCCGCACCGCCCTCCCCGCCACGCTCGCCGCGACCGCGCTCGCCGCGCCGCTGTTCGTGTCGCCCGGCGATGCCGCGATCACCGTCGAGAAGACGCTCGTCGCCGATACCCCCGACGCCTTCGACAAGGGCGTCGCCTATCCGCTGATCGGCCTCCACGATGCCGCCCCCACCTATCTCTCCGCGCGCGTCTACAAATGGACCCAGCGCGGCAGCGATATGTACGTGCTCGAGCCGACCGACGATTTCACCATCTTCCCCGAGCTGCTCCGCATCGGCTCCGACACCCGCAAGACCGTCACGATCAAGGCGGTCAGGCCGCTGCCGCGCGACCGCGAGAGCGACTATCGCCTCGTCCTGCGCGAATTCGACCGCCCCGACGGCACCGACAATCCCCCGCCCGAAAACGAGGCCGCCGCCGCGATCCGCGTCAAGCCACAGGCCTCCGTCCCGCTGTTCGTGCGCGCCCCCAAAGGCGCCGCGCCGGCCCCGCTGGCCGTCACCGGCTGGCGCGACTCCCCCCCGCCCAGCGAGATCGAGAAGAAAGGCGGCGCACAGCCCCACCAGCTGCTCACGCTGCGCAACCCCGGCGCGATCTACCAGCGGATCGTCGCCGTCGGCATCAACGAACCCGCCTCGGAGAAGAACCAGTTGCTCGGCTATGTCCTGCCCGGCCAGTCGGTCGACCTGCCGCTCAAGCTCAAGCGCGGCGACCGTATCGAGATCATCTACGTCAACGGCCCCGATGCCAAGGTCGATATCCGCACCGACAAGCCCGACGACCGCCAGCATCTGACCTGGACCGCGCAATGAGGCGCGCGCCACTCCCCGCCGCGCTCCCCGCCGCACTGACCGCCGCACTCCTCGCGCTGACCACGCTCGCCGCGCCCCCCGCCAGGGCGCAAGGCTGCTCGGCCGGCGGGATCGAGAACCTCGGCCGGCTGGTCGGCGGCAATGTCGCGCGTGCCTTCGCCCGTATCGACGGCGGCAGCGTCTCCCCGGGCAATGCCCAGCGCGTGACGATCACCGTCACCCCCTGTTTCGGCACGCCCGGCTTCTTCCTCCATTTCGCCACCCCGCTCACCGTCAGCAACGGCGCCCGCACCGTCGCGGTCTATCCCGTCGTCACCGCCGTCAACGGCACCGCCCTGCCCAGCCCGCACTCGCTCGTCGATCGCGCCCATCGTCTCGCGCTGTCCGGTACCAGCGCCACGCTCGAGATCGTCTATGCGATCGCCGCCGCCGATGCCGCCGCGATCGATGCCCCCGGCACCTGGACCGGCACCGGCACCGTCACCTTCGAGGACCAGTGATCCGCGCCGATCCCGCCCCCCGCACCGCCCGGCCGCAACGCCCCGGCGCCCGCCCGCGACGACGCGACGACCCCGCGCGCGAAGCACGCGCGCTGCTCGAGATCGCGATCCGCACCTTCGATGCCGCCGGCGAAACTCCCGCCGCGGTCTGGCTCGCGCATGCGGTCCGCAGCCTCCTCACCAGCGCCAGCGTCGATACCCGCCATCCCCTGACCCCCACGCTGCCTCCCACGCTGCGGCAGTGGCAGCAGCGGCAGGCCCCCGATCCCCGCGGCAGAACCCGCCCCGAACACCCCCATGACGGCACCGGCACCGGCACCCAGATCGCCCAGCGCTTCCTCGCCGCCACCAACAGCGCCCGCCACGATCATGCCGCCCTCTGGCGCGGCCTCCTCGCCCACCAGTTGCACACCCGCATCCGCGGCATCCGCCCCGCCGCCGGGCGCGTCCTCATCCGCCTCCTCGAAGCCGCCGGCGACCCCGTCCCGATCGACGAACTCACACAGATCGCCCGGACTTGCTCGCGCCGCGACATGATCATCAAGGTCTATATCAGCCAGATCCGCGCCGCCCTGCGCACCGCCGGCATCGCCCGCCCTATCGAACGCACCCCACCCGACAGCTATCGCATCCACCCCGCCACCGCAGAACGCATCCTCACCCTCATGGCATCACACCCACAACCGCGATCCCCACACAAACAACCCACACAAACCTGATCCCCACTCACCCGGCAGAACAACAGACGGCGCCATGGCCTCGGCCCGGTTCGCGGCCGACTTGCCTGATGCGCAACAGTCGTCCGCGGGAAAGGTCGCGGCGGGCGCCGCTTCCTGTGCCACAGGCACGGCATGAGGATCGCGATCATCTCCGACACGCATCTGGCGGCGCAGGCCGCTGATTTCCGGCAGAACCTGCGGGAAGCGGTCGCCTGGATCGCGGCAGCGGGGGTCGACCTCGTCATCCACCTCGGCGACGTGACCGCGAACGGGGTGATCCACGCGGCGCAGTTCGCCGCGGCGGCGGCAGCGCTGGGCGAACTGGGGGCGCCGCTACTGGCGGTGCCCGGCAATCATGACATCGGCGAGCCGGGCGGCGGCCACGAACCGCCATTCTCGCCCGAACGGCTGAAACATTTCCGCGCGGCGTTCGGGGCGGATCGGTGGATGCGCGATTGCGGCGCCTGGACGTTGATCGGCGTGAATGCGCAACTGCTGGGCACTGGCGCGGACGCCGAGGCCGAACAGCTCGACTGGCTCCGCCGGACCGCACGTTCGGCACGCGGCCCGGTGGCGCTGTTCCTGCACAAGCCGTGGTTCGATACCGGACCGACGGACCCTTCGTTCCCGACGGCGCGATACGTACCGGCGCCCTCGCGCGCGGCGATGAGCGAGGCGCTGGCCGGGGTCGATCTGCGGCTGGTGGCGAGCGGCCACGTCCATCAATTCCGTCGCCGCATCATCGATGGCGTCGAACATGCCTGGATCGGCTCGACCGCGTTCGTGATACCCGAACGGTGGCAGGCGACGATCGGCCGCAAGGAAACGGGTGTCGCACTCCTGACGCTGGAGGGAGATAGCTTCTCGCTGGAAGACGCGCGACCGGCCCGGATGCGCGATCTCGATCTCGCGGACTATGCCGATGTCTATCCCGAGTTGCTTGGCCGTGACTGACCTGCCGCGCCGCTACGCGCCCTATGCCGTAACGGTGCTGCTGCTGGCCTATGTTGTCGCGTTCGTCGACCGGCAGATCCTCAACCTGCTGGTGGAGCCGATCCGGCGCGACACCGGCCTCGACGATATCGAGATCAGCCTGCTGCAGGGGTTGAGCTTTGCGATCTTCGTGGCGATCGGCGGGCTGCCGATCGGCCGGCTGGTGGATACGCGCCGGCGAACCGCGCTGCTTGCCACCGGTATCGCCGCCTGGTCGCTCTGTACCGGCGCCTTCGGTTTGGCGGGCAGCTTCGCGGGGATGCTGCTGGCGCGGATCGGCGTCGCGGTCGGCGAGGCGACGATGACGCCGAGCGCCTATTCGCTGATCGGCGACTATGTCAGCGATCGTCGCCTGGGGCTTGCCACCGCCCTTTACGGGCTGGGGCCGTTTGCGGGATCGGGGCTGGCGTTGCTGCTGGGCGCGGGCGTGCTGCGGCTGCTGCCCGCCGACGGCGTCATGCTGCCGTGGCTGGGAGCGATACACAGCTGGCAGATGGTGTTTCTGCTGCTGGTGCCGGTGGGCTTCGCGGTCGCGATCTGGGTGGCATCGCTGAGCGAACCGACGCGCCGGCACGCCGCCCCGCATGCACCCGACCGGGCCGCGATCGCGCATTATTATGCCTGTCATGGCACGACGGTCGCGGGGGTGAATGCCGCGACCGGGTTCACCGCCATGGCCACCTATGCGCTGCTCGCCTGGGCACCCGCGCTGCTGGCACGACGCTACGGCCTCTCGACCGCCGAGGCGGGGACGCGCCTTGGGTTGATCCTCGCCACCGCCTGCTGCGCGGGTGTGCTGCTGGCGGGGCTGGTCGGCGACACTTTACGGCGGCGTGGATTCGCGAGCGGGCGGCTGCTCGTGCTCGGCGGCGCGCTGCTCCCGGCGATCCCGTTTGCCGTTTCGGCTCCGATCGCGCCGACGGTCGACCTGTTTCTGTGGCGCGCCACGCCGCTCTTTTTCCTGCTCGCCGCCGCGATCGGCTCTGGACCGGCGACGTTGCAGGAGATCACGCCCAATCGAATGCGCGGCGTGCAGCATGCGATCGCGGTGCTGCTCGCGAGCCTGATCGGGCTTGGTATCGGGCCGACGGCGGTGGCGTGGATGACGCAGCGCGTGCTGGGCGACGCCGCTCGGCTGGGCGAGGCCCTGGCGATCCTTCTGCCGATCATGCTGACGGTCGCCCTTCTCGCCACATTG
>NZ_JBELIE010000099.1:0-12188 GCF_042091075.1 Sphingomonas sp. | reverse complement strand
TCGCGATGAACGGGCGGAGCGGCTCGCCGAGCAACTGCGCGCCAACCTGAAACGGCGCAAGGCGCAGGCGCGCGCGGCGGCCGATGCACCGGCGGGCGTGGCGGTGCGCGCCCCGGCGGAGGGCAGCGAGCGCGACGAACGCTCCTGAGGCCGCGGTCCGTCGCGCTGCCCGGCGGCGCGTGGCCTGCCGTGGGCGGGCTTATCCGTCTAGCGGGCGTCGGTGGCGTAATGACCGAGCGTGAATGCGGCGGCGATTCCCTGCCACGTGCCGAGCGACGCGGCCCCCAGCAGCGCGGTAAAGCCGACGACGATCATCGTGCGACGGGCGAACATCTTGAAGCGAGCCATCGGGCGTCTTCCCCCTCCAATACCCGCGACAACTCTTCCGCGACGCGGGCGTGATAGGCATTCAGCCACATCAGCTCGCCATCGGTCAATAGGGCCGGATCGATCAGATCGCGATCGAGCGGCGCCAGCGTCAGCGTTTCGAACCCCAGCATCACCGCCTCGCCGCCGGGCAGTTCGCGTTCCACCACCAGCAGCAGATTTTCGATGCGGATGCCATATTCGCCCGCCTTGTAATAGCCGGGCTCGTTCGACAGGATCATGCCGGGCAACAGCGGCTCGAACGGCCCGTTGCCGCCATAACTGGGCTTGGCGATCCGCGCGGGGCCTTCGTGCACCGCGAGGAAGCTGCCCACGCCGTGCCCGGTGCCGTGCGCGAAATCGAGCCCGGCCTGCCACAGCGGCAAGCGCGCCAGCGTGTCGAGCTGCGCCCCGGTCGTTCCGCGCGGGAAGGTGGCGGTGGCCAGCGCGATATGCCCCTTCAGCACGCGTGTGTATCGATCGCGCATTTCCGCGCTGGGCGTGCCGATCGGCACGACGCGCGTCACATCGGTGGTGCCATCCTGATACTGGCCGCCCGAATCGATCAGGTAGAGCTGACCGTTCTCGATCGGCAGGTTCGACTCTTCGGTGACATGGTAATGCGGGATCGCCCCATGCGGGCCGGTGGCGGAAATGGCGTCGAACGACAGGTCGCGCAGTGCGCCCGTCTCGCGGCGAAACGCCTCCAGCTTCGCCGCCGCGGACCATTCGGTCTGCCCGCCGCGCGGTGCCTCGTCCGCGATCCAGCGCAGAAAGCGCGTCAGTGCCGCCCCGTCGCGCAGCGAGGCCGCGCGATGCCCCGCGATCTCGACCGGGTTCTTGGTCGCCTTGGCGACGACGGTGGGATCGCGCAGCGCCAGCGCCGTCCCGCCGCCGCGTTCCACCCGGTCGAAGATCGCGGAGACCGCCAAGGCGGGATCGATCGCGACACGCCGGCCCGCGAGCCCGTCGAGCGCGGCGGCGAAGGCCGCGCGGTCATGCACCCGCACCGCATTGCCGAGATGCTCCGCCACCTGCGACGTCATCTTCTCGGGTGCGACATACAGGTCGGCGGTGCCGTCGCGGTGGACGATCGCATAGGACAGCGCCACCGGGGTGCGCGCGACATCCGCGCCGCGCACGTTGAAGAGCCAGGCGATCGAGTCCAGCGCCGCGATCACCGTCGCCTTCGCGCCCACCGTCGTCAGCCAGTCCGCCACGTCGGCGCGCTTCGAAGCGGAGGATCGCCCCGCGAGCGCGTCCGGCTGGACGGTCAGCGGCGCGGCGGACGGGGCGGGGCGGTCGGGCCACACCGCGTCGACGGGATTGCCGTCGACCGCGACCAGTTCGGCGCCGACACCCGCCAGCGCGGCGCGCGCTTCGTCCACCCAGGCGCGGGTGTGCAGCCACGGGTCATACCCGATCCGTGCGCCCGCGCCGGCATGCGTGCCCAGCCATTGCGCGACGCTGCTATCGGGCACGCCGACGAACTGCCAGTCGTCCGCCGATACCTGCTCCCGCACCTGCAACGTGTAGCGGCCGTCGGTGAAGATCGCCGCTTCCTGCGGCAGCACCACGGCGGTGCCGGCGGAGCCCTGAAAGCCCGTCAACCACGCCAGCCGCTGCGCATAGGCGCCGACATATTCGCTCATATGCTCATCGGTCAGCGGGACGACGAAGCCGTCGAGGCGCTGGCGCGACAGCTGTTCGCGCAGGGCGGCGAGGCGGGCGGCATAGGTCGACATGATCACATTCCCATCACGGCGGGCGCAGGCGCCCGGGCTTGTCGCGGGCGTGCTGCCACAGGGGGCACGGCGCCGCCAGTCTTGAACCGGGCGGGCCGGACTGTCATCATGGCGTCACGCCGGTGAGCGAAAGCGCTGGCGAGTAGCGGAAAGGGGGACGTCCAAGCGTGTTCCATCCCGACCTGATACGGCACCCGGACTCCTGTCCGACGTTGGTGCTGAACGCCGATTATACGCCGTTATCCTACTACCCGCTGAGCATCTGGCCGTGGCAGACGGCGGTCAAGGCGGTCTTCCTCGAGCGTGTCGACATCGTCGCCCATTACGAGCGCGAGGTGCGCAGCCCGACGAAGGTGATGCGCCTGCCATCGGTGATCGCGCTAAAGCAATTCGTGAAGCCGTCGCAATTCCCCGCCTTCACGCGCTTCAACCTGTTCCTGCGCGATACGTTCGCCTGCCAATATTGCGGCAGCGCGACCCGCGAACTGACCTTCGACCATGTCGTCCCGCGGGCCCAGGGCGGCCGCACGACATGGGAGAATGTCGTCACCGCCTGCGCGCCGTGCAACCTGCGCAAGGGCGGGCGCACCCCGAAACAGGCCGGTATGCCCTTGTATTCCACCCCGATCCGGCCGACCAGCTGGCAGTTGCAGGAACACGGGCGTCGCTTTCCCCCCAATTATCTGCATGAGACATGGCACGACTGGCTCTACTGGGACGTAGAGCTGGAGGCCTGATGGAGACGATGTGCGCATGCGGATGATGGTAACGATGGCGGCGGGGCTGATCCTGCTGACCGCATGCTCGAAGCGCGATGTCGAGGACCAGGCGAATGCGGAGGTGCTGGCGAACTACGTCCCGCCGTTCGTGATGTCGCGGCTCGATTTCGGCGGCGTGGTCGAGCGCCGCTTCCGGCGGATCGACGTCAATAACGACGACAAGCTGACGCGCAATGAACTGCCGCCGCGTCTGATGCCCCGGCTGGGCGACATCGATCGCAACAAGGACGGCGCGATCTCCAACGACGAATGGAGCAGCTGGATGATGGCGCGCTTCGACGCGCAGGACGCCAATCGTGATGGTTCGGTGACCAGCGACGAACGCGAACGCGCGCGGGAGCTGCATGAGGCGGATCTGCCTACCCCGGCGGATGAACCGACGGCCAACGCCGCCGCGGTCGCCAAATAAAGGGCCGGGCGTGGTGTCGTGCCACGCCAAACGGATCCGGTCCTCCCGCGATACGGAGGCGGGGACCCTTATGGTCGGGCGAGCCGGCCCGACACATGTCACACCCGCCGATTGGTGATTGACCGCAAAGCTGTTGCAGCGCAGCATCCCCGCATGGCCACGCTTCCCCCGATCACGAACAATCCCGATGTCCGCTATTTGGGCCGTGTGCTCGGCGATGTCATCCGGGCCTATGGCGGGGAAAAACTGTACGAGCGGACCGAGGCGATCCGCTCCGCCTCGGTCGAGCGGCATCGCGGGAATCAGGCGATCGAGCCCGGCGCCGAACTCGGGACGCTGAACCTGGACGAGACGCTCGATTTCGTTCGCGGCTTCATGCTGTTCTCGATGCTGGCGAACCTTGCCGAGGATCGTCAGGGGATCGCGGCGGAGCAGGGCGCCGACCTCGCCGCCGCGCTGGAGCGGCTGGCGGGCGAGGGGATCGATCGCGAGGCGGTGCTGGCGCTGCTCGATCATGCGCTGATCGCCCCGGTGCTGACCGCGCATCCCACCGAGGTGCGGCGGAAGAGCATGATCGACCACCGCAACCGCATCGCGCAACTGATGGCGCTCCGCGATCGCGGGCTGGATCATACGCCGGATGGCGATCGCGTCGACGAGGCGGTGGTCCGGCAGGTCGCGCTCTTGTGGCAGACGCGCGTGTTGCGGCGCGAGCGGCTGTATGTCGTCGACGAGGTGGAAACCGCGCTCAGCTATCTGCGCGAGGTGTTCCTGCCGGTCATCCCGGCGCTGTACCAGCGCTGGGATCGCGCGATCGGCACCCGCGTCCCGGCGTTTCTGAAACCCGGCAGCTGGATCGGTGGCGATCGCGACGGCAACCCCTTCGTCACCGCCGATTCGCTGAAGGCGGCACTGGCGAAGGCGGCACAGGCGGTGCTCGGCTTCTATCTCGATCAACTGCATGCGATGGGCGCGGAACTGTCGATCTCGGCCCATCACGCACGCGTCGACGCGGGGGTGCTGGCGCTGGCGGAGGCGAGCGGCGATCATGCCGAGACACGCAGCGACGAGCCGTATCGCCGCGCGATCGCGGGAATTTATGCGCGCGTCGCCGCGACCTATCGCGCGATCACCGATCAGCCGGCACCGCGCCCGGGCCATCTGACCGGGGAGCCCTATGCCGATCCCGCCGCGCTGCGCGCCGATCTGGTGACGATCGCCCGGCCGCTGTCGGCGGACGGGGATGGGCTGCTGGGGTCGAGCGGCGCGATCGGGCGGCTGATCCGCGCGGTCGAGGTGTTCGGTTTCCACCTCGCGACGCTCGACCTGCGACAGAACAGCGCGGTGCACGAGCGGGTCGTGGCAGAGATGCTGAAACAGGCCGGCGTGTGCGACGATTATGCCGCGCTGGACGAGGATGCGCGCGTGATGCTCCTGCGGCAGGAACTGGCGACCGCACGCCCGCTGACCAGCGCCTTCGCCACCTATTCCGACGAAACCACGTCCGAGCTGGCGATCGTGCGTGCGGCGGCGGCGGCGCACGTCACCTACGGTGCGGCCTGCATCCGCCAGTATATCGTCTCGATGACCAAGTCGGTGTCGGACCTGCTGGAGGTCAATCTGCTGCTTAAGGAGGTCGGTCTGTACCGCCCCGGCGCGCCGGCGACCGCGGCGATCATGGCGGTGCCGCTGTTCGAGACGATCGAGGATCTCGAGGCCGCGCCCGCGATCATGACCGAGTGGTTCGCGATCCCCGAGGTGCGCGCGATCGCAAGACAGCGCGGGCATCAGGAAGTGATGATCGGCTATTCCGATAGCAACAAGGACGGCGGTTACCTGACCTCGACATGGCAATTGTCGAAGGCGTCGACCGCGCTGAAGCCGGTCTTCGACGCGGTCGGGGTGGGGATGCAATTGTTCCACGGGCGTGGCGGCGCGGTGGGGCGCGGCGGCGGCTCCAGCTTCGCCGCGATCCGGGCGCAGCCGCCCGGCACGGTTCAGGGCCGGATCCGGATCACCGAGCAGGGCGAGGTCATCGCCGGCAAATACGGCACCCGCGACAGCGCGATCACCAATCTGGAGGCGATGGCGTCCGCCACCCTGCTTGCCAGCCTGGAGCCGGAGGCGCTGTCGAACAGCGAGAACGCCACGTTCGCGGCGGCGATGGACACACTGTCCGGGGCGGCGTTTCGCGCCTATCGCGGGCTGGTGTACGAAACCGAGGGATTTCGCACCTTCTTCCGCCAGATGACGCCGATCGCGGAGATTGCCGGGCTGAAGATCGGAAGCCGTCCCGCCAGCCGCAAGCAAAGCGACGCGATCGAGGATCTGCGCGCGATCCCCTGGGTATTCAGCTGGGCGCAGGCGCGCGTGATGCTGCCGGGCTGGTACGGCGTCGGTCAGGCGATCGCCGGGTTCGAGGATCGGGCACTGCTGCGCGACATGGCGCAGGGCTGGCCTTTGTTCGGCGCCACGCTGGCCAATCTGGAGATGGTGCTGGCGAAATCCGATATGGGCATCGCCGAACGCTACGCCGGGCTGGTCGAGGATGCGGCGATGCGTGATCGGATGTTCGGCCGGATTCGCGACGGCTGGCAGTTGACGCACGACGGTCTGCTCGACGTCACCGGCCAGGCGCATCTGCTGGAAAAGCATCCCGCGCTCGACGCCTCGATCCGGCTGCGCCTGCCGTATATCGAGCCGCTCAACCTGTTGCAGATCGAGCTGATGAAGCGCCACCGCGCGGGCGAGGCGGATGAGCGCGTGCGTGAGGGGATTCTGCTCTCGATCAACGCGATCGCGACCGCGCTGCGCAATTCGGGCTGACCCGCCACCGCGGGTCGCGGCTGGCGCGCTGGCGGTGGCGATGGTTCGCGCGGCGGGGATGCCGACGCGCGATACGTGGCGCTATCCCTCCAGGCTTTTGGACGCCTGTTCGAACAGATCCTTCGAAATGCCCGGCGTTTCGACGATCCGGACTAATTCGTCGCGCATCAGCGTCGCCCGCTCGGGCGCGAAGCGGCGCCAGCGGCCAAGTGGCGGCAGCAGTTTCGCCGCGGTTTGCGGGTTGAGCGCGTCGAGCGCGAGCAACTGATCCGCCAGCCAGCGATAGCCCTCGCCGGTCCCGGCGTGAAACGCGCGCTGGTTGACCCCGAAGGCGCCGATCAGCGCCCGTGCGCGATTGGGGTTGGCGAGCGTGAAATCGGCATGCTCCGCGAGAGCGGCGACGATCGCGGGGGTGTCGTCGCGTGAGGACAGCGCCTGCGTCTGAAACCATTTGTCGAGGACCAGCCCGTTGCGGGCATAACGATGATAGAAGACATCGATCGCGGCGTCGCGCTCCGCCGAATGGCCACCCGCCAGCGCGGTCAGCGCGCCCGGCCGGTCGGTCATATTGTCCGCCGCCTCGAACTGGGCATAAGCGAGCGCCGCCGCGTCGCTCGCGCCCGATGCCGCGACATAGCCGAGCGCGACGTTGCGCAGCCGGCGGATGCCCTTGTCTTCCGGCGTATAGGCATAGGGGCGCCGCAGCGCGGGGTCGCAGGCGGCGCGCCACAGCGCATCCAGCCGCTGCGCCAGATCGCGCCGCAGCGCCTCGCGTGCCTGGAAGATCGCTTCGGGGTCGACGGTCGTCAGCTGATCGCCGATGAAGCTTTCCGCGGGCAGCAGCACCGATTCGGCGGCGAATGCGCGGTCCAGGTTCGGATCGGACAGCGTGTCCGCGACTGCGTCGATTACCGGGGTGTGATCCGCCTCGCCTTCGATCGTCGCCGCCACCAGCGTGTCGAGCATCAGTTGCTGCATCGCTTCGTAGCGCGCGAAGGGATCATCGTCGTGCCGCGCCAGAAAGGCGAGATCCGCTGCCGACCGGTCGCTGTCGATGATCACCGGCGCGGAAAAGCCGCGGTTCAGCGACACCACCGGACGCTCGGTGACGGTTTCGAACGTCACGCTGGCGGCGGGATCGGAGAGGATGATCAGTTGCTCGTCGCTCAACGGCCGCCCGGTCTCCGCGCCGAACAGCCGTACCTTGAGCGGCAGCACCTGCGGCTGCTTGTTCGACTGACCGGGCGTATCGGGGATCTTCTGTGCGAGGTTCAGCGTCGCGCGGCCGCCATCGGGGTGGTGATCGAGCGACACCGACACGCGCGGCGTGCCGGCCTGGCTGTACCAGCGGCGGAACTGCGCGAGATCGATCCCGCTCGCTTCCTCCATGCACGCCACGAAATCCTCGCACGTCGCCGCCGTGCCATCGAAACGGTCGAAATACAGGTCGCTGGCGGCGCGGAACGCCTGCGGCCCGATGATCGTCGCGATCATGCGGATCAGCTCCGCGCCCTTGTTGTAGATCGTCGCGGTGTAGAAATTGCCGATCTCGATATAGCTTTCGGGGCGTACCGGATGCGCCAGCGGACCGGCATCCTCCGGAAATTGCGCCGCACGCAGGCCGCGCACATCCTCGATCCGCTTGACGGCGGGCGATCCCTGATCGGCGGAAAAGCACTGATCGCGATAGACGGTGAACCCTTCCTTCAGGCTCAGCTGGAACCAGTCGCGACAGGTGACGCGGTTGCCCGACCAATTGTGGAAATATTCGTGCGCCACCACCGCCGCGATCGCGTCATAGTCCCAGTCGGTGGCGGTATCGGCATCCGCCAGGATGTAGCGGCTGTTGAAGATGTTCAGCCCCTTGTTCTCCATCGCGCCGAAGTTGAAATCGTCGACCGCGACGATGTTGAACACGTCGAGGTCATATTCGCGGCCATAGACCTGCTCGTCCCACGCCATCGACAGCTTCAAGGCGTGCATCGCATGGCTGGTGCGGGGCAGGTCGGCTTCGCGCACCCAGATGCCCAGCTCCACCGTCCGCCCCGATCGCGTGGTGAAGCGGTCGCGGTTGACCGCCAGATCGCCCGCGACCATCGCGAACAGATAGGACGGCTTGGGATAGGGATCGTGCCACTCGGCCCAATGCGTGCCGTCGTCATTGTCCCCGTGGGCGACCGGATCGCCATTGGCGAGCAGCACGGGGAAGCGCGCCTTGTCCGCCGTCATCCGTACCCGATAGGTCGCCAGCACGTCGGGCCGATCGGGGAAGAAGGTGATACGGCGAAAGCCCTCCGCCTCGCATTGCGTGCAGAGATTGCCGCCGGATGCGTACAGCCCCATCAACTGGGTGTTGCGGTCGGGCGCGATCTCCACTTCGGTTTCGATAGAATGCGCGTCGCCGGGCAGTGCGATGACGAGTTGCTCGCCCTCGATCCGCCAGTCGTTGATCGCGATACCGTCGACGGACACCGCCAGCGGCCGCTGTCCGCCACCATCCAGCCGCAGTGGCGCGTCATGCGCGCCGGCGCGCACCACCTCCAGCCGGGCCTTCACCCGCGTCGTCACCGGATCGAGGGCGACATCGAGCGCGACCTGCGGCACGAGCCAGGCGGGCGGCGTGTAATCCTCGCGGCGCGTGACGGGCGGAGCGGCGGGCGTGGAGCGGGCATCGACCATGACATGTCTATAGACGGCGCGCGTCGTGGTTCCATCGCAAAGCCGCCGGATGCGAAAAGAGCCGATGATATCGGCACATCGACGGGCGAGGGGGATACCGCAGCGATGGATGCCGTCGACAGGGGCTAGGCGCCCCGCACCTTGGCGGTTAGACAAGTTTCTGTTGTAACCTCATGGCCCTGCCGGATCGCCCCGTCGACCGGACGGCGGCTTCGTCTGGACATCGCCACTTGATTCATCGCTGCGTTTCCGCCCTTGCGCCGTTCGCGCTTGCCACCGCTTCCACCGCCAGCGCCGCCCCCGATACGCCCGCCGCCAGGCCCGCGCCGACGGTCGCGGCGCGCAATGAGCGCATCAACGCCGCGTTGCCGGCGGATCAGGCCGCGCTCAAGTCGCATGTGATGTTCCTCGCCTCCGATGCGATGAAGGGGCGCGAGGCGGGCAGCGGCGAGTTCGATATCGCGGCGCAATATGTCGCGTCCCAATTCTACGCCGCCGGGCTGCGTCCGCTGGGGGACGAGGGCGGCTATCAACAGGCGGTGCCGCTGGTCGCGTACAAGGCGGCCGATCGGGGGAGCTTCGTCTGGACCGGGGCGGACGGGGCGAGCGTGCCGCTGCTCTTCGGCGTCGATATCGTGCCCGCCGCCACCCCGGCGGCAAGGACGGTGGCGGTCAGCGCGCCGGTGGTGTTCGTCGGCCACGGCCTTGAAGCGCCCGCTTATGGGCTGGACGATTACGCCGGTGTCGACGTGCGTGGCAAGATCGTCGCCTATGTCGGTGGCGCGCCCGAGGGATTGCCGGCGGAGGTGGCGGCGACGTTCGCGGGGGCGGAAGCGCGCTTGCGCGCCGCCGCCGGCCATGGAGCGATCGGGGCGCTGGCGATCGCGGACCTGCGCAAGGCGGCGCGCGGGTCACCGGGTTTCGCTGAGGCCCGCAGCGCGTTCGGCAAGGAGCGCGTCACCTGGGCGACCGGCACCGGCGATACGACCGCGGGGCAGAGCCTGACCCCCGGCACTCCGCTGCTTGGCACGCTCTCGCCGGCGGGCGCCGGGAAGCTGTTCGGCGCGCACTGGGCGGCGATCGCGAAAGGCGCGGCGGCCCGCACGATGCGCGTGCCCCCGGTCACCGCGTCGGGAAGGCTGGCGGTGCAGGGCAAGACCTCGTTCCGCCGTTTCGACAGCAGCAACGTCGTCGGCGTGCTGCCCGGTAGCGACCCGGTGCTGGCGAAACAGTTCGTCGTCCTGTCCGCGCACCTCGACCATATCGGCGTGGGGGCGCCGGTCGATGGTGATGCGATCAACAATGGCGCGCTGGACGATGCACTCGGCATCGCCAGCCTGATCGAGGAGGCGCACCGTTTCCGCGCGGCAGGTGTCGCGCCGAAGCGAAGCATCATCTTCCTCGCGCTCACCGCCGAGGAGAAGGGGCTGGTCGGCAGCGACTATTTCGTGAACCACCCGCCGGTGCCGATCCGCGACATCGTCGCCGACGTGAACCTCGACATGCCGATCCTGACCTATCGCTTCGAGGATATGGTGGCGTTCGGCGGCGATCGCTCGTCGCTGGGGGCGATCATCGCACGCGCGACCAGCGCGATCGGAGTCACCTTATCCCCCGATCCGGTGCCCGACATGTCGATCTTCGTTCGTTCCGATCATTATAATTTCGTCCGCAAGGGTGTGCCGTCGATCTTCCTGTGGCCGGGATTGAAGGGGCAGGGACGGGCGGCGTTCGATCGCTTCATGGGGCAATGCTATCATCGGCCATGCGACGATCTGATGCAGCCGATCCTGTGGGACCAGGGGGTGCGTTTCGTCGATGCCAATTTCCGCATCGCGCGCGACATCGCCGATGCGCCGTCACGGCCGGTCTGGAACAAGGGCGATTATTTCGGCACCCTGTACGGCGGCCCGATGGCCCCCTGATGGCGGAGATGGCGATGCGACGGATGGACGGGACGATCGCGCTGCCGGGGGTGGCGGCATGAGCCGGCTGTTCGTCTTCGGTCTGGGATATACGGCGCGCACGATCGCGGCGGCGGCGGGCTGGCCGCTTCTGGCCACCACGCGCGACGGTCGCGACGGCACGATCCGCTTCGATGACGAGGCGAGGGTGCGCGCGGCGCTGGCGGCGTCGACGCATGTGCTGTCGTCGGTGCCGCCCGATGAAGACGGCGATGCGGTGCTGCTACGCTATCGCGATGCCCTGGCGGGGCGGTGGTGCGGCTATCTGTCCTCGACCGGCGTCTATGGCGATACCGGCGGGGCGTGGGTGGATGAAAGCGCGTCGGCGGATCGCGGTCGCCGGGGCGCGCGCAACGCCGCCGATGCGGCTTGGTGTGCGCTGGGCGCGCGTGTCTTTCGCCTGCCGGGAATCTATGGCCCGGGCCGTTCCCCGCTCGATCGAGTCGCGGCGGGCACGGCACACCGCACCGGCGTGGCGGGGCAGGTGTTCAGCCGTGTCCATGTCGACGATATCGCGGGTGCGGTGGTGCGGGCATTCGATGCCCCGGCGGGCATCTACAACCTTTCCGACGACCGCCCCGCGCCGCAGGACGAGGTGATCGAGCATGCTGCGCGCCTGCTCGGCATGGCGCCGCCGCCGATCGTCCCGCTGGCCGCGCTCAGCCCCGCCGCGCGCGCCTTCCATGCCGAAAACCGCCGCGTCGCCAATGGCAAGGCGAAGCGCGTGCTCGGCTGGCGGCTGCTCTATCCCGATTATGTCTTCGGCCTGCGCGCGCTGAGCGCCACCACCAGCCCGATCCCCGCCAGCACGCCCCCGGCGGCGGCCAGCGGCGTCCAGCGATAATCCTCGAAGACGGTCGACAGCAGCATCGCGATCACCGGGACGATGACGCTGTTGTACGCCGCCTTGGCGGGGCCGATCGTGCGGATGATGCGGAAATACAGCGTGAAAGCGAGGCTGGAAGCGACCACGCCCAGGTACAGCACCCCGGCGAGATAGGACCAGCGCGGCTCGATCACCGGCGGGCCGGTGGTGATCCACGCCCATGCCGCGTCCAGCGCCGCGCCGATCAACATCGCGGTCGCGAGCGTCGGCACCATCGGATAGCGCGCGGCGGTGCGCGTCGCCTGCATCACATTCGCGCTCGACGCCGACAGGATCGCGCATGCCGTCAACGCGATGCCAAGGAACGAGCGATGCCCGCCGCTGGGATCGGTGCGCGCCTCCTGCAGGAACAGCAGCGCCACCCCCGCCATCGCGATCACCGACCCGATCAATAGCTGCCGCCCCAGCCGCTGCCCCAGGAAAAGACGGGCGAACAGGGCGTTGGGAACCAGCAGCAGCGCGAAGGTGACCGCCACCAGCCCGGAGGTGATATGCTGTTCGGCGCGATAGACGAAGTTGAAGTTCAGCACGAAC
>NZ_JBELIE010000098.1:0-12222 GCF_042091075.1 Sphingomonas sp. | reverse complement strand
GCGATGGTATTGTCGAACGTCGGCATCGACCGCTGGCGCGTGATCGCGGCGATCTCCTGCCGCTGCTGCGCCATGCCCGCCTTGATCGCCGGCAGATAGTCAGCGTCCTTGATCCGGTCGAAGGCGGGAGCCTGATAGGGCAAGGTGCTCGGCTGAGCGAAGGGGTTGCTCGCGGGCAGTGTCTGGGCCCCGGCGGCGAAGGGAGCGGCGGTGGTGGTCATCAGTGCCACGGCGGTGGCGGCGTACAGCGAACGCATCCAGGTTCCTCGACAGATTGTTTCGTGTGCAACGAATGCACCCCGCGCCACGGTAGGGCAAGAGGGCTGTCATATGGCTGAATGGCCGGTCGGTGACACATCCTTCCCGCCCCGGGGAAAAGCTCTCCGACGCCTTCGCGCAAAGGGGAGCGCCGAACGTCGCTCCGCCTCAGACCAGCTCACCGACGGCGGCCATGAAGCGCGCCAATGTGATCGGTTTGGAGACATAGGCGTTGGCACCCGCGGCGCGGATGCGTTCCTCGTCCTCACGCCCGGCATAAGCGGTCACCGCCATGACCGGAATGGCCGAGAGCGCCGCATCCGCCTTCAGCTCCAGGATCAGCTCATAGCCGGTCACATGCGGCATCTGGATGTCCATGATGATCAGATCGGGCAGAAATTCGCGCGCGCGCGCGACCGCCTCACGGCCGTCGCGCACCGGCTCGACGACGAAGCCATGCGCGCGCAGCAGATCGCTGAACAGCTTCAGATTGAGTTCGTTGTCCTCGACAACGAGCACCCTTTTTGCCACGCGACACGTATCTCCTCTGAGGCGACGATAGAGAATGGGCCGAACCGATACAAATCCTGATACCGGCCCATCGCACGCCGCCACCGTCGCGCTCGACGCGCTGGTCTGGACGCTTGGCGAGCCATCGCGCGCCGAACGGATGATGGCGCTGACAGGGTTAACGCCCGATGACCTGCGCGCGCGGATCGGCGATGCGTCGGTGCTAGCGGCGACGCTCGCCTTCCTGGAGGCGCATGAGCCCGATCTGGTCGCCTGTGCCGCCGCGATCGACAGCACCCCCGCCGCGCTGGTGGCGGCGCGTGCGCGACTGGAGGAGGCGGCATGACGCGCCCGTTGCTGATCTGCGACTGTGACGAGGTGCTGTTGCATATGGTGCGTCACTTCGCGGACTGGCTGGACGAGGCGCACGACGTCGAGTTCACGATCGGCACCTGGGATCTGGCGAACAGCATGAAACGCCGTGGCGACGCGCCGCCGCTCACCCGCGAAGACATGTCGGGTTTCCTCGGCGGCTTCTTTCCGGCGGAGATGCATCGCCAGACACTGGTGCCGCAGGCGCGCGAGGCACTGGCCGCACTGGCCGGGCAGGCGGATATCGTCGTCCTCACCAATCTTGAGGATCAGTGCCGCACGCATCGCATCGAACAGCTCGCCGCCTTCGACATCGCGCATCGGGTCGAATGCAACCAGGGCGGCAAGGGCGCGCCGGTGGCCAGGCTGGTGGCGGAATATGGCGATCCGGTCACCGTCTTCGTCGACGATCTGCCGCATCATCACCAATCGGTCGCGGATCATGCCCCACAGGTATGGCGGCTGCACATGGTATCGGAACCGAAGCTTGCGCCCGGCGTCCCGACCGCGCCCGCCGCGCACGCGCGGATCGATGAATGGCCGGCGGCGCGCGACTGGATCGCGGCGCGCTTCGCCGACGGAAAGGTCGCGGAGGGTTGACCGCGTTCGCGCACCGCCGCAAGCAGCGCGCATGACCGACCGTATCGATCGCGCGCTCCAGGAACTGGGGCTCGAACTGCCGCAGGCCGCCGCGCCCGTTGCCGCCTATGTTCCCGTCGTCGCGGCGGGGGGGCTGCTCCACATCTCCGGCCAATTGCCGTTCCGCGACGGCAAGGTGGTCACCGGGCGGCTGGGCGACGACGTCTCGCTGGAAGAAGGCCAGGACGCGGCGCAGCGCTGCGCGCTGATGCTGGTGGCGCAGATCAAGGCGCATTGCGGCACGCTGGAACGGGTCACCCGCGTCGTGAAGCTGGGCGTGTTCGTCAATTCCGCTGCCGATTTCACCGACCAGCCCAAGGTCGCCAATGGCGCGTCGGAGCTGATGGTGAAGCTATTCGGCGATGCCGGCAAGCACGCCCGCTCCGCCGTCGGCGTGGCGGTGCTGCCGCTGGGCGCGGCGGTGGAGGTCGATGCGATCGTCGAGGTCGCGCCGGCGCTATAGGCTTTCGCGGGGCTGTTTATCACGGGCGGGCGCGGCGCCGTCGCCGCCCCGCCCCTTACCTGCTTGGACGATCGTTCCCGCATCCCTACCTTAGGCGGCGATGACCCCGCTTACCGCGCGAATCGCCGATGGCGTGGCCGCCGTCCCCGCCGACCAGTGGGATGCGTGCGCCGGCACCGCCAATCCCTTCGTCAGCCACGCCTTCCTGTCCGCGCTGGAGCAATCCGGCAGCGTCGGAGGTCGCAGCGGGTGGCAGTCGATCCCGGTGATCGTCGACGGCGCCGACGGCCGCCCCGCCGCGATCGCCCCCGCTTATGCGAAATCGCATAGCCAGGGCGAATATGTTTTCGATCACGCCTGGGCCGATGCGTGGGAGCGGGCCGGCGGCTCTTATTATCCGAAACTGCAGGTCGCGGCGCCCTTCACCCCCGTGCCCGGCCCGCGGCTGTTGCTGCGCGACCCAGCCGCCGCGCCAGCGTTGATCGCCGCGCTGGAGGCGGTGACCGATCAGCACCAGCTGTCCTCCGCGCACGCCACGTTCGTCGCGCCGGATCAGGTCGCCGCGTTCGAGGCGGCGGGCTGGCTGATTCGCGAAGGCACGCAGTTCCACTGGAAGAACGAGGGCTATGCCACGTTCGACGATTTCCTGGGCGCGCTGGCCAGTCGCAAGCGCAAGGCGATTCGCAAGGAGCGCGCCACCGCGGTGGAGGGGCTGACGATCCGCCACCTGACGGGTGACGCGATCGGCGCGCGCGAATGGGATGCTTTCTGGATCTTCTATCAGGATACCGGCAGCCGCAAATGGGGCCGTCCCTATCTGACGCGCGCGTTCTTCCCGATGCTCGGCGCGGCTTTGGGCGACAGGCTGTTGCTGATCCTGGCCGAGCGTGATGGCGAGCCGATCGCGGGGGCGCTCAACCTGATCGGGGAGGACGCGCTATACGGCCGCTATTGGGGCTGTACCGAGGAGGTGCCGTTCCTGCATTTCGAACTATGCTATTATCAGGCGATCGACGCCGCGATCGCGCGCGGGCTGGCGACGGTGGAGGCGGGCGCGCAGGGCGAGCACAAGCTGGCGCGCGGTTACGCCCCGGTGCCGACATGGTCGGCCCATTATATCCCCGACCCCCATTTCCGCCGCGCGGTAGCCGACTTTCTCACCCGCGAGCGCGCTGCGGTGGAGGCCGATCAGGACGTCCTGGTTTCGATGACCCCGTTCAGACGGGGGTAGCGGCGCGGGCAGCCCGCCGGCTCAATGTTCCTGTTCCTCGCGCAGCCGCTCCAGCCGTTCGCGGCGCTCGGCGCGTTCCTCGCGGATCTGCGCCATCGCCCGCTCCAGCCGCGCGCGACGGCGCTGCATCCGCAGGATCAGCCACTTCGGCACGCCAAGCTCCTCGTCGCTGGCCTCGGGCGCGGGCACCGAATGATCGATCCGGAACAGCACGGACGTGCCGCCCGGCGCGCGCCAGATCGGCACCAGCCCGGCGGTGTAGCGCGGGTTGTACGCCGGCGGACGGATCAGCCAGACATAGTCGAAGGCATCGCGCGGGAAGCGCGCCAGCGCGTAATTGACCGGCCGCCACCATTCGCGCGCGCATTTCACCTCGGTCACGATCTGGGTCGGATCGTGCGCATAGCCGCCAGCGGCGGTATAGCGCGCGGTCAACAATTGCGCGCCCGCCATCGACCATTGATCGTCGGTATAGGCCATGCGCCGCTCCAGCGCGATCGCGGGCAGATGCTCCAGCCGCGACATCCGCCAGGCGTTATGACAATTGTGCCCGACGAAGCTGATCAGCCGCGCGCCCACCGGCACATGCGGCAGCGCCGCCAGTTCCTCCTCGTAATCCCGCGCGAACAGCGCATAGCTGATCGTCGTCGCGGTCAGCCGCGCGGCATAGAAGGACAGGCCGAGCGCGGCCAGGATCGCGGCGTGGCGAAAGGTCGTCCCCGGCTTGGGCCGGATCGCGATCACCGCGATCGCGATCAGGAACGGCGCCATCCGCATATCGGCATAGGCGGAGCCGAACACGATCCGCGGCAGCACGATATACACCGCCAGCATCATCAGCGCCGACAGCCCCAGATGCCGCGAATATTCGATCCGCGGATCACGCAGCGCCTTGAACAGCACCAGATAGATCACCGCCATGCTGGCGACGTCGAACCACAGCCAGCGATCGCGCAGCGCCATCAGCACCCAGGCGATCTTGGTCCGCCAATAGAAGAAGTCGGCGGTCTGCCCGGTCACGTCCGCGCCCGATCGCCACGCCACCATCAGCACCATCGGCAGCGCCAGCGGGATGCAGCCGACGCCGGCGCGAACCCAGCTCTGGAACCAATGGCCGCCGCCCGCATCCTTGCGATGGTCGTGCTGGCGGATCATCTCGCTGGAAAAGGCGAGCACGCCCAGCACCCCCCAGCCGAACGTGTGGCACACCCACAACAGGCATGACAGCGGCACGAAGACGACCGCGCGCCAGCGGATCTGCCCCAGCCGCGCCATCCGCAGCCATAGCCCGAACAGGCACAGCGCCAGCCCCATCGACAGCGCGAAATTCACGAACCCGAACTGGAAGGGATAGCCATAGGCGAGCGGCAGCGCGAACAGCGCGGTGGCGGGGATGCGCCCGTGCACCTCGTGCGCGATCCATAGCAGGCCGCCGACGGTGAGCATCGGGATCGACAGCACGATCAGCTTGACCGCCGGCTCCAGCCCGATCAGCGGCGCGAGCGGTTCGATCAGCAGGTCGATGCCGAGATTACCGATCAGCGACCATTCGAATTTGTACCAGTCGTTCAGCCACGGATACACGTCGCGATCGAGCTGAACGCGATAGCGCCCCATATGCCCCGGCAGATCGACGATCGGCGGAATCGCCGGCCATATCAGCGGGATCGCCGCGACGATCACCGCCGCGAGGACGAACCATCGCGTCTGCCACCAGTAAAGCCGATCCCCCTGCATCCCAGCGCCTTACCGGCGCACGGCGGTCTACGGCAAGGGGGCGGCGGTATCCGCCGGGCGGATCACGCGCCACGCCAGGGCATGGCCGGGCAGCGCGACCGGGCGCAGCCATGCGACCGGCTCGCCGCGATCAAGCCGCGCCCACAATCCGTTCGGCGCGACGCGGCGATACAGATGCAGTTCGTTCATCCCCGGGCAGACCGCCAGATAATCGGCGCCGCTCGCCAGCACGATGCCCCGCGCATGCGCGGGCGACGCCATGAACGCGATCATCACCCGTTCCATCGCCAGGGCGCCGCGATGATAGCCACCCGCGATCGCGCGATGCGGGGTCGCCACCAGCAGTGACGGCGTCGCGTCGATCGGCGCGAACACCGTCCCGCGCGGTAGCGCGCGGAGCGCCGCCATCTCCCCGGTATCATGACAGATCGGCCGCGAGCGACCCGCCGGTCGATCGGGCGAATGATCAGCCGAGACCAGCAACATGCCGATCCCGGCGACCTGTCCGGGGGAGGCGAACAGCAACGCCGCCAGGGTCGCGGCGACGCGCGGCACGGTCGCCTCGATGCGGCGCGCGCGAGTCAGCAGCGCGTACAATAGCACCGCCGCGCCGGGCACCGCGACGGCATTGGCGGTCGCGCCGGCGCGGTTGACCATCACCGCCACCGCCAGCGCGGCCGCCTGCACCGCGATCAGTTGCGCCCAGCGTCGGCGCGGCTCACCCTCCGCCGCGCGCCACGCGATGATCGCCCCGCACAGGCCGACGACCGGCAGCCCGATCGTGATCACCGCCCAAGCGGGGCTTTGCAGCCATAGCGGCTGCCCTTCGAGGACGGTGAGATACCAATAGCGATAGACCGGCGCGGGCAGCGTCGCGAACGGCCCCGCGAGGCAGATGGGCGCGATCGAGCGGATCGCGATCAGCGCCGCGCCGCCCCCCGCAGCCAAAGCGATCAGCCGCGCGATCAGCCCGAAGCGGGCCACCACCACCGCCAGCCCCAGACCCGCGACCGCGCAGCCGAGCGCCGCGAGCCACACCGGCGACATCGCGTCGCAGGCGATCAGCGCGAAGCCGGGGCCCCGCGTCGCGCCGTGCAGCAGCACCGCCGCGCCCGGCAACGTCGCGCCGAACGCCAGCACGAACGGGGTCGCCCCCGGGCGTTCCCGGCCGTCCCATGCCCAACCCAGCACCGCGACCGCGGCGATCGCCACCGCGATCGGCAATACTTCCAGCGACACCGTCAGCAATGACGCCAGCGCCAGTCCGAGCAGTGCGCCGCGGCGGGCATCCTGCCGCCCCAGCAGCGCCATCAGGGCGACAAGTGCGAGGACGATCTGCCAGCCGTGATGATCGATCCGCAACGGCCGCATCTGCGCCAGCACGGGGGCGGACAGCGCCACCAGCACCACCGCCGCCGGCAATGACGCGGGACCGGCCACGCGGCGCGTGATCGCCGCGATCAACCCCATCGCCAGCAGCAGCGTCAGCAATGGCACCACCACCAGCGCAACGCTCTCCGCCGTCGCCGCGCCCAGCAACGGGCGTAACAGCAGGATCGTCGCGGCGATCGGCACGTCCACCAGCCGCGACCAGTGCATCGGAAAGTCGCCGTGGTTCAGCCGGTGCTGCGCGACATCGAACCAGCCCTGCCCCGCCAGCCAGTCGCGCACCTGCAGCAGCCGCATCGCATCGTCGGCGTCGGGAAAGCGCCGCGCGGCGATCGCGCCGGCATTGGTGATCAGCAGCACCAGCGCCGCGAACAGCCAGCCCGCCAGCACCACCGGCCACAGCCGGCCGTCCGTTCCGCCCCAGTTGCGCGCGGACGGCGTCGTCATCGTTCGGAACCCGGCGATCGTGGCGCGTCAGGCCGCCCTGCGCGCCGCCGGGAGGCGCGCGGGACCCTGGCGCAGGCTGCCCAGCGCGGCCTGCTCGCCCTCGTTGCCGCTCTCGTGATATTCGGCGTCCTCGTTCACCGCCCAGATGTCGTACACCCGCGCTCCGGCCTCGATATTACGCACCGTCAGCATCGCGGTCATCATCGCGTGATCCTGATTGTTGTAGCGGTGCATGCCGTTGCGACCGACGCAATGCAGCGTCGGGTAGCGTCCCTCGATTTCACGCCGCAGCATGTCGACATTCTGGGCATAATCCTCGTCATAGACGGGATAGGCCTTTTCCTGCCGCACCACCGCGCCGCCCTCGACCTGCGCCGGGTCGCACAGCCCCAGCGCCGCCATTTCGGTGGTGGCCAACGCAATCAGCTCCTCGTCGCTCGACGCCCACAGGCCGTCGCCCTCGAAGCAGAAATATTCCAGTCCGACGCAGGCGATCGCGCTGTCGGGCACCATTTCGGGGGACCAGCTGCGGAAATTCTGGATACGGCCCACCTTCACCTTCGGATCGTGAATATAGATCCAATTGTCGGGGAACAGATCGGGCGAACGGATCATCAGCGCGACCGTCAGGAAATCGCGATACTTCAGGTTCGCCGCTTCCGGCAGCGTCGCCGGCAGCGGGTGCAGGCGGCTCGCCAGTTCGCGCATCGGCGCCGACGAAATGACATGCGCCGCGTTGAGCGTGACGGCATCGCCGTCATGCGTGGCCGCGATCGTCCAGCGCTGCGTCGTCTGGTTGAAGCTCAGCTGGCGCAGCGCATGTCCCATCAGCACCTGCCCGCCGCGCTCCACGATCCGGTCGCGCGCTGCATCCCACATCATGCCCGGCCCCAGGCGCGGATAGCGGAAGCTTTCCAGCAGCGTCTTGGTCTGCATGCCATCGTTCGGGCGCTTGTTGAGCCCCAGCGAGCGCTTCAGCCCGTCGATTACCGCGCCCCACAGCGACAGGCCCTTGATGCGCTGCGCCGCCCAGTCCGCGCTCATCTGATCGCACGGCATGCCCCATACCTTCTCGGTATAGGTCTTGAAGAAGATGGCATATAGTTTCCGCCCGAAAGCGTTGACGGTCCAGTCCTCGAAGCTCTTGATGTCGCGCTTGGGCAGCAACTTCGCCTTGGCGAAGCTCGCCATGCACCAGATCGAGCGGAGGATGCCCAGATTGGCCAGCGCCTCGAACGCGCGCAGCGGATAGCTGTAGAATTTGCCTTCGTAATAGATGCGGCTCATCCGCGGGCGCTCGATGAAATCATCCGGCAGCAGCTCGTTCCACAGATCGACCACTTCCTTCGACTTCGAAAAGAAGCGGTGACCGCCGATATCGAAGCGGAACCCCTCATGCTCTACGGTGCGGCTGATGCCGCCGACATAAGTGGCGTCCTTTTCGATGATCGCGACCGAATAGCCCGCCTTGGTCAGCAGATAGCCGGCGGTCAGACCCGCGGGCCCCGCACCGATGATCGCGACGTCCACTGCGGCCATCGATCCCGTATTCCCCATCTGCAACACCCTCCGGCGCGCCACGCGCCCTTCGGCCCCGGAAATGCAGGAGGATGGTTGAAACGGAGTTAACGGCCGGCGTCCGCCCCTCCCGCGGCACCCCGAAAGCGCAACACAGCGCCTCGCTGCCCGGCGGACGGAGTGGAAAGTGGTGCGCGATCCGGTCTATAGCGCGCGGGATGCCACGCTCGCCCCTCCGGTCGTTGGCGGCGGCGGCCGCGCTGCTCGCCCCCGTCGTCATCTGGCCCGCCGCCGTTCGCGCGCAACAGAGCACCAGCTTCGATCTCGCCGGCCCCTCGTTATCGATGACGGTGAAGCGCGGCGAGACGACATTGCCGGTGGCGCAGGTGCCGGGGCTGCGCGCGGGCGACGTGCTGTCGCTGAAGGCCGATCTGCCGGCCGACCAATCGGCGCATTACGTGCTGGTTCTGGCGTTCCTGCGCGGCGCGACCAATCCCCCGCCGAAGGACTGGTTTCACCGCGTCGATGCGTGGGACGCGAAGAAGAACGTCATCACCGCCACCATTCCCGATGGCGCGGAACAGGCGATCGCCTTCCTGGCGCCGGAAACCGGCGGCGATTTCGGCGCCGTGGTGAAGGCGGTACGCGGACGCCCGGGCGTGTTCGTGCGCGCGGCGCAGGACCTGTTCCAGGCTTCGCTCGATCGGACGCGACTGGAAGCGTTCGTCGCCGGGATCGCGCGGGTGGAGGAAGCAGCGCCCGACCGGCTCGGCGCGGTCTCGACCGCGCTGGCGGGATCGCTCGGCATCCGGCTCAACGCCGAATGCCTGGCGCGTGCCCGCGCGTTGCAGGCGGCCTGCCTGACGCAGAACCGCGACGGGCTGGTGCTGCAGACCGGCGGCAGTACCTCGCTGGTCGAGACGATCGGCGGCACGACGACGCAATTCGCCTACAGCCTGGCCGCCACCAAGGAGGCGGGCGCAGGGATCTACAGCCCGTACATCTCACTGGCGCGCGATTTCGCGCGGCTGTTCGGCGTGTTTCGCAGCGCCGACTATCAATATGCCCCCGCGCTGGCGGTGAGCGGCGGCGATACGATCCGGTTGCAGCTCAACACCCCGCCGTCGTTCCAGAATCCCAAGTCGGTGCTGGTCGCGCCGCTGCCGCCGATCAATGCCGGCGCCCCCCCGGTGCTACGCTCCGCGCTGAAGCAACCCGCCTGCCTCAGCCAGCCCGGCCTCGTCCTGCCGCTTGACGACGCGCCGCTGGTGTTCGCCACCGGCTATGCGCGCGGCCTGTCGTTGCGCGTCACGCTGGCGGACGGCCGGGTCGTCGACCTGCCCGTCCGCGCCGACGCGGAGCGTGGCGGGCTGTCGGTGGCGGTCGATGCCGCGACCCTCGGCCAGAGCGCGGTGAACGATGCGGTGCTGATCGGGCGGTGGGGCTTCAACGAATTCACCGGCCCCCGCTTCGCGGTGCAGAACGGCGCCCCCGCGAGCTGGGCACCCAAGCCGGACAATGCGGTGGTGGTCGGCCGAGACACGCCGTTGACGCTGCAGGGCGGCGCCGCCGCCTGCGTCGAACAGGTCAGCCTGCGCGATCGCGGTGGCGCGGCCCGGCCAGTCGAATGGAAGGCCGATGGCCCTGACGCCATCACCGCGACGCTGCCGCTGGCACGGACGCGCCCCGGCGAGCTATCGCTGTTGATCGCGCATTACGGCAACACCACCCCCGCGCAACTGACGCTGAAGGGGCAGAGCGAGGCGAGCCGGCTGGAGGGCTTCACGCTCTATACCGGGGACAAGGAGGGACGGCTGGTCGGCGCCCGCCTCGACCAGGTCGAGCGGCTCGACGTGGCCGGCCTGACCTTCATGCCTGGCGCGCTGTCGCGTGATCCCGGCGGTGGCGACCGACTGGTGCTGACGACCGAGGGCGCGACCGAGACCGTCGCGCTGGGCACCAGCGACGCGAAGGTGCAGCTACACGACGGACGCACGGTGACGGTGCGCGCGACGATCACGCCGCCGCGCCCGCGCGTCGAGTTGATCAGCCGCCACGTCGACAGTGTCGCGGCGGAGGGGCGCCTGCCGCTTGCGCTGCCCGACAATGCGCTGGCCCCTGACACCAGGCTGACCTTCTCGGTGCGCGCGGTGAACACGCGGCTGAGCAACGCAGATGCGATCGAGGTGGCAACCGCCGACGATGCCGCCAGCACCAAATTGTCGGTCGCCGCGGGCACGCTGCAATTGCTCGGCGGCGACATCGCGATCGGATCGCTGACCCCACGCACCGCGCTCGGCGCGGCGGCGGTGGGTGCGATCAAGATGCGCCTGCTGCAGGGGGACCTGACCGGCGAATGGCAGCCGCTGGCGCGCGTCGTGCGGCTACCGTCGCTCTCGGGGATCGCCTGCACCGCCACCGGATGCACGTTGAGCGGCGAGGATCTTTATCTGATCGCGGCGGTGGCGGCGGACGAAACCTTCGCCAAGCCGGAGGCGGTGCCGACCGGCTTCGTCGGCGCCACCCTGCCGGTGCCGCGCCCGGTGAACGGCGCGCTGTACCTGAAGCTGTTCGACGCGCCGGACGACGTGGTGAAGGTGATGGCCGCGACGAAGAAGGTGAAATAAGCGATCGGCGGCGCCCCCGGCCGGCGTGGCCCCCGCCTGGGCGGGGGCCAGCGACAGGCGCTCCGACCGATCTCTTAACGGTCGCGCCGCCCCAGCAGCCGCAGCCGCAGCGCGTTGAGCTTGATGAAGCCCGCCGCGTCGCGCTGATCATAGGCGCCCTGATCGTCCTCGAAGGTCACCACCTTCTCGCTGTACAGCGAATGGGGCGACTTGCGGCCGGTGACGATGACATTGCCCTTGTACAGCTTCAGCCGGACGGTGCCGGTCACCTTCTCCTGGCTATGGTCGACCGCCGCCTGCAGCATCTCGCGCTCGGGGGAGAACCAGAAGCCGTTGTAGACCAGCTCGGCATAGCGCGGCGCCAGTTCGTCCTTCAGATGCGCCGCGCCGCGATCGAGGGTGATCTGTTCGATCCCGCGATGCGCCAGCGCGTAGATGGTGCCACCGGGGGTTTCATACATGCCACGGCTCTTCATGCCGACGAAGCGGTTCTCGACCAGGTCCAGCCGGCCGATGCCGTGCTTCCGGCCCAGATCGTTGAGCTTCGCCAGCAACGTCGCGGGGGAGCAGGCCTCGCCGTTCAGCGCGACGCCGTCACCACGCTCGAAATCGATCGTGATCGTCTCGGGGCTGTCGGGCGCGTCTTCCGGATTGACGGTGCGCGAATAGACGTAATCGGGCACCTCGTCCCACGGATCCTCCAGCACCTTGCCCTCGGACGAGGTGTGCAGCAGGTTGGCGTCGGTGGAGAAGGGCGCTTCGCCGCGCTTGTCCTTGCTGACCGGAATCTGGTGCGATTCGGCGAATTCGATCAGCCGGCTGCGGCTGGTGAGATCCCATTCGCGCCACGGCGCGATCACCTTGATGTCCGGATTGAGCGCGTAATAGCCCAGTTCGAACCGCACCTGATCGTTGCCCTTGCCGGTCGCGCCGTGCGACACCGCATCGGCACCGACCAGCTTGGCGATCTCGATCTGGCGCTTGGCGATCAGCGGCCGCGCGATCGAGGTGCCGAGCAGATACAGCCCCTC
>NZ_JBELIE010000097.1:0-12332 GCF_042091075.1 Sphingomonas sp. | reverse complement strand
CTTCCGATCTTCACCTTCATCTGCGCCGGGACGCACGCGGCGAGGAGCGCTCTCTATGCCGACCGGGAGATGAGCACCCGGTTCCGCGAGGTGCATGTCGGCCCGGTCGAAAACGGCGACGATTTCCAGGGCGTTCTGGCTGCACTGGAGCGGGACATCCCGCTCGCGCGTGCGTCGAACCTGAAGCACCCGAGCCTGGCCGGTCTCCTCAACGAGATGTCGGAAGGGTTGGTCGGTGAGGTCGCGCAGCTACTCGAGGACGCGGCGTTGAGGGCGATCGATGATGGTGACGAGCAGGTAACGCAGGACGTCCTCGCGCGGTTGGACTGGACGCTGCCCTCGCAAAGACGGGCGGACACGTCGCACGGTTCTTGAGCCGGTTCTGCTGGTTCACGTGAGACTTGAGTGACTTGGTCGGAGGGTTGGCCGCGATCAGGCATGCTTTGCAGCGCTTAAATGTTCATTCGAAAGCGGTCCGAGCGTCTTACGACTGCAAACCGGCCGGATCGCTTGCAGAGCTTACGGGCTAAGTCGCTGATACCACCTGCGCCGTTTTGCAGTGGCTAGATGCGGCTTACAACGAGCCATGAAGAGGGCGGCGGAAAAGGGCAGCCGTCGACGACGCTATACGATTATGCGGCGTCGTTCGCGGTCGCGCTCTCGACCCGCCCGATCCGCGAGATCCGGCGAATCTGGGCGGACGGCAATTTGATCCGTGGGGCCGCCGGCGACTGGAAGGTGAGCACCGGATTCCGTGTGCATCGCGGCGACGAGGATCAGCCGCCCGACCCGCTGATCGACAGCCTGGAGGCGAACCCGCCCGCGCATCGCGGTCTGGCCTATGTCGTGTTCGAACATCTGCCGCTGGCGGATTTCGGCAACCGCCTGCCATCGCTGACCTTCGAAGTGGTGGCGGACGACGAGCCGCCGTCGATCGGCGCGGTCGCCCGCGATATCGGTGGGGGCGTGATGACGGGGGACGGGCCGGTCGCGAGCGTGCCCGGCTTCGCCGCCTCCGGCGACAATGCCGGCGCGGTGATCGAGATGCTGGCCCGGATGTGCGGCGGGTGGGTGACGCCGCGTGGTGGCGGGATGGCGCTGAACGATCGCATGCCGGCGACGCCGCTGCCGCTGGACGCGGATGCTGCGACCAGGGAGCGGCGCAGCCCGGTGGAGGGCGTCGCGCGTACGCTGGCGATATCCTATTACGACATGGCCCGGGACTATCAGATCGGCGTGCAGCAGGTACGGCGCGCCGGTGCGGGATGGCGCGACGATTCGATCGATCTGCCGGTGGTGCTGGAAGCCGCGACGGCACGCCGGCTCGCCACCGCCACGATGGCGCGGGCGGAGCGGGAGCGCGTGACGCGCACCGTGACGCTCGACGTCACCGCGCTGGGGATCGCCCCCGGCGACAGCGTCGCCTTCCCGCGTGAGCGCGGCGCATGGCGGGTGACGCGCGCCAGCGTGGACGGCATGGCGGTGACGGTGGAGCTGGTCCCGGCGAAGCCGGCGATCGAGGTGACTCTGGCGGCCGATGCCGGGCGCGCGGTGGTGGCGCCGGATCTGCCCGCAGGGCAAACCTTGATCGAGGTGGCGGAGTTGCCGCCGCTCGACGATCGGCTGGCGACCCTGCCGGAGGTGACGGTGTTCGTGGCCGGAACCACCCCCGGCTGGCGCCGGGCGGCAGTGCTGTTCAGCCGCGACGATGGCCATCATTGGGAGCGTGCCGGCGCGATGGCCGCCCCCGCGGTGATCGGCAGGCTGGCGACCGGATGCGGCGCGGTCGGCGCGGCGGTGGAGGATCGTATCAGCCGGATCGAGGTGACGCTGGCGCATGACGGGATGGGCCTGTCGTCGGTGACGCCGGAGGCGCTCGATCGCGGGGCCAATATGGCGCTGATCGGGGACGAACTCGTCCAGTTCCGCGATGCCGAGCGGATCGCGTCCGCGCGCTGGCGTGTGTCGCTGCTATGGCGGGCACGGCGCGGCACGGCACCGGCGGCGCATGTCGCGGGCGAGCGTTTCGAACTGATCGAGCGTCACGCGATGCGGGTGCTGCCGATGGCGTTCACGCGGCCGGGTGAACGCCTGCGATGGCTGGCGAGCGGAGTGGGCGACGTGGCCGGGCCGGTCGAGGCGCGGTTGACGCTCGACGGTCGATCGATCCTGCCGCTTGCGCCGATCCGGCTTCGACATGTCGACACGGCGCAGGGCGCGCAGCTCCAGTGGGTCAGGCGCAGCCGGCTGGGTTGGCGCTGGCAGGACGGCGCCGATGTGCCCCTCGGCGAGGAGCGGGAGGCGTATCGGATCGTGACCACGACCCCGCAAGGTGGCGAGCGAACCGAGGCGAGCGATCGCGCGGCGCTGAGCGTCGCCGCCCTGCCGACAGGCGCGATTGTGTCGGTTCGGCAACAGGGCACCAACGGTGTGTCGCCAGCAACTATTTTAGAAATCTAAGGATCTCGCAATGACGGAACAGACCCCGCGATTGTCGTTACCGCTGCTGGATGCGGCACAGGCGCAAAAGGAAATGACGCATAATGAGGCGCTGGCGCTGCTTGATATCGCGGCCCAGCCCGTGGTGCAGGGCATGGGCGTGGACGCACCGCCCCCACAGCCGGTAGCCGGACAATGCTGGATCACCGGGCCAGATCCGCAGGGAGACTGGGCGGGCCAGCCGGATCGACTGGCCGGCTGGACAAATGCGGGCTGGCGGTTCCTGACCCCGCAGCCGGGGTGGAGCGCGCGCGATGCGACCTCGCTCGCGACGGTGGTGCGGACATCGTCCGGGTGGGAGGCAGGTGTCGTTCGCGGGCGCATATTGTCGATCGACGGCGTTCAGGTCGTCGGCCCGCAAGCGCCGGCGATTGCCGCGCCGACCGGCGGTTCGACCATCGACATGGAGGCGCGCGCGACGCTCGATGCGGTCCTGTCGGCGCTCCGAACGCACGGTTTGGTGGCCGTCTGACGCTGAAATTCCACGATTGATGGTGTGTCTTGTGTGTCACACCGGGCTGTTTTTGTCTGCTTGTCGGGAAACCATCCTTCCGATAGTGAGTTTGCGCTGTCCGTAGTGACACCATGGAAAGGGGATTATGATGCGTAAGCTTGCCATGATCATGGCGCTTGCCTCCACCGCCCTCGCCACGCCAGCGCTTGCGCGCGACAAGGCCTGGTATGTAGGCGTTGAAGGCGGGGCGATGATCGTCGAGGACATCGACTATTCGATCGTCGGGACCGCAACCACGCGCTCGGGCACGGGCACTGTCGATCACGATTACGGCTATGACGTCGATGGCGTCATCGGCTACGACTTCGGTGCGTTCCGCCTGGAAACCGAAGTTGGCTATCGTTCGGCGACTGTCGACGCCTATCGCACCAACGGTGCGGCGGTGCCGGTGTCGGGGACTGCTCAGCTGCCTGCCGGCAACTACACGAACTTCGGTGGCCGTACTTCGGCGCTGAGCTTCATGGTCAACGGCTTGCTGGACTTCGGTCCGGACGACGGCCTGCAGGGCTTTGTCGGCGGCGGTGCGGGTGTTGCCCGCGTCAAGGCGCGCATCGACCCGACCAACTCGTATCGTCTGCTTGACGACTCGGACACCGTGTTCGCCTGGCAGGCGCTGGCGGGCATCCGGGCGCCGCTGAGCGACAACATCGACGTTTCGCTGAAGTATCGCTTCTTCAATGCCGACAACGTTCGTCTGCTGGACGCGCGTGGCAGCTCGTATGACGGTCGTTTCCGTTCGCACAGCCTGCTGGGTGGCGTGACGTACAACTTCGGTGCTCCGGAGGAGGCTGCTCCGCCGCCGCCGCCGCCGCCGCCCCCTCCGCCCCCGCCGCCGCCGCCGCCGCCGCCGGAAGTGGTCTGCTCGCCGGGTCCGTTCATTGTCTTCTTCGAATGGGACAAGTCGGACATCACGCCGGAAGCAGCGTCGATCCTCGACAACGCGGTTACGCAGTACCAGAACTGCAATGGCGCCCAGGTCATGCTGGCGGGCCACGCGGACCGCTCGGGCTCGGCCAGCTACAACGTCGGCCTGTCGCAGCGCCGTGCGGACGCCGTGAAGGCGTACCTCACGTCGAAGGCGATCCCGGAGAGCGTGATTTCGACCGAAGCGTTCGGCGAGAGCCGTCCGCGCGTCGAGACCGCCGATGGCGTCCGCGAAGTGCAGAACCGTCGCGTGGAAATCACCTACGGCCCGGGTTCGGGTCAGTAAGGCTGATTGCCTCGAAAGAATGGAGGGAGGTTGGCGTTCGCCAGCCTCCCTTTTTCTTTGTCTCCGTATCGACGCTGCGTCCCCGTCGCGCTGTCGGGCGTTGTTCCGCCAAAGGAGCGGCCCATGCCCGAACAGCCACGTACTGCCGGTCTGCTGGAATCATCGATCTACGTCGATGACGTCGATCGCGCGGTGCGTTTCTATCGCGAGGTGATGGGATTCACGCCGATGCTGGAAACCGATCGCCTGCATGCGTTCGATGTCGGTGGCGGGGGTGTGCTGCTGGTGTTCGCCCGCGGTGAATCCCGCGACGATATGCCGGGACCGAACGGCTTCATTCCGGGCCATGATGGCAGCGGTCCGCTGCATCTGGCTTTCGCGATTGCCGCAGACCAGCGGGACGCATGGCGAGACCGGCTTCAGGCGCATCAGATCGAGATTCGTTCGGAAGTGCATTGGCCGCGCGGCGGCTACAGCATCTACTTCGACGATCCCGACGGCCATGTCGTCGAACTCGCCACACCGGGCCTCTGGCTTAACGAAGAGGGGCGCGCTGATGTGTCGGCGCGGAGCTGATCATCACTGGTCCGGATCGCCACCCAATGCCGCCGGAAACCACGCCGGGCGGACGGCGTCGCCAAGTTGATCGACCCGGCGCAACGCGACCATCACACCGAGATCGGGATGCGGCTGGCGGATCTTCGGTTCGTCCTGGTTCAGCGGTGCGACGACGAGGCGGCGTGCGATCTTGTCGCGATGATGCATCCGCGCGGTGTTTTCCTGCCCGACATAGCAGCCCTTGGTATAGCTGACGCCGTGGAGGGCGTCGGCATTGCATTCCAGCCACAAGGTTTCGCCGTCGCCCAGCTCCGCCACCCCCTCGGCCACGCCCAATGACAGGCGATGCGCCACCCAGCCGCATGCCGGCGCGGCGGGTTTCCCAAACCAGCGCCAGCCGAGCGCGGGAAGGCGGGGATCGGGTACGGCGGGGTGGGGCGCTTCCGTCGGGGACCAATGGATCGCAAGCGTATCATCCGGCGTGATCGTGATCGCGCGACGCAATCGGTACATGCCGAGGCGCCGCGCCAGCGCCTCGCGCTGTGACGCTTCGACATCGAGCAGGATATCATCACCATCGGCCCAGACGATCATATCCCACAACGCCTTGCCCTGCGGCGTCAGCAGACCCGCCCACACGGGCAACGCGCCGCCGACGTCATTGGTCAGCAGCCCCTGCAGAAAGCCGCGCACATCCCCGCCCGACAGGCGAAGGATCGCGCGGTCGGACAGCATCGTTCCCAGGGTGGTCTCGTCCATCCCGGCAAGGTAGGGAGGCGGGCGACATGACGAAAGACCCGGAAAGGCGGACGATGGCCAGCTACGATCTCCTGTTGCGCGGCGGCACGGTACACACGCCCGGTGGGCCGGTGACGGCGAATGTCGGCGTTATCGAAGGCCGCATCGTTGAGTTGACCAGCGGCGGCGATGCCGGGCGCGTGATCGACTGTACGGGGCTCGATATCCTGCCCGGCGTGATCGACACGCAAGTGCATTTCCGCGAGCCGGGGCTGGAGCATAAGGAAGACCTCGCCACCGGCAGCGAAGCCGCCGTGATGGGCGGTGTCGTCGGGGTGTTCGAGATGCCGAACACGAAGCCCAATACCGATTCCGCCGCCGCGATCGAAGACAAGCTGACGCGCGCCCGGGGGCGGATGTGGTGCGATCATGCCTTTTACGTCGGCGCGACCAATCACAATGCACGCGAGCTCGCCGAACTGGAACGATTGCCCGGCACCGCGGGTGTGAAGATCTTCATGGGCGCGTCGACGGGTGATCTGCTGGTCAGCGAGGATGCGCGGCTCGCCGAAGTGCTGGCGCACGGGCAGCGTCGCGTCGCGATCCATGCCGAGGACGAGGACCGGATGAACGCGCGCGCGGACCAGCGTGTGACGGGGGATCCATCGTCGCATCCGGTGTGGCGCGACGATGAAAGCGCGCTGCTGGCGACGCGCCGCATCCTGCGGCTGGCCCGCGCGGCGCGGCGGCGCATCCATGTTCTTCACGTCACGACCCCCGCCGAACTCGCGCTGCTGGGAGAGAATAAGGATATCGCCACGTGCGAAGTGACGCCGCAGCATCTCACGCTGGCCGGCGAGGAAGCCTATCCGCGGCTGGGCACGCTGGCGCAGATGAACCCGCCGATCCGGTCCGGCGCGCACCGCGACGGCCTGTGGCACTGGCTGAACCAGGGTGTGCCCGACGTCATCGGCTCGGACCACGCACCGCATACCCTGGAGGAAAAGGGAAAACCCTATCCCGCAAGCCCCAGCGGCATGCCGGGCGTGCAAACCTTGCTACCGCTGCTGCTCGACCATGCTGCCCATGGACGACTGTCCTTGCAGCGGGTGATCGAGCTGACCAGCGCGGGCGCGCAGCGCGTCTTCAATCTGGTCGGCAAGGGCCGCATCGCGCGCGGCTATGACGCGGACTTCACGATCGTCGACCTGCGCAAGCAGTGGACGGTCGAGGACCGCTGGCTGGCTTCCCGCGCCGGCTGGTCGCCGTTCACGGGCATGACGTTGACCGGTAAACCGATCGGCACGATCGTGCGCGGTCATGTCGCGATGTGGGAAGATACGCTGGGCGAGCGGCCCAAGGGTGCGCCGATGCGCTTTGAAGCGACGCAATTTCCGGGCGGTCGCTGATCGACCCGCGCCAGGATTGCGCCGCACCCGCGGCACTGACCTGGCGCCTCCCGTTACTCGCCCGGGAGGCGCGGCGCCGGGGCATCACCTCGATCGCTCAGAAGGGCAACCACTTCGATGTTTCGGTGAACTTCATATAGCCGACGTTCACGCCCGCCCGCCAGCCAACGCCCAGCCGCACCGGGATCAGCACGATATTGCCGCGTCGCAGATAGGTCGCCGCGAAACCGCCGATGAAATACAGCCGCCCCTCCGCACCGGGGAAGCGATGGAACAGTTCCTGCGAATCATACAGGTTATAGACCAGCACGAAAACCTTGTTCGCATCGCCGCCGACGTCGAAGCCGACCGATGGGCCCGTCCAATAGACCGGGCGCTGGCCCTCCACCTTGTGCGTCATCACACCCGAGCCGTAGCGCAGCCCGACCACGAAGGCGCCCGATGCCTCCCGCCCCGCGATATAGGCGTTGGGTTCGCCCTGATCCTTCAGGATCTTCTCGATGATCTGCCCGAAGCCTTCCGCCCCCTTGCCGAACACGCCCTCGCCCGCGGCGATCAGATCATCGCGCTTGTAGGTGGCGGCCGCTGCGGTGGTCGCGTTGGCCCGCGCCTCCGCGCCGGTGACCGGCGCCGGGGGCGTGGGTGAAGGAGCGGGCGTTTGTTCCTGCGGGGCGGGTTCGTCCGGATAGGCCGGGGCCGGTGCCGGCGGGACAGTGACGCGCGGCTGCGGCGTCGTGCCGCCGACGTCCGCATCGATCCCCGCATTGGGGTCGATCGTCCGCACCTGCGCCGCTACCGGCGCGACGACCATCGCCGCCGCGGCGAAGGCCGCCGTCCAGGTTCCCGACCGCACCGTTGCCCACCGGGCTATTCGCATCCTGCGTATCATGAAGATCGTCCCCACACCCAACGCGACACCTTAGTCCGGCACTCGCTGTCCCCGCAATGAACGGCGCGACGATGCGAGTCCTGCCCGCGCCGGGCGGAAATGACGGGACCCGGTTGATCGCGAGCCCCACCCCCGTTATAGCCGCGCCTCACGCCGACCCGGAGACGTGGGTGAGTGGCTGAAACCAACGCTTTGCTAAAGCGTCGTACGGGAAACCGTACCGAGGGTTCGAATCCCTCCGTCTCCGCCATCTATGCGCCCTTCGGGGCTCGCGAACCCCCTCAAAACGCTATAGGTGCGGAGAAATTGGCGGTTTCTACGTTCCGCTGAATTCCACGTGGTCCGGCGCCATTCCGCGAAATGTGTGGGTCAAGAGTGGGGTAATTTGGAATGTGGTGCGATGGGAAAGCTCATTGCAACTATCCTTGGCCAGCGCCAGTGCCGGCTGAGCCCTAGCGAATGGGGTAGCCCGTCTCGGCGAACGCAAGGGTGGAAGAAGCATGGGCGATATTCTCGGGCCCTCCCCGCGGGGGCCAAAGTCCCGAGGCATAATGTTATCGTCGCAGGTTGTTGCGCTCCTCGACGCTCGCGAAGCCCCAAAGATGGACGATCCTGGCGTCGCCATCGAGCGCATACATCGCGGTGACAAGGTGATCGGTGTAGCGATGGGCGGGACCGATCGCCTCTTCCCAGCCCTTCAGGGGTGCCGGTAATCCGCCCGGCACGAGATGATAGGTTCACGCCGCCGGGATTCGCGCGAAAATGCCTACGCTAAATCGCGCGCAAAAAAGCGGTCCATCCCGGGAACATCGGACAGAAACGTCTCAATCGCTGCAATACGCCCGTCGCGCAGCCGGCACACGGTAGCCAGCTTCTCGTCCAGGCGGATGCCGTTACGCTCAGCCGTGTTGTGAAGAGCGAGGGCCATGTTGTCGCGGCTAAGCAGAATATGCTCAAGCTTGAACGACAACCCATAGCTGGCAATCAAACGGGCTCGTTCCACGACCGCATCGGCGCCAGCGGCCGTTCCCGAGATCGCGTTGTCCCCGGGCAGGGTCCAGCTTGCGTCGTCATGGAAAAGCGACCGCATTGCGGGCCAATCGCGCGCGACCAGGGCGGTGTGAAATTCTTTGGCCAGGTCTTCCGCCGTCATCATGATTGAGCTCCCGAAATGGTGCTCCGTCAAGGTAGGAAGCCATAGGTTGATCCGGCAACAACATGGCGCGTATGTTCGGTATTCGTCATGCGGATGAACGATACCCTTCTGCCATTGCTGCCGTCGCTTGTTGCGCTGGTCGAAGAAGAGAGTGTCAGCCAGGCGGCAAAGCGGGTGGGCATCAGCCAGCCTCGCATGTCCGCGCGGCTGGCAAGCCTACGCGTCGTTCTCGACGATCCCTTGCTCGTGGCTGCGGCCGGGCGGCGCGGCCTGGTCGCAACCGACCGCGCGAGAGCCATCGCCGACGCGGCGCGCGGTGCTCTCGCGGACCTCGACGCCGCAGTCGCCGGACGCGTCTTCGATGCAGCTCGCGCCGAGCGAATATTTTCCATCATGGCAAACGACAACGCGGCGACCATCGCGGGTCTGCCGTTGATGAGCGCCGTACGCCGAATGGCTGGACCTGATGTGCGGTGCGCGTTGCATCAGTTCGATACGGCGCGGCTTGGTGATTTGGAGAAGGGGCGTATCGATCTCGCGCTTGGCGCGCCGGCACAATTTGCACGAATGCCGGCGCTGATGGTGCGTACGATCGTTCGCGACCGGTTCGTGGTGGCAGTGCGCCCTGGTGGCGCGTGCCCCGTCGACCTTGACGATTATTGCAACCGCGATCACGTTCTTGTTTCGGGCGATGGTGGCGGATTCACGGGTCTCGTCGACCGGGCTCTTGCTGACCGAGGTCGGTGGCGACGCGTCGCGCTGTCGGTTCAAAGCTACCTACTCGCGATCGAGGCGGTTGCAGCCGACGATCTCGTCGCCACGCTGCCCCTTAGCTTGCTGACCGCCTCCGCCCGCGATCTTGCGCTAGGCGAGCCACCCTTGCCGCTATCCCCGTTCACGTTGGTGGCAGCATGGCATCCGCGGGTCGATTCCGACCCATCGCATCGCTGGCTTCGCGATCGCCTTGGCGAACTCTACCGGGATCGCTCGCCCGTCACCCGATCGGCATCCCCGGCGGAATCGCGGGGGCGAGGCGTGACGTCGGGGTGAGCGCGCGGTCGAGTGCGTCGGCGTCGCCCAGCAGCCGCGCCACGCTCTGCGCCCAGGCGTCGCGCTTGTCGCGGGCGAGCCGCTCGCGCGTCGCCGCCAGTGCGGCGTCGAGCCGCAGCGCGACGTCCGTGCCAGTCGCGGTGGCTCGCGCTGCAGCCGCGATCGCCAGCAAGGTGCGGAGTGCGATGCGCTGTGCGACCACGTCGTCGTGGCGCGCCACCACGTCGCGGTCGAGTCGGTCGAGCAGTGTCTCCACGCCCGGCAGCGCCGGGTCGGCGGCGTGCTGGAGGTAGAGCCGGGTGAGCCGCGATGGCGCGAGCAGGGTTTCCAGCGTCACCTGCGCCGCCACGTCGGTTGCGACCAGGGGATCGAAGACCGCGCCGCCCGCAGTGGCGAACACTTCGCTGTCATATTGCGGGTCCGGATTGCCGTTGACCCCCGACGACAGCGTGAGCGCCAGCGCGGGCGGTACGGTGAGTGCGGCGGGGGCAAGCGTCGCCATCAGCGCGTCGAGCGCCGCGCCCTGCTCCGCCGCGGTCGCGCGGGCCGGCGGGGCGGCGCTATCGCCCACAGTGGCGTAGCTGTAGTGGACGCCGCCGAGCGTCTTGCCGATCGCCGCGACGGCGTAGCGGTGGAACAGCCACACCGGCACGAAGCTGCGTCGCAGGTCGGCAAGCGGCGCGCCGGCGTGGAGCACGCCTGGGCCGAAGCGCGCCAGCGCGACGCGGCGAACCGCCATCACATGATCGAGATCCGCGGGCGAGTCCGTGCCCTCGGTCCACATGCTGTCGCCCGGCACTGCCAGGCTCGAATCGCGCCCGTCGATATCGGTGAGATAGCGCAGGCCCGCGCGTTGCGCCGCGTCCGCCTTGGCCGTGGCGGCAAGATCGGGATCGGTGCCCGCGGCGGGCTGGCCATAGAGCCAGTCGACCGTAAACTTGTCCCATGTGCCGATGCCGCTGGCATAAGCATCGCCAAGATCGATCGCGTCGCCGTTAAGCGCGATCTTGGCGAAGGGATAGTCCATCACCGAGGTACGGCCCTGCGTGCTGGCGGCGAAATTGTGCGCGAAGCCGAGCGCGTGCCCCACCTCATGCGCACCGAGCTGGCGAATCCGCGCCAGCGCGACGCGAACCGGATCGTTCGCGGTCCCCTTGTTTTCCTCCGCGGTGCCGACCAGCCCTTCGAAAATCCAGATATCCTGGCGCAGCCGCAACCCCTCAAGCACGACATTGCCTTTGATGATCTCGCCAGTGCGTGGGTCGATGACGCCGCCGCCATAGGACCAGCTGCGCGTCTGGCGCTCGTTCCAATTGACCATGTTGTAGCGCACGTCCTGTGGGTCGGCGCCGGCGGGCAGCACGCGCACCTGGAAGGCGTCGATATAGCCGGCCGCGTCGAACGCCTGGTTCCACCAGGCGACCCCCTCGGCGAGCGCGGTGCGGATCGGCTCGGGTGCCTTGTTGTCGATGTAGAAGACGATCGGCTTGCGCACGCGTGAGCGCGCCGCGCCGGGATCGAGCTTCTCCAGGCGGAAATGGTTGGCATATTGCTGGAACACCGGGGCGCCCAGCGGGGTGTTGAACTCATAGACCGGGGTGGCGAAAGTACCCGAGCGGATGTCGAAGCGGCGCGGCACGAAGCCGGGGGCGGGCAGGCGCACCAGGGAGTGGTGAACAGTGAAACTCACCTGCCGTCCGTCGGGGGCGATCATGTCGACCTCCTTGCCCGGCGTGTCCGAGGCGTAGGTCTGCACTGCCTCCATTTCGATATTGTCGGGAAAGACCTTGACCGAGTCGGGGTCGACCGCGCTGAGCGAGCCGATCAGCTTGAAGCCTCTGGCCTCTGCATTGAGCTTGTCGGCCAACCGCATCGTGTCGCACAGCAGGAGAGGGGCGAGGTCGACCGTCACCGCGCCGTCGGGAGCGGCCGCGGTCACATCCAGCAGGGCGATGGTGCTGAATGGAAAGTCCGCGCGCGCGCCGCTCTGCTCGAGCGCGTCGCCCGAAGAGCGATAGCGCGGGTTCTCGAACACCACCGCGACCTTTTTGCCGAGCCGGCGAAAGGCGAGCAATTGGGTGTCGCCGACCATGCCGTGGTCGATCCGGATCGGCGCCGAGCCCAGTCCGGTCTTTAGCGCGGTCGCGTAGAGGAAGCGCCCCGAAACGCCATCACTGTCGGGGGCGGGGAGCGTGACGAGCACCTTGCCGCTGTCACGCTCGACCTTGAGCGGAAGCAGGGTCTGCGTTGCTGCGGGCGCGACCGCCGGCACAGTGCGTTGAGCGAGCGACGCGGGGGCGGCGCGGGCG